>DATHRM010000192.1:0-64392 GCA_035465295.1 Woeseiaceae bacterium | reverse complement strand
GGTGCGCAACAGCAAGGTCAGCGACAGGGACGTGATCAGGGGGCTCAACGGATCGAACCGCGCTGGTCCGGCTGCCCGGGTTCCGGCAAACTGGACAAGGAGCGCCGTCACCAAGATCGCGACCGCGTTCTCGAGGCGTATGCCGAAATCCAGCGCGAGTATGCCGTAGCTGACAAGGGTGCCCAGCACCGCAATCTGGTAGTAGCGTGGATCCTGCAGTCTGGCCCTGATGTTCATGCCCGGTAAAAACGCGCCGGGCCGCCCTGCGGGGTTATGGACGCGCGGCGCGAGTATCAGGAATGTCGCAACTTATTGATATTTAAGAAAATAAAATCGAACTTTTTGCGCATCCAAATGCCGGGCGACACTCATCTAACAGGTGAAGATAGCTACCTATTTACCTCAAACAAGGAGTTCGATGATGAATCCGAGTGATGTCTGGGTGCCCCTGTCGATGTTTATCGGCCTTTCGGTCGTGTTGTCGCTGTGGGTCTGGTTTCGTTACAAGGCGAAAAGGGATCTGCAGCAGACCATCCGCACGGCGATCGAGAAAGGCCAGGGCCTGTCGCCCGAGCTGATCGAGAATCTCGTCAATCCGCCCGTGTCGCCGCAGCGCGACTTGCGCCGCGGTGTCATCAGCGTCGTACTCGCCATAGCGATCGCGCTTTTTGCGCTGTTCCTGGAGGAAGACGACGCGCTCGGGCCGCTGATGGGCATTGCCATGTTCCCGCTGTCGATCGGTGCCGGGTTTCTCCTGATGCACCGGTTCGGCAAGTCGGGCTGAGCCCGCACGGGGTATCCGGGAGAGGAACGATAGACGACCAGCTTCTCGTCGCGCGCGTAGTGGCCAGCCAGGATGCGAACGCATTCGGCGAACTCGTCCGGCGCCACCAGTCGCAGGTCCGAAACTTCCTGCGCAAGCTGGCGCGGGACGAAACGCTCGCGGACGACCTGGCGCAGGACTGCTTCCTGCACGTATGGGACAAGATCCATACTTACTCGGGGTCCGGGAGCTTCATCGGCTGGGTACTGAAAGTCGCGTACACGACGTTCCTGCAGGCAAAAAGGAAGTCGAAGCGCTATCACGAAATCCTCGAACAGGCGGGCCACGAGGCGGACCGCGTTCCGGTTGCGAATCAGAGCACGCCGGAAACCGAGCTGGACCTCGATACCTTGCTGGCGGCATTGAACGAACAGGAGCGGGTAATTATGATCTTCTCGTATGCGTGCGGTCTTTCGCATCGGGAGATCTCGGAAGCTACCGATTTGCCCGCCGGCACGGTGAAGTCGATTATCCACCGCGCCAAGGAAAGGATCAGGACGCAGTTTGAAATCGAAAATCATACATATGGCTGACAAGACATCAGATGCACTGGACCGCCTCCTGGCATCGGCTTTCGAGGCAGAGCCGATCGCCGACGACGGCTTCAGCGACGGTATCGTTTCGACGATCCGGCGCCGGATCTGGATTAACCGGCTGGCGCTGCCGGTTGCTATCCTGGTTGGCGTGGCTTTTGCGTTGAAGCCGGCGTTGCAGCTCATCAACGCGCTGTTGCCCTTGCTGAACGTCATGCCTGTCGAGCTGGCCAGTGTGCCGATGCAATTCCTGCCGCAGATCCAGCTGATTGTCATGGGCGGAATGGCGTTTGCAGCGGGCATAACGCTGATAAAGATGCTGGAAGAAACCTGAGCGGCCAGTAGCGCTCAAATTCAGATCCACGTCATTGTCACGCGCGGCGGGCTCGGCTACAGTCGGCCCATGAGTCTTCGCGACCAGGTGGAAAAGATGCTGCCGAACTGGGAACGCTGGTATCCCAGCCTGTTCGATGCGGCCAGCGATCTCGGCCTGATCAAGGCGCAGGTCTGCGACCCCAGCTCGTTGCTGTTGACCCGGCGGCACCAGAAAATCCGGCAACGGGCGGAAGACGCGCATCGCGAAAAATGGGGCGGCAAGGCCGAAGAATAAAAGTCGCCGCTCCCATGACACTCGACCTCGAAGCGATTCGTTCGCAATTTCCGGCGCTCCATGAAACCGACGACGGGCTCGCGAGAGTCTACTTCGACAACCCGGCCGGCACCCAGGTGCCGCAGCGCGTCGTCGACGCAATGTCGCAGTGCATGCTGGGCGCAAGCGCGAACATGGGAGGCTACTTCAGGACGTCGGTTGCGGTTGGTGACATCGTCGCCGACGCGCAGCAGGCGATGGCGGACTTTCTCAATGCACCCTCAGCGGACGAGATCGTGTTCGGCCAGAACATGACGTCGCTGACGTTCCACGTGTCGCGTTCGATCGGTCGATGTTTCAATGCCGGTGACGAAATCATCCTGTCACGCATGGACCACGACGCGAACGTGGAACCGTGGGTGCTGCTTGCGCGTGATTGCGGCCTGACTGTCCGCTGGCTGCCGTTCGATACGCAGACATTCGAGTTCGACCTGCGGGAACTCGAAAACCTGCTCAACGAGCGAACGCGGCTGGTGTGCGTATGCGCTGCCAGCAACCTGACGGGGACGATCAACGACGTCCGGGCGATTTGCGGGATCGCCCGGGATGCCGGCGCATGGACTTACATCGACGCGGTGCAGAGCGCGCCGCACATGGTTCACGACGTGCAGGAGTTCGGCTGTGACTTCCTCGTGTGCTCGCCCTACAAGTTCTTCGGGCCCCACCAGGGCACGTTGTGGGGGCGGCGCGAGGTGCTGGAGTCCCTCGAGGCCTACAAGGTGCGTCCGGCTCCCGGATCGATTCCCTGGTGTTTCTCGCCCGGTACGGCTTCGCACGAAGGCATGGCAGGCACCGCGGCGGCCGTGGAGTATTTTGCCTGGATCGGGGAGACGATGGCCGGGGGCGAAGGCGATCGCCGGCAGAAAGTGCGCGCCGGCATGGCGGCCATCGCCGAATACGAACATACCCTGGCGGACTACCTCGTGCGGGGCCTGCAAACGCTGCCCGGCCTGACGATCCACGGTATTACGGCGGCAGAGGCCATGCCGAGACGCGGCCCGACCGTTGCGTTCACCCATGAACGGCACGCACCCGACGACATCGCCCGGGCGCTCGCGGCACGGAATATTTTCGCGTGGAGCGGCCATAATTACGCGGTCGAGGTGGTGAAGTCCCTCGGCATGTACGAGTCGGGCGGCGTGGTCCGTGTGGGGCCCGTGCACTACAACACGATCGACGAGGTCGATCGCCTTTTCGAGGCGCTGGACGCCGTCGTCGGCTGATTCCTCGTCTATACTTCCCCCATGCGCTTCGTTCAGCAAGCGCCACGACAATACATATAGGGGAATAACAATGAAAAGAATCGTCGCCGCATCCGCGGCATCCGTTATTGCACTCGGCGTGACCCCGGCCTACGCCGACAGCCACGAAACGGAAGCGAGACGTTACGTTCCGGTGGAGACATTTACCTGCAATTACCGCGCCGGCATGGGTTCCGCGGATCTCGATAAAGTCATCGAAAACTGGAACGAATGGATGGATGACAACGGCCGGGAGGATTATTTCGCCATCACGTTGACACCTCATTATTACGGTGAGAATACCTTCGATATCGGCTGGCTGGGTTCCTGGCCCAGCGGCGAGGCAATGGGTACGGGAACCGACCTGTGGCTGAGCAAGGGCGGCGAGATCGGCCGGCAGTTCGACGAAGTGCTGGAATGCGATTCGCATACCAACTTTGCTACCACGGAGTTCAAGTCACCGGGTGAAGGCCCGGCGCCCGACACGATCGTGCTCGCTTTTTCCGACTGCACGGGACCCGAGGATTCGAGCAAGTGGCCGGACCTGATGACAGGCCTCGATGCCTGGGCCCGGTACCAGACCGAGACCGGGTATCACGAGGGTACCTGGATGATGTTCCCGGTATACGGCGGGGGTGACTTCGACTACGACTTCAAGATGGTTTCCGGGTGGGATACCCACACGGAGCACGGGCAGGATTATCAGCGGTACAGTGAACAGGAAGACTGGGAGAAACAGGGCGAACTGATCGGCGATCTGATGGAGTGCGACGTCGCCCGCCTCTACGATGTTCGCATACGGCGCCGGCCTGCAGAAGAAGACTAGCGTCGAGTCCGTGCCAACAAGAAAGGCCGCCCTGTGGGGCGGCCTTCCGTGAGTGCAGTATCGAAAAAAAGGGGAATCAGAGGATTGCGGAAGGTTGCTCCATAATCCGGCCAAGACCCAACGGTTTTCTCGATAACCTTGCAATCTCACTAGACATGGATCACCTCCTTTCAGTAGTTTGCCCAGCAGAAGTATGTCTCGGAATCCGAAGAAATCCAAGGAATAATTCACAAAAAACAACGGTATACAAGTAACATTTGATCGGTTATTCTGAATCGCTGCCCGGCCGGAACGCCGGCCCTGTCACGGCCGCCGAGCGGCTCCCCGCCCTGGACGCTCTCCGCGGCGTCGCCGTAATGGGCATCCTCGTAATGAATGTGTACGCGTTCGCGATGCCGTTCGCGGCGTACTACAACCCGTTGATCATGGGCGGCACCGATGCGCTGAACATGGGCACGTGGTTTTTCACCCACCTGTTCTTCGACCAGAAATTCATGAGCATCTTTTCGATGCTCTACGGCGCAGGTGTGGTGATGATGATGAATCGTGCAGCCGCGCGCGGCACGCCGTTTACGCCGATCTTCTATCGCCGGAGTGCCTGGCTGCTCGTGATCGGGCTGTTGCACGGATACTTCATCTGGTTTGGCGATATCCTCTTTCACTACGCGTTGATGGGCATGCTCGTCTTCCTGTTTCGCAAAGCGTCGCCACGTACGCTGATCGCGATCGCCTGCTTCGTGTTGCCGGTCACGCTTTTAATCAATTACGGCAGCTCTTTCCACCTGGAGGAGCTGCAGGCAGACGTTGCGGCAATTGAAGCAGAGCAGGCGCAAGGCGCGACCCTCGAAGAAGAACAGCGGGAGAAACTCGAGGAGTGGCGTGACATTCGCCCCCTGTTCGCACCGAGTGAGGACGACATCGCGGCCGACGTGACTGCCTACAGGGGGTCTTACGTCGACGTCCTGACACACCGCGCTCCGTTCGTGGCATTCATGCAGGTAAGCGGCACACTGGTATTCGTGTTGTGGAGAGTGGGCGGGCTGATGCTGCTCGGAATGGCGCTCATGAAACTCGGTGTACTTTCGGGTGAGCGCAGCACGCGCTTCTACCGGAAAATGACCGTGTTCGGTTACGGCCTGGGGCTGCCGCTTGCAATCCTGAGTGCGGTAATCCTCGAGGCACAACAGTTCGATCCGATCTACGTGGCCCGCTACGGCGGTATACCCAACTACTTCGGCAGCATCATGGTCGCATTCGGTCACATTGGCGCCGTGATGCTCGTCGTGAAATCGGGCGCATTCCAGGCTGCCGTGGCCCGTTGCGCCGCGGTCGGCAGGATGGCGTTGTCGAACTACCTGGCGCAATCGCTGGTCATGACGAGCCTGTTCTACGGCTACGGTGTCGGACTGTATGCGGAGGTCCCGCGATTCGCGCAACAGGGTTTCGTCGTTATCCTGTTGGGCCTGCAGCTGTTGCTAAGTACATGGTGGCTAAGGCATTTCCGCTTCGGGCCTGCGGAGTGGCTGTGGCGCTCGCTAACCTACGGGCAAAGGCAGCCGATGCGCCGCTAGCAGTGTATACTCTGGCCCTTGCCAGCCGTGCGGCAACCGTATTCGAACAATCAAGAACCCGGGAGAGAGGACGTAATGGCACTCGCAGATCTCAAGAACGTATTGAACATCTTCGGCGGCTCGGACATCGGCGAAGACAAGCAGAACGAGTTGTTCAAGGAAGTGCTCCTGATGACCCTCGCAAGAGCCGCCGACGCGGACATCAATATCCAGTCCATCGAGGTCGAGACGATCCAGGAGATCATCAAGAAGCACACCGGGGAGGACGTCAGTGCCGCAGACGTGCGGGTCGCCGCTCGCGCGGAGCTGTACGCGGAAGCAAATCTGCGAAAGTACCTGTCCAAGGTACGGAGCAAGATGAAACCCGAGCACCGGGCCGAGACGATTCATGCACTGGCGAGCATTTTCCGCAGTGACCACGTCGTGAATCCGCTGGAAATCGATTTTTTCAATGGCGTTGCGAATGCGCTGGGCGTGACGCCGGCGCAGATCGCCGGGCTGGTGGCGGGCGACGTCGACAACAGCTGAATCACGCGTCCGGATTTCCCTCCGGACGGCGGCGCCGCGACAATAATGCACTGCCGCTGGCCGTGAGCGCGCGCAGGTAACGCATCGAGGTAGCGGTTCCGATCTCGCGATACACGATGTAAAGGCCCGACGAGATAATAACCACTGCGCCCGCGATTACCCAGCGATCAGGCACTTCATCCCAGATCAGGTAGCCCGCTGCCGCGCCCGCGATAAGTGCCGTGTATTCGAAAGGGGCGAGCACGGCAGGGGGCGCTCGCCGGTAACCGCCAACCATGCCGATCCAGGCTATTACCGAGCATGTTCCGGCGGCGAGAAACAACGTCCAGCCTGCAGCATCCGGCGCTATCCAGTCCCCGTCAATCGAGAGAAAGCCGGCGATGATCATCGGTCCGGCGACGACGTAAACAGACAGTCCGAATGTGGATTCCGTATCCGCGAGCTTGCGCGCGGTGATTGCGAGGCAGGCGTAGCAAAGGGCTGCGAAAAGGACGCTCAACGCCGCCGGTGACAGGGTACCCGTGCCCGGACGGAGGATCATCAGCACGCCGGCGAATCCCGCGATGACGGCAAGCCAGCGCCGCCAGCCCACCTGTTCGCCCAGTAGCGGCACCGAAAGCGCCGTCATGATCAATGGCGCCGTGAAGCCCAGTGTCAATGCGTCTATCAGTGGCATCTTCGAGAGGCCGAAGAAGAAGCCGAACATTGCGCCCGATGCAAGCAGGGTGCGCAGCAAGTGCCAGCGCCAGCGGTTCGTGACGAGGCTTCCCAGCCCGCCAAACCGTCCTGCGAGTGAGATGAACAAAACGAGTCCGATGAGGCTGCGAAGAAAGACGAACTGTTCGAGGGGATAGGTCTCGAGTATCGCCTTGGCACACAGGTCCAGCCCGAGTCCGCCCATTACTCCGAAGAGCAACAGGCCAATCGCTTTACCGACCGGTGCGCTGGGAGTTTCCTGAACCACGGATAAACGAGGACCTCGAGCGGGACAAGCCTTTTCTACATATTCTCACGCGCCGTGCAGGGTTCCCAGCAATTCAGCTTTGATTCATGCGTTCTCGCGTTAAATGTAATCGTCGAATAACGAAACCGAGGATGAAGTCATGATCACGGCAAAGCTGGACAAGAAACCTGCAATCGCGTTGCTGCTCGCAGCGGCGCTGCTCGTTCTGATCTCGGCAACGTCTGCGGCCGCAGTCGCCGGGGACGAAGGCGACAAACGCGTTACTTACTCGACGCACCTGAAGGGGGACGGGCGCGACAATGCCGTCACCATCAAGGAAACCCGCGACGAGTACGAACCGCTGGGCTCCAACGGTGCAAGCCGGGAGAAGACCCGCTCGAACTCGCAATCCAAGGCCGAGTCGGGAGTTTCGATGTCGCCGAACGTGGATTTCTGGTTCCATCTCGCGGATGTCGAACTCTACGGCGATAGTGACCGGGACGGTTACTATTCCGGTATCGACCTGCTGTTCGACGTCGACACGTACTACTCCGTGGCGGATATCTACGCCGTGGCTTACCTGAGTTACGAAGGCGGGCCGTGGGAGGAGTACGCGGTAACCGAGGACTTCACAATCTTCGGTTCGTCCGGCGCCGACGACTATGTCATCGTGACGGACCTGGTATCCGGCTACCCGAGAGGTGACTACGACATCCTCATCGAGGTTTTCGATGCCGGCACCTCCGAGTTTCTCGCCTACTTCGGTCCCGAGGATACGTCGGAACTTGCCTTCCTGCCGCTCGAGGACATGGACCGGGATGCCCCTGCGCCCGAGACCCGGATAACGGTCAACAGCGGCGGCGGTGGCGCAAGCGGCCTGTTATTGCTGTTGGTACTTGGCGTCTCCGCAACCGTCTCCGGTCTGCGCCGTTTCACGAAACAGCGGCACCGCCTGAAATAGCCGCGCCCTGGTGGCGTGCGGTACGCATGACTTTCCTGCCCCATGCCGCCAGCTTGTCGAAGTAAATATAAAGGGCGGGGACCACGAACAGCGAGACGATGGTGGAAAATGCGAGGCCGCCGATGATGGCGCGGGCCATGGGATAGTAAGGCGGCCCGTCGCCGCCGATCTGGGTGGTGCCGAGCGCAAGCGGCGTCAGTCCGACAATCGTCGTGGCGACGGTCATCAGGATCGGCCGCAGCCTGTCGCGTCCCGCCTCGACGATTGCTTCGCTTCGTGACAGCCCGTCGCCACGCAGGTTGTTGACGTGATCGACGAGTACGATGCCATTGTTAACGACCACCCCGATGAGAATCATGATGCCGATCATGGCCATGAACGAAAACGTCGTGCCGGTCGCTGCGAAAAAAAGGAAAACCCCGAATATCGAAAACAGGATTGAGCCGAGTATGATCGAGAACGGCAATAACAGCGATTCGAACAGCGCCGCCATGACCAGGAAGATACATGCGATGCCGAGCAGGATATTCGTGGCCATCATGGCCTGCGTCTCGTCCGCCCGCTCGAAGCCGCGACCTTCTTTCCAGCTGTAGCCAGGCGGCAGCTCTATCTGGTCCATGAGGCTCCTGACATCCGGCCTGATGTCCTCGGCGCTGAAGCCGTCCTCGAGATTGCCGGAGAGGATTACGGCGGTCTGCCTGTCCGTGCGGCGAATCGTCGCCGGCGACCGCCCGACGTGAAGGGAGGCGACACTGCCGAGATTTATGCGTTTGCCGTCCGGCGTAAACAGCGGCAGGTTGGCAAGCTGCTCGACGCTTTGTTTGTCGTCTTCCCGGAACGCGAGCCTGACTTCGATCTCGCCGGTCTGCCCGCGAAATTCCCGCATGTTTTCGCCACGCATGGCAATGGCGATCGTTTGCGCGATGTCCGAAGCGGTCAGGCCGGCTTTGGCCGCCCGGTCGCGATCGATCGAGACGCGCACCTCGTTCTCACCCGACTCGGCGTCGGAGCGCACGTCCTTCAGGCCCTCGATCGATGACAATGCGCGGGCGACCTCGTTGCCCAGCTGGTTCAGCAATTCCGTCGAATCGCCGGAAATCTGTACCGTGAATCCTTCGCCGCCACCCTGCTGGTCGAACTGGAAAGACGGCTTGCCGATGGCGAGTGTCGGCATATCGGCCTCGATACGCTTTATGATTTCTTTCGTCGACAGCGTCGCGTCTTCCTCTTCGGTCAACAGCAACGCGGACTGCGCCTGGCCCTGGTCGTAATAGCTGTAGAGGGAACGGATGTTGAATTCCTCCTGTCGGGAGAACAGGTATTCTTCGATTTTGTCGACGGCGGCCTCGACGCGTTCCACCGGATGGCGACCCTCGATGTGATACTGCATGTACAACCGCCGGCCGACGTCCTGGGGGAACATGTCGAACTTGACCAGCTGCAGCACCAGGGGCATAACGCCGATAACGCAGGTCATGGCGATACCGAGGCCAGTCCACCAGGGGTGGGCAATGATCCAGCGAAGGCTGTTCGTGTAAGCCCGGGTCAGCCTCGGGATCAGTGCGCCCCGTTTCGGTGGCTTCGGCAGGCGAATCCGGGCCGCGAGCATCGGGACGAGGGTCTGCGCAATCAGGAGCGAGGCCAGCAGGGCAACGATGATCGTTACGGCCACATGGGTGAGGAATACCATGATGTCGTTCTTGGTGCCGACGATGATCGGCGCAAAGACGATAATGGTTGTCGCCGTGCCCGCAATTACTGCGGTCCCGACTTCCCGCACACCTTTCAGCGTAGCGTCGAAAGGCCTGGCCTTGTCCATCGCCCGGTGCCTGAAAATACTCTCGGTGACGACGACCGCGTTGTCGACGAGCATGCCGATGGCGAGCATGAGCCCCATCATCGACAGGATATTCAGCGAGAGCCCGGCAAAATAGAGCGCGCCCAGCGTGATCAGGAGCGAGAACGGCACCGAGGAGATGACGATCAGGGTCGTGGACAGTTGCCGCAGGAAGAGGTACAGCACGACGATGGCGAGCAGGCCGCCGAGCAGGCCGGCGTTGAGGAGGTCGGAGAGCGATTTGCGTACGCTGTCGCCCGCATTGTCCAGCGGAAAGATATTGATCCCGCTCATTTGCGGCAATTTGCCGACTTCCTCGACCTCGGCGATGACTCGATCCGTCACGTCGACGAGATTGGAGCCCGTGGTCTTGTTGATCGATACGCCGATTGCATAGTTGCGGTCGAGATGGCGCCCGTAGTTTCGTTCTGGCGTGCGCAGCTCGACGCGTGCAATGTCGCCCAGGCGCAGCCCGTCCTCGGAGACGACGAGATTGCGTATGTCATCGACCGAACCGAACTCGCCGCGCGGCCGGACGCTGAGCCGCTGGTCGCCGGCGGTCAATCGTCCCGCATTGACGGCAAAATTGCTGCGTGTCAGGAGATCGCGAAGGTCGGCCACGTCGATGCCGTATGCCGCGATCATGTCTGCATTCAGGAGGATGCGAATTTCGCGGGGATCGACGCCCTGCAGGTCGACGCGGGACACGCCGTCGATGCGCTCGAGCCGGCGTTTGAGGAGGCGATCGAGCAGGTCGTAACTGTCGGACAGGTCGCGGTCGCTGGAGATGCGCAGCTGCAGCACGGGCTGGTCGCCCAGCGACCCTGTGAACACGAACACCCGGCGGACGTCGTCGGGCAGTTGATGGCGGATGCCGTCGACCTTGGAGCGGGCCTCGATACCCTTCGCCCCCATGTTCTGGTCCCAGTCGAACTGCAGGAAGATCTGTGCGTCGTTTTCCGTCGACGTTGACGACATGCGTTCCACGCCGGACAGGGTCGCAAGCGCTTCCTCGACGGGCCGCGTGATCAGCCGCTCGATTTCCTCGGGCGACGATCCCTCGTACGGGATCTGGATGAAGATCCCGGGGAACTCGATATCCGGGAACTTCTCGAGCGGCAGCAGGCGGGAGGCGATCAGTCCCACCAGGGCGAGCGCGACGAACGCGACCACGGTGGTGACCGGCCGCCGCAATGCGATCTCCGTGTGCTTCATGACCGGCTCTGCGTTACAGCCAGGCCGACGGTTGCGAAGCGGCTTTTGCGATCCATGAGCGAATAGACGACCGGGATCACCACCAGCGTGAGCAGTGTCGATACCAGCAGTCCGCCGATTACCGTGATTGCCATTGGCGTTCTTACTTCCGAACCCTCACCAAAACCCAACGCCATCGGCAGCAGACCGAGTGCCGTCGTCAACGAGGTCATCAATATCGGCCGCAGCCTGGCTGTGCCGGCCTCCATGATGGCGTCGAAACGGTCCTTGCCTTTCGCGCGCAACTGGTTGATGAGGTCGACGAGCACGATGGCGTTATTGACGACGATGCCCGCAAGCATGATGACGCCGATAAATACGACGATGTTGATCGTCGTGCCGGTCACGAACAGCGCGAGCACGGCACCCACCAGTGCCAGAGGGATCGTGAACAGGATTACGAACGGGTGAATCAGCGACTCGAATTGCGATGCCATGACGAGATAAACGAGGAAGATGGCCAGCGCCAGGGCGAACTGCATCGACGTGAAGGAGTCCTGCATTTCCTCGCTCTGGCCGGACACGGCCGCGGTGATTCCCGACGGCATCGGGATGCTGTCGAGGATGTCGCCCGCGGCGGCGGCAGCGGCGCCGAGATCGCCGGAGGCCACGTTGGCCGTGACGATCGCGACGCGCTCCTGGGCGACACGGCGTATTTCGGCGGGACCGCGGGCAATGTCGACGGTTGCGACGGCCTCGAGCGTGACCGGCCTTGCCGACTCCGGGTTGACGATCAGGCGGCGGATCTCGTCGATACTGGACTGGCGCGTGTCGACGCTGCGCACGAGCACGTCGATCTTGCGGTCTCGCCAGGTATAGCGGGTGGCGACTTCGCCGCGCACGCTTGCCACGACGCGGTCTGCGATGTCGCGCACCGCCAGCCCGAGTTTCGCGGCACGCTCCTGGTCGAAGACGATTTGAATTTCGGGATTACCGTTTTCGACGGTTGTCCTGATGTCGGTGAAGCGGTCGTCGTTCGACATCTGCGAAACGACGGCCTGGCTTACCAGGCCGAGTTGCTCGAGGTTGTAGCCCGCGATCTCGATCTGCAGCGGGCTGGAGAAGCTCAGCAGGGAGGGCCTGGAAAACTCGTATTGCACGCCGGGGATTGCGGACAATTTCCGGCGCATCGCCTCCATTGCGGCGTTCTCGTCGTCGCGGCCGGCACCCGGCACCAGGGCCACGCTGAGCGTGCCCGTGTTGTCGCCGGCATCGACGGGGTTTGCGTCGAGCCGGTTGCCGGTTCCGGCCACCGAATAATCGAGTGCAACCGTATCGATGTCCTGCGTGGCGCTCTGCGCTGCCTGGATCGCACGATCCGTCTCCGCCAGGGTAGCGCCGGGCGGCAACCTGAGGTCCGCATTGAATTCGCCCTGTGACAGCTGCGGAATCAGCTCGGTACCCAGGCGCGGCACGAGCGCCATGCTGCCGGCGAAGATCAGCAGCGCGGAGACGACGACCGCGGCGCGGTGCCGGAGTGACCAGCGCAACAGTGCCGGGTAGACAGCGGCGGCGGCGCTGTAGAGTCTCTGGAACAGCTGCGTGGGCAGCCACAGGAGCGCCCAGAAAACCCATCGCACGCCCCGGAACAGGAATCCGAACGCCCTGACGACGGCCGCGACGAGCCGCGTAAAACGCCCGGGGGGTCCGTTCTCATTTTCATCGACATAGCGGCTGCCGGCGCCGAGTGACGACAGCATCGGGATTACCGTCAGGGCGACGATGAGCGAGAAAATCAGCGCGAAGGTCACCGTCAGCGCCTGGTCGCGAAACAGCTGCCCGGCGATGCCGGAGATGAAGACCATCGGAAAAAAGACCGCGATGGTGGTAAGCGTCGCTGCGACGACCGCCGATGCCACTTCAGAGGTGCCGTTCGTGGCCGACTCGGCGATACCCTCGCCCTGTTCACGCTTGCGCACGATATTCTCGAGCACGACGATGGAGTTGTCGACGAGCATGCCCACGGCCAGCGCAATGCCCCCCAGCGACATGATGTTCAGCGAGACGTTATTGGTGTACATCAACAGGAACGTGCCGATGACCGAGATCGGTATCGCGATGCCGACGATGGCCGTCGAGCGGGCGTCGCGAAGAAAACCGTATAACACGATGATGGCAAACAGGCCGCCAACGAGCGCAGCATTCTTGACGTTATCGACCGCGGACG
Organism: Woeseiaceae bacterium; assembly: GCA_035465295.1. Taxonomy (GTDB): domain Bacteria; phylum Pseudomonadota; class Gammaproteobacteria; order Steroidobacterales; family Woeseiaceae; genus UBA1847. The sequence goes on along the minus strand of DATHRM010000192.1, from coordinate 51,059 downwards.
AGATGAAGCGCGACTGATCGTAGATCTTGACGAGTTCCATGTCTTCGGGCAGCGACTCGCGAACGCGGCCCAGGCGCTCCTCGAGGCGATTCGCGACCTGCACGGTATTCGCGTCGCCCTCCTTGTAAATTGCGAGCTCGACCGATTCGCGCCCCTTCACGCGCGTGATGGCCTCGCGTTCCTTGTAGCCGCGTTCGACCGTTGCGATGTCACGCAGGTATACGGGACGGCCGGCAACGTAGGCGACGATCGCGTCGTTGAACTCCGCGACCGATTCGAATTCGTTCAGCGTGCGAACGAGGAATCGCTGGTCGCCTTCCTCCAGGCGGCCACCCGAGAGATTGACGTTTTCGGCCCGGATCCGTTCCGCGACCTGCTCGATGCCGATGCCGAGCTGCGACAGTTTCTGTTGATCGACCTGGATCTGGATTTCGTCCTCGAGGCCGCCGCTGACCTTTACGGCGGCGGTGCCTTCCTCGGCTTCCAGGTCGGTCTTGATACGATCTTCCGCGAGGCGCCGCAATGTTTTCAGCCGCGGTGCGGCGGCGTCCGCTGCATTCGCCGATTCGCCGTACAGAAGCCCGAGCCGCATAATGGGTTCGGACGAGGGATCGAAACGCAGCAACAGCGGACGGCTCGCCTCCAGCGGCAGGAACAGGAGGTCCAGCTTTTCGCGGACCTCGACTCCCGCGACGTCCATATCGGTTCCCCACAGGAACTCCAGCGTAACGTCGGATTGCCCGGAGCGGGAAACCGAGCGGACGAGCCTGACGTTGCGGATGACGCCGACGGCTTCCTCGATCGGCTTGGTGACCAGGTTTTCGACTTCAACGGGCGCCGCGCCGGTGAGTTCGGTGCGGATGGTGACCGTCGGGTAGGAGACGTCGGGTAACAGGTTCAGATTCAGCCTCGACAGGGACACCATTCCGAAGAGCCCCACCGCAACCATGATCATGACGACCGTGACGCGGCGCTCGGTCGCGATTTCAATCAGCCGCCGCATCATCCGCTTCCGCTAGTGCGTCGTTTGCCGCGTTTGCGTCCCTCGCGAGTTCCGTGCTGCCGGCCTGGCCGATGACGGTGACTCGTGAATCCTCCTTCAGGCTGGCCTGTCCCACGGTGACGACCTGTTCGCCGTCCTCGAGCCCGCTCGTTATCTCGACCATGCCCCGGTTACCGTAACCGGTAACGACCGGCCTCCTGACCGCGCGATCACCCTCGACCACGAAGACGCTCGCCGTGCCCTGGTCCTCGATAATCGCGCTGCGCGGTACCTGGAGTGCATTTTCATGCACGTCGTAAATCACGCCGATGCGGCCGAACATGCCCGGCTTGATACGCCTCTCCCTGTCGACGATTTCCACGGTGATCTTGAACGTGCCGGTCTGTGGGTCGACGACCGGGCTTACCCGGCTGACCGCCGCGGCGATCCGTTCACCTGCCAGGGCATCGATCTCGATGCCGACGGGCTGGCCGGGATCGATGTGCCTGTACTCGCGTTCGGGTACGTGCAGGTAGGCCACCAGCGGATCGAGGCTGGTCACTTTGAACAGGGCGTCGCCCTCGCTGATCGTGTTGCCGAGCTTGATGAATCGCCGGGCGATGACCCCGTCGATGGGTGCCCGAATCTGCGTGTAATCGAGTTCCAGGCTTGCCAGGTTGAACGCCGCTTCCAGCGCCTCCATCTCGTACTTGATCTTTTCGAAGTCACCGTCGCTGATCAGGCCCTTGGCCTTCAGGTCGATGTTGCGTTCGTAATCACGCTGCAGCTTGCGAAGCTTCGCTTCGGACTCGGCCAGTTCAAGCTTCAACCGCTCACCGTCCAGGCGCGCGAGGACCTGTCCCTTGCTCACCTCATCCCCTTCCTCGACGAGCAATTCGCGGACTTCCCCGTCGACCTTGGCGATGACGTCCGCTTCCGCGTAGGCCTCGATCGGCGCAGTGCCCGTGTACATGGCATAGACGTCACCACGAACCGGTGCGCTGGTTTCGACCGGGACCGGCGGCGTTTCTTCCTCGGAGCCTTCGGCTTCAGGGGGGGCGTCGGACTGACAGGCGCCGAGGAACAGTACGCCGAGCAGAGCTGGCGGTCCGAATTGGAATAGACTCATGGGTGTGTCTCGAGCTGCTCGCGTCAGCCTGCGTAGCTGGGGCGAGGGTTGTTGCTGGCAAGTACCTTGCTGCCGTCGCGAAGGCTCGACTGTCCCGTAACGACGACCTCTTCGTCGCCGTTCAGTCCGCCGAGCACCTCGACGACATTGCCCGACTCGATTCCAACCTGGATCGTCCGCCGGTTCACTTCGCCATCTGCCACAACGTAGACGGAGGTCTGATCGTCTTCCTCGACGAGCGCTGCGCGCGGGATCACGAGTGCGTCGGCGTGCCGCTCGTACGCGACTGAAAAACGGGCAAACATGCCGGGGGCGAGCTCGCCGGATCCGTTGTCGATGAATGCGGTGGCGCGGAACGTCCCGTTGCGCACGTCGATGGTCGGGCTGATGCGCGCGATCGTAGCGGTGTACGTCGCGTTCGGATTAGCGTCGACGGTCAGGGTTGCAGCCTGTCCGGCCGAAAACTTGGCGAGCTCCGCCTGCGGTATCTGCAAATAGGCGAGCAGCTCGCTCGTATCCGTAATGCGGAACGTCACGTCGGACGCATTCACACTTTGACCCAGTTTGATGTCCCGCGACGAAACGACACCGTCGATGGGAGCGCGGATTTTCGAATACTCGAAGTTGAGACGTGCAAGTTCGTAGGTCGCCTCGAGGGCTTCGAGGTCGTATTTCAGGCCTTCGAACATCGCCTCGCTGACCAGGCCGCGGGCTGCCAGGTCGGTGTAGCGTGCGTATTCGCTGCGCACCTGGTCGAGATTCGCTTTCGCCGACAGCATCTCGAGGCGCAGCCGTTCGCCGTCGAGTTCGGCCAGCACCTGGCCGCTCGTCACACGGTCGCCTTCCTCCACCAGCAGGCGGACCACTTCGCCGCCGACTTTCGCCACGACGGGCGCATCGGTATCGGAGGCAATCGTGGTCGTTGCTTCATAGGTCGCGAGAATATCGGTTCGCGACGGCAGGGCGGTTTCCACCGGGATCGGCGTTGCCGCCTGGATCTCGGCATCCGGGGCGACGCTGGCTTCGCCCACTCCGCAGCCGGACGCCAGTGCGGCCGTGAGTGAGACCATCAGCGTGGCGATTGTGACGTGTCTGAAGTTCATTATCGTTGTCATCGATTTCAGTGTCAGTGTTATAGTGAAGTATAACACTATATTAGTATAACGCAAGACCCTTCGAAGGCGCGCTTTCTCGGCTAAATATCCTTTAGAAACAGGCTATTACCGTCAAACTCTCCAATTCCGGGCCGCGCCTCGATCGTCAGTCCGACGCAACTTGAGACCGTCGCAGCGTGCCGGAGTTCGGCGGTAGCGGCGCCAGCGCTCAGTAGCGGCGTCTGTCTGTTAGATGCCGGAAACGGGGCTTTGGATGCAGGCGCGAGCGGCGCGCTACGGGGTCGCCGCGGTCGCGGACGAACGTTCGCCGCGGCGCTCGCGCCGTGCTGCGAGGCGCTTCGAGATGTTTGCCTGGATCATGAGCAGGCTGGGCGTCAGGACCAGCGTGAGAATCGTCGCGAATGCCAGGCCGCCAGCGACCGACGACGCGAGCTGGGTCCACCACTGCGAACTCGGCGCGCCCACCGAGATATCGCGGCCGATCAGGTTGATGTTTACGCCGAGCACCATGGGCATCAATCCTATGATCGTCGTGACCGTGGTCAGCAACACCGGCCGGAGGCGAATCGCGCACGTGCGCAGCACGGCGTCATAGGCATCGAGACCGCGGCCGCGGAGCACGTTATAGGTGTCGATGAACACAATGTTGTTGTTTACCACGATGCCGGCGAGCGTGATGACGCCGACGCTGGACATGATGACGCCGAACGGCTTGTCCATTACGAGATGACCGAGCAGTACGCCCCCCGTCGAAAAGAGCACGGCAGTGAGTATCAGTCCCGCCTGGTAGATACTGTTGAACTGGGTCACGAGAATGATCGCCATGATCGCGAGAGCCATCAACATCGCTCTTTCCAGGAACGCCATGTCTTCTTCCTGGTCCTCGGTGCCGCCGCGAAACGCCGCGCTTATGCGCGGGTCGAGTGCAAGCGTCGGCATCAGCTCGCGCAGTTCTGCCACCACGTCGGACACGAGATAGTCGTTGTGAACGTCGGCATCGATGCTGATCGTTCGCTGCATGTCGATCCTGGTGATGGTGCTCACTTTCTGGGCCGGCTTGCGTTCCACGAACGTGCTGATCGGCACCTGCCCCTCGTCGGTCGGGATGCGCAGCTGGTCTATCTGGGAAAGGCTGCGATACTGCTCGGGATAGCGGACGCGAATGTCGATTTCGTCGTCACTGTCGTCGGGGCGGTACTCGCCGATTTTTATGCCATTCGTCACCAGCTGAACCATCGAGCCTACGAGCGAGATGTCGGCGCCGAAGCGCGCCGCCTCGGCGCGGTCGACGTCGATCTGCCATTCGATGCCGGGCAGGGGACGGCTGTCCTCGATATTGGTGACCGCCGGGTGTTTTTCCATGATCGCGCGGATATCGGCGACCGCCTCGTCCAGCAGTGCCGGGAACCGTGATGCGACCTCGATATGGATGGGCTTGCCGATGGGCGGACCCGGGTCGGGTTTGCGGGTTTCGATGGTGATGCCCACGAGGTCGGCGGTCCTGTCGCGGATCTCTGCCAGGATCTCGTCAGATTTGCGCCGCTCGTCCCAGTCGACGTAGTTCAGCGTGAGCGAGCCAATATGATCGGACGCGGCATCATCGCCGCCCGGCCCGACTTTGACGTAGAGGTTCTCGATCTCGGGCATGCCGAGGACGCGATTCTCGACCTGGCGCACCAGCTCGTCCATTTCGTCGATCGACAGATCGCCGCGCGCACGGATATCGACCATTCCGAAAGGCATTTCGACTTCCGGAAAGTACTCGACGCCGCGGCCGAACGCGAAAAAGGCGGCATAAACGGCGAGCAGCAGGCCCGTAACGGCCGCCACGTTACGCCAGGGCTTCTTCAGGGAGTGCCTGAGCAGCCTGACATAGCTTCCCGTAAAACCGGTCACGTGGTTCAGGTCGCCCGTCTCTGCCGCGGCGAGATTGCGTTTCATCTCCGCCGTCGTGGCGCCGGTCCTGCCGAACATCGAACCGAGGGTCGGCACGAAAATCAACGCCATGATCAGCGATGCGGAGAGCACGGCTATCAGTGTGATCGGCAGGTACTTCATGAATTCGCCGGACGTGCCGGGCCAGAGCGCCAGCGGCACGAAAGCCGCAAGCGTGGTGCAGGTCGAGGCAATGATGGGCCACGACATGCGGATGGCGGCTCGCGAGTACGCATCGAAACGGCTATCGCCTTCGGCCATGCGCCGGTCCGCCATTTCGGTTACGACGATTGCGCCGTCGACGAGCATGCCGACGGCCATGATCAATGCGAACAGCACCATCATGTTGATGGTTACGCCGAAGGAACCGATGAGCAGTATGCCCATCAGGAAAGAACCGGGAATCGCGACACCGACGAGCAGCGCGGTGCGGATGCCGAGGATGCCGATAATGACGATGAATACCAGCAGCACGGCCGCGAGCACGCTGTTCTGCAGTTCCGTCAGCATGTCGTTCACGTCTTTCGATTTGTCGCGTGAAGCGATGACCTCGATCTCGGCCGGCCAGTACGCCTGTTCTTCGGCAACCAGCGCCTTGATTTCGTCTATCGTTTCGATGACGTTGGCGCGCGCGCGCTGCACGACTTCGATCGCCAGTGCCGGCTTGCCGTTCAGGCGCGCATAGCTTTCGGCGTCCTTGTAGGTCCGGCGCACTTCGGCGATATCGCGGAAGTGAACGACGCGTTCGCCGACGGCCTTGATGGGCAGGTTGAGCACGTCCGCCGGACTTTCGAACACGCCGGGCACCTTGACCGGAAATCGTCCTTCGTCCGACTGCAGTGCGCCGGCCGCGACGAGCCGGTTGTTCCGCGAGACGAAGTTGATGATCTGCGCCTGGTCCAGGCCGTAGCTTTCCATGGCCAATGGATCGACGATGACCTCCATAAGCTCTTCGCGAACGCCCACGAGGTTCACCTCGAGCACGCCGGCGAGACCCTCGATTTCCTCCTTGAGGTCCTTCGCAATCGTTATGAGTGTCCGCTCGGGAACGTTGCCCGCCAGGTTCAGTACCAGCATCGGGTCGAAACGCGACATCTTGACTTCGTTGACGGTCGGCTCGTCGGTTTCGCTCGGTAGCTTGGCCTTCGCCATGTCGACCTTTTCGCGCACGTCCGCCAGCGCCTTGTCGGTGTCGATGCCGGCGTCGAACTCGATGAGGACGTTGGCGCCGCCCTCGTAGGCGTTCGCCGTCATCTCCTTGATGCCCTCGATCGTGCGCAGCTCCTGCTCCATGGGACGGACCAGGAGGCGCTCTCCGTCTTCCGGGGATATGCCGTCGTGCGTGATGTGGACGTAGATCATCGGTATCTCGATGTCCGGCTCAGCCTCCTTCGGAATCGTCAGGTAGGCGGTAACGCCGGCGAACAGCACGACCGCAAGCGACAGCAACACGGTTCGCGACCGCGACATTGCCGACTCGATGATCTGCATTCGCTAGTCCTCGTCGTCCGACTTGATGGCGACCGCGGTCTCGATATCGCCCTCCGGAACGGCATTCACCATCGTCCCGGGCACGACGAAGCCCTGGCCTACCGTGATGATCGTGGCGAGATCCGGCAGGCCGGCGACCCAGACGCCGTCATTCGTCGACAGCGCCACGTCGGCAACGACGAATTCGACCTCTCCATCGTCGTTAATGATCTTCACGCCGATGTTGCCGGCGTCGTCGAGCGTGAGCAGTGACGGCGAAATGCGATGCGCGAGTACACGCTCGGCAGGAATCTGCAGTTCGGCGGTGCCGCCGGCACGCAGCCTGCCGGCGCCATTGTCGACCTCCAGCTCCACCGTAAACGTGCGCGTCGCCTCGTTCGCGACCGGGGCGACGTAGCGGATGGTGCCATGCACCGTTTCGCCGGTGGCAAGCTCCGCCTGTGCCTTCTGCCCGGTTTGCACGTAACCCGCGTCGAACTCGGAAACGTTTGCGGTGACGATGATCCTGCGGTTGTCCACGAATCGTGCGATCGGGTCTCCGCTCTTGACGAAGTCGCCGACCTCGACGTGACGTTCCTGCAGCGCTCCGTCGAAAGGCGCGCGAATCGACATGTATTCGAGATCGAGCTGCGCCCGCTTGAGTTCTGTTTTTGCGGCTTCGAGCTGCGCGATAGCTTCCTGCAGCTGCGCTTCCGAGACGTAGCTTTCGCCTTTGAGCTTCAGGCGTCCCTGGTACTCGACTTCGCGTTGTCGCAGGGTCGCTTCAGTCTGCGCGAGCCTGGCTTTGCGGTCGCGCTCGTCCAGCCGGACAATGACGGCATTGCGATCGACATTCGAACCGCGACTGGCGCCGACGTACTCGACGCGGCCGTCGGTTTCAGCGGCAAGATCCACGATACGGGCAGGCGCGGTCTCGCCATTGACGACGACCGTACGCATGATTTCTTCGGCGGACTGGGTACGCACCCGGACACTCGACTGCTGTGCCGGAGCCGTATCGGTTATAACGCTGTCAGTCGTCTCTTCCGGCGCTTCTTCAACGAATTGTCCCGAGACGAGCCACGCCGTCACCAGCACGGCGATGCCGGCCGAAATAAACCAGGACCGAAATTTCTTCACGTTGCCCAAATCCATTTTCTTGACCTTTTCTGTCTCCGCACGAGGCCCGCGGCAGTATCAGCCGACCGCGGTCTCGCGCCCTTTGTTCGAATCGTCGAAGAGCCCGTCCCGGTTGTCTTCGATGTATTGCCGCATGGTTTTCATCATCGTCTGGCCGAAGCCGAGCACGAAGCGTGCGCCCGGCGGCCAATCATCCATGCAGGACGTTTCGATTTCTTTAAACAGCTGCAGGTAGTCCGTCATCTCTTTGACACGATTGTCGAGAACGGTTTCGACCTGTTCGCGCGACATGAGGTGTGCAAAGCACATCGTGGCGAGGAACTCGGAACGAACCTTGTGAGACGGACAGGGGTTGTCGAGCGCCGCAAGCAGATGCTCGCGGCCGAGCTCGGTGATCTTGTAGACCTTGCGGTCCGGCTTGCCTTCCTGCGGAATGTGCCTGCACTCGACCAGCCCGTCGCGGGCGAGCGCGTTGAGCGCGGGGTAGATCGAACCGTAACCGGCGGCGAAAAAATGGCCGAACGACGACTGGAATTCCTTTTTCAGGTCATAGCCCGAGGCTTCGCCATCGGTCAGCATGCCCAGGCAGACGGTTTTCACATCCATTGCGTTACAACCCGGCGACCCGTGTCGCCCATATATCGGGGCGATGTATTATATTAGTTCGATATATAAAGTCCAGCCTGAAAATGTAACGAATTGTCTCGCGAACAAAAATAAGTAAAAACAGTAATTTAAAAAATTACCGGGCGGAAAATTCGGCAATCCCGGCCGCGATTCACCGGGCGGTCGCGCGACCGGGCGGCAGGATTACTGGAAGTACTGCGCCATGAACGGGGTCAGGAAGCGGTCCTCGGGGTCCAGCTGGCGGCGCATCCGGCGGAAGAACTCCAGGCGCGCGCCGTAGACCTGGCGGGCGTAGTCGGCGCGCAGCGAGCGCGTCTGGCTATAAAGCGGTACCCCGGCCCAGTGCTCGGCAAAGTCGGCAAGGTCGATCACGAAATCTTCCCAGCCGTTGGCCTGGGTCGACGAGGTCTGCAACGCAATCATCGGTTCGTCGAACGAGGGCGACAGCAGGGCGGAGCGGTCCTGGTGGACGTAATAGCCGACGGCCGGCATGTCGCAGCGATATCGCGATTCTGCGTAACTTTGTCTGCAGAACTGCCGGTACGCACGCGCAACCACCGAAAAATCGGCCGCCGGAAAGCACCAGGTCGTGTACAGGAGCCTCCGCGCACGGCTGAAGTTACGGCCGGCCGAACCGGCGAGTATGTTATTGCCCGTCGTGACGAAACGCCCGTTGACGATTCCCTGCGTCGCCTCGCTCACCGTGTCGATGACCTGGTAGCGAACGGAATGCAATGGCAGCAGGCGGTTGAATGATTTGAACAGGTTGGGCAATACCGTGCTTTCGCCCCAGTCCTTGATCTTCCACGGCGTCTTGTAAGTATGCCCGGCCGACTCGGAATAACGTCGCAAGTCGAGATAGACACGATCGCGGTAGGGAAGCAGGTAGAACTTGAAGCCGACATCGCTATTCGACAGCGTGTCGACCACGGCGGAGAAGTCGTCGATCGTCAACTTGCGATGGCTGACCGTGAAATTGGATATCGGCTGCACCCTGAGCGTCGCCTCGACGATGACGCCGAGCATCCCGTAGCTCGAGCGAACCGCGCCCAGCAGGTTTTTCTGCCCGGCGTTCACCTTCATCAGTTTGCCTGCGGGCGAAACGAGTTTCGCGCTCAATACCCGGCTGGCGAGGCACGCAGAGCGTTTGCCGATGCCGGGGCCCATGCTCGGCGCGGCGATAGCGCCTCCCAGTGTACGGCCGGCGAGTTCCTGCGCTCCGACGAGTTCGAGCCCGTGCTCGGCGAGCGCCTCGACGAGTCGATAGACGCGGACGCCGGCCTGGGCGGTGACCGTGTTGTTGAACGTATCGATATTGAGGATGTTGTCGAGCGCGCCGACGCTGATGATCGTGCCTGCAGGCGTCGTGTTGCAGCCAGTGCAGGCGCTGCCCGCGCCCGCCGGCCGGATCGGCGTGGCCGTTCGCGCGGCGGGATCGAGCAGCCGCATCAGTTCCCGCAGGCTGTTGATCGTGTATTCGGTGCTGCCGCCATTGACGGGACGCAAGAAGCGTCCCGTGTTGCGAAGTCTCACTGCAGTCATAGTCGTCTCCGGCAAAACAGTGTCGAATGCCAAAGACACGGCAGCGCGGATCGTGGGATCACCAGGCGGCGAGAATCGCGAAAGCGAAACGGATCTCGTATTGGCGGCCCCGCTGTCCTGGGGTTTACCCGTAGACCGGAAGCTTTGCGGCCCTGGCTTTCACCAGGTGTGCCTTTGTCAAACGAATATGCATCGTCGCACGCGATCCGGAAAGCTGTCAACGAGTGCGGTGCACCCCCTAACTTATTGTCAAATTGACAACCGCGACCGTGCTACCGTGACCCCGCTACGGGCAGCCGGATGCTATGTGCCCGGGACGTTTGACAAGCCCTGGTGGGGCTACCATCATTCGATGGCATCCCGTCGAATAAAGAACATCGAGTCCGTGGCATCGGGCAGATAATGAACGAGGGTATTTCCATGAAGAGGGTAGTTGCATTAGCGGCAGTACTTGTCGTCGCCGGTTGCGCCACAGAGCCGTCCATCCAGTCGGGACCCAACACCGAGACGACGTTCGACGGCCTCGTCCGAATCGATCATGCACGCTTCGCAGCGGCGTGGGTCGATCCGGACGTCGATCTCAAGCAGTACGACAAGATCATCCCCGGTGGCGCCGAATTCGAGTTTCGAAGCGTCCAGAAAATGTCGGCCTCGGCGGCCAGGCGGAGCAACGAAAGAGAATTCTGGATCAGCGACACGAACAAGCAGCGCCTGGTCGATACCGTGACCGAGGTGTTCACGGAAGAGCTGCAAAAAAGCGAGCACTTTACGGTCACCGACGAACCCGGTCCGGATGCGCTGATTATCGTCGGCGGCCTGCACGATATCGTCTCGCAGGTGCCGCCGGAAGATGTGGGCAGGTCCGAAGTCTGGTTGCGGTCCGTGGGCGAAGCGACACTCGTCATCGAGCTTCGCGACTCGTTGAGCAACGAGGTCGTCTACCGCGCGGTCGAACGCCGCGCAGCCGAGAATGTCGGCAACCAGATGATCCGCGCCAACACGGCGACGACCTGGGCCGAGGTGCGCCGCTGGGCGCGCCGCTGGGCAGTCCGCCTGCGCGAAGGCCTGGATTCCATCCACGAATGAGAATTGATCAGCATCCGCTGATCGCCCGACGGCCTGCAAAAAACCCGGAGAAACCTCCGGGTTTTTTTGTTGCTGCGCGAACGGGCTGTTTTTGACGCGCGCGTCGCGGACTGGGTGATAATGCCGACATGGGCATGTTCGAGACACTGGTAGGAAGCCGGGTACCGCAAAAATACCGCAAGTATTTCGACCTGCCGGAACGCCGTGACTCGTACAAGCTGCCTGACACGGCCGACACCTTGCTCGGCTCTGCCGTGCGGGCATGGGTTTCAGCGAATCCCGGGCCCTGCGGTGTTTTCCGGCTGCAACTCGGCATCGACGCGCTCTGCCTGCGAATCGGTTTGATTGAAAAGGCCGAGCGCAGCATCGATATCCAGAGCTACCTGATCCGCGACGACCTGAGCGGCAACCTGATCGCGCTCAAGCTCATCGAAGCGGCAAACCGGGGCGTGCGGGTCCGGCTGCTGATGGACGATGCCCTGACCGAGCCGATCGATGCCGGCCTGCTGAGTCTCAACGATCATGTCAACATCGAGGTTCGCGTCTTCAACCCGTTTCCGCGGCGCCGTTCACGGTTGATCAGCTTTATCGCGAACTTCAACATTCTCAACCGGCGCATGCACAACAAGTCCTTCACCGTCGACAACCAGGTAACCATAGTCGGCGGCCGGAACCTGGCGGACGAGTATTACCAGACCAGCGTGACGAGCGAATTTCTCGACGAGGATCTGGCCGCTATCGGGCCCGTAGTCGACGACGTCTCGGAAGGCTTCGACGAGTACTGGAACACCAAGGAAGCCATTCCGATCAGTGTCTTCGACAAGTACCTCCCGCACCAGGCGCTCAACGAAACGATCCGCGCCGGCCAGCGCCACATCGAACGACACAGGGACAGCCCGGTTATTCGCGGTCTCAATGAAAACCTGGCCCGTGAGCTCATCGAAGGCACCCTGCCGTGGGTCTCAGCGAAGACCGAGCTGGTGCTCGATCACCCGGACAAGGTGCGAGGCCTCGTTCGACGGCAGATCGGCGACGTCACAGAGCGTCTCATCCAGATGGTTTCAGCGGCCCGCGAGGAGGTCATCGTCGTATCGCCGTATTTCGTCCCGCAGCGGCAGGGTGTCGATTTTTTCGGCGGGCTGGCGAAAAAGGGCGTTCGCGTCGTTATCCTGACGAATTCGCTCGCATCCACGAACCACTCGAGTGTACACGCGGTATACGCGCGCTATCGGAAGCCACTGTTGCGGCAGGGCGTCGAGCTCTATGAGCTGCGCTCCATCGAGGAAGGCAGCACGATCGGTGACGCGGACCCGGCGAGGCTGACGCTGCACTCCAAGGTCGCGATCGTCGACCGGGTCAGTTCGTTCGTGGGTTCGTTCAACCTCGATCCACGTTCCCTGTACATCAATACCGAGCTCGGCATGGTTGTCGAGTCCGCCGAGATCGCGTCGTCGATGGCTTCCTCCGGCCTCGAGTCGTTGCAGACCGTAGCCTACCGGCTGAAGTTGAATCGCAGGGGGCGCCTCAACTGGCACTACACGAGCGACGGGCAGGAACTGGTTGCAGCAAAAGAACCCGACACCAGCTTCTGGCGCCGCTTGTTGACGCGGCTGATGGGGCTGCTTCCGATCGAAGGGCAGATGTAGCTACTCGTCGGCGCATTCCTGCAGCTCGGCTGCGTAACGCTCCTCGCGAATGGCTCCCTGGTGCATCGTTATCTGGTAGCCGACGTAGTACTTGAACACGTTACTGACATACGTGACCGTTTCGCTGCCGATCCTGCGCGCGGCGATAATCTCGACGTTGTCGAACCAGCGGTCGGGATCGTATCCGTTGTCGGCCGCCTCCCGCCGGTAGCGGATGATCTTGGCCGGCCCCGCGTTGTAGGCGGCCAGGCTGAACAACCACTGGTTCAGGTCGTTGATTTCGTCGTCCGCGAAATAGCGATCCGCTATGAAGCGCATGTATTTTGCGCCGGCATGAACGTTGCCGTCGATGGTCGTGATGTCGTCAATACCGACATTCCCGTCCGCCGCTGTCGACGGTTTGATCTGCATGATGCCGATCGCTCCTGAAGGGCTCTGCCGGTCCTGCCGCAGGCCGGACTCCTGGAAAGCCTGTGCCGCCAGCATCAACCAGTCGAAACCGTACTTCTCGCCGTACGTCTGGAACACGTCGATCCGATCCTCCACCTGGCGCAGCGCCCTGCGCGTGTGTGAACACCGGACGTGCGCTGCGCTCGAAAGGTAGCGGTTATAGGTATCGTTCCCGACCAGCGTTCCCTTGCCGTATTTTTTCAGGAAGCCCTCGATTATTTCGGCGAATTTCGGGCTGTCCTTGCGCATCGCCCAGGCAATCGAGCCTCCTTCGTTCGTGACGAGGTCGTCGCGTACGAGGATGTTCGGGAACACGTCCGCCCAGAACTCCGCCTTGTAATCGTCCATGACGGTGATGCCGATCATCCCGCCATTGACCATCTCCAGCAGGTCCTCGGCTTCCAGTATCTCGTCGGCAAGGTGAATGTCGGGCGGCTCGAGCCCGCGGGTTTCGAAGTCGGCGAGGAGCGCCTGCAAGTGCTCGAAGTAACTGCTCGATTCGCGGACGACGATTTCCTCACCGGCGAGGTCATCCAGGGTATCGACAGGCGGTGCGCCGGGACCGGTAACGATGATTTCGTCGATATCTTCCAGCATCGGCCGCGCGAACCGTACCAGTTCGGAACGTTCCGGGGTGATCGTCAGATCGCCCGCAACCAGGTCCGCATGGCCGTTCAGTATTGCGGGGATGAGCTCGTCCCGACTGACGGGAATCACGACCACGTAGACCTTGATATTGCGGCGGCCCAGCTCGTTGTTGACGTAGGACTCGAAGCGTTGCAGCAGGTCGTAAGTGGCGCCCTTGGGCAGCCCGTCGACGTAATAGAACTGGTAGCCGCCATAGGGGACGACGGCGCGAATGAGGCGGCGTTCGACCATGCCGTCGAAATCGCCGCGCCACGGTTCCCAGATAACGCGAAAGGGCATTGGCAGGATGTCGCCGGCCGACGGATTCGCGTCGCCCGCCAGGTATTCCGGCTCTGTGGTCGTCCTGCCGGTGGATTCCGCAGGCTCTTCCGGGCCCTGGTCCGTGCCGCAGGCTGCGATACAGGCCAGCACGATAAGGAGCGTATGTCGAAACGTCATCGGGCACCGTTTTGGCCGGGAAACGAACGATTCTCGCAGCTGCGGGGCAATAGCGCCAAATTTGTCCGTCGCCCGCTTGACGCCCGTCGTGGATGCAGCCGAGACTGTGTGGATGAGCGAAGTTGATCGCAATAGCCTGGCCGCGGCTGCCCGTGAAGCCTCGGCGAGGACAGCAAGCCTGGTTCGGGCAACGCCCCTCGACTACTCGTACCGCTTCAGTGCCGACACTGGTGCGGATGTGTACCTGAAGCTCGAGAATCTGCAGTACACGGGCTCATTCAAGCTGCGCGGCGCGGCAAATCGCCTGATGACCGTAGAAACCGGGCAAAAGCGCGCCGGGTGCGTGGCTGCGTCGAGCGGCAATCACGGCGCGGCAATCGCCTATGCGATGCAAAAGCTCGGCATCGAGGGCGTCATATTCGTGCCGGAAAAGACGTCCACGGCGAAGGTCGAGGCGATCAGGAGCTACGGTGGCGAGGTGCGCTTCTTCGGCAACGACGGCCTCGATACCGAAATTCACGCCCGCAAACACGCCGATGAGCACGGCATGTTCTACCTGTCGCCTTACAATGATGCGCAGGTCATTGCGGGACAGGGCACCTGCGGCATCGAAATCGAATCCGCGCTGCCGGGCGTCGATACGGTGTATGTGGCCGTCGGCGGCGGCGGGCTCGTGAGCGGTGTCGCGAGCGTGCTCAAAACCGGCAACCCTGCAATCCGCATCGTCGGATGCCAGCCGGAGGCGTCGGCCGTGATGGCGCACTCGATCGAGGCCGGCAGGATCGTCGATGAGCGCAGCGGGCCGACGCTGTCGGACGGTACCGCGGGCGGCATAGAGCAGGATGCGATCACGTTCGATCTTTGCAGGAACCTGGTCGATGAGTTCGTGCTCGTGAGCGAGGCCGAGATCGCGGCGGCAATGCGGCAATGCATCGACTACGAGCATCAACTCATCGAGGGCGCTGCGGGCGTGGCGCTGGCCGCGATGCTGAAGCAGAAGGACGCGCTCGCCGGGCGACAGGTCGTGGTCCTCATCTGCGGCGGCAATGTCAGCCGCGATACACTGGCGCGCATTCTCCAGGCGGGGAGCTGACATGCATCGCTTCGTTGTCTTTGCCATCTTCGGCCTCGCGTCGGCTGCGGCGGTTGCGGAAGTGGCTGCTTTCGTGAACGTCAATGTAATCCCGATGTCCGGGGAGCGAATCGTCGCACAGCAGACCGTCATCGTCAGCGACGGCATAATCGGCACGATCGGCAATGTCGACGAGGTGCCGGTTCCGGAGGGAGCCAGGCTCATCGACGGTACCGACCGTTTTCTCATACCGGGCCTCGGCGAGATGCATGCTCACGTGCCGCCCGTCGGGTCCGGTGACCTGGAACGTGACTTTGCCCTGTTCGTCGCAAACGGTGTCACGACCGTTCGCGGCATGCTCGGGCATCCGTCGCACCTGGAGCTGCGCTCGGAGCTGCTCGACGGCGAGGCGTTCGGGCCCAGGCTGATCACATCGGGCCCTTCGCTGAACGGGCGCTCGGTCAGCGGCGCCGCGGACGGCGAACGCCAGGTCCGTGAACAGCACGAGGCCGGATACGATTTCGTCAAGATTCACCCGGGGCTGGATGACGAGGAATTCGCGGCGATTGCCGCCACGGCGAACGAGCTGGGGATCCCTATCGCCGGGCATGTTCCCGTCGCGGTCGGCCTCGAAAAGGCACTGGCGTCGGGCATGGCAAGTATCGATCATCTCGACGGCTACATGGCGGCATTGATGCCGCCGAATTTTGACGCGTCGGGCGGCTACGGGGGCTTGTTCGACGTCCTGCTCGCCGGCGACGTCGACGAAGACGGCATACCGGCGCTCGTCGCAGCGACCGCCGCGGCCGGGACCTGGAACGTTCCCACGGAGACCCTCGTGGAACAGCTCATCAACGAGGTACCGGCAAGTGTGATGCGGCGCCGGGTCGAGATGCGGTACGTACCGGAGGCGACGATCGAGCGCTGGATCGAAGCGAAGGAACGGCAGCAGAACGACCGCGGTTTCAGCAGCGAGATTGCCGTGAAAGCGACAGGCCTGCGCCGCGCCCTCATACGCCGGCTGCACGAGGCCGGTGCCGGGATTTTGCTCGGCTCGGACGCGCCCCAGGTGTTCAATGTGCCCGGTTTTTCCCTGCACCGTGAACTCGAGTTGATGGTTGCGGCAGGATTGACGCCTTTCGAGGCGCTCAAGGCCGGTACCGTCAATGTTGCCCGGTTCCTGGGGTTGAGGACGGGCGTCGTAGAGACCGGGCGCGAGGCGGACCTGGTGATGCTCGATTCAAACCCGCTCGAGGATATTTCCAACACACGGCGGGTGCACGGCGTCATGGTGCGTGGCCAGTGGTACTCGGCCGGCGATATCGAAGCCTTGCTCGAGCGCTTCAGGCTCCATGACGACGACGGAATCGGGCCGTTTGCAACCAAACGGCCCCGAGCGGCGTCTTACGAGTAACATCGAGACGCACACCTGGTTCGGGAGAGAACGATGCGCGGAATAATCGTCATGGCAATGTTCGCCGTGAGCCTGTCATATGCAGGCTCGCAACCATACACCGAGATGAGGGATCTCGAACTGGATGCCTCCGGATTGTCGGTCGTGTTTATCGAGGCCGGTGCCGGCGCCATGGTCGTCACGGGCGTCCAGGGCAGCAACGAAATCGTCGTCGTTGCGACGATCAGCGTCGATGCCGGCGACGCGGACGAGGCGGCGAAGCTCGTCGAAAAACGCCTCGACCTCAGCCTTGAGCAGGATGGCGACAGGGCGGTACTGAAAGCGGGCTTCCGCCCGGGATGGGGATGGGACGGCGAGGCCGCAGTCGATCTCGACGTACGCATGCCGGCGCAGCTCGCGCTCGAGATCGACGACGGTTCGGGTCCGATCACGGTCGACGGTATTCCGGGCAGCGTCAGGATTGACGACGGCAGCGGCCCGATCGAGGTGACCCGGTCAGGCGACGTGGAGATCGACGATGGCAGCGGTTCGATCCGGCTCGAGAACACCGGTGCCGTCAGGATCGACGACGGTTCGGGTTCGATTACGATTGTGCGGGCGGCAGGCGACGTGTACGTCGAAGACGGTTCCGGAACCATCGAGATCCGGGGCGTGCAGGGCAGCGTCACTGTCGACGACGGCTCCGGCGACATCGAGGTCGACGACGTGGAACGCGACCTGATCATCGAAGAAGAGGGCAGCGGCTCGCTGCGCTACACCAACGTTCGCGGCATCGTAGAGCAACACGACTGACCCCGGCCCCACGAATAGGGCCCGCCAGCAATGGCGGGCTTTGTTCTGTCACGCTAGAATGAACTCACATCCGCAGAACGGGCGCACCGGCGGATTGCGCGGATAATGAGCCGTTACCGGCGAGAGGGGGCAAAATGAAACTGGTCAAGCATCTGCTCGATGCGAAGGGCAGAAACGTACTATCCATTCCGGCCGACGCCTCGGTTTTCGACGCGATAAAGATGATGGCCGACGAGTCGGTCGGCTCCCTCGTGGTGCTGGACGAGAACGGCGGGCTGGTCGGAATCGTTACGGAGAGGGATTATGCTCGCAAAGTCATCATCAAGGGCCGGTCGTCCAGGGGTACCCGGGTAGCCGACATCATGACCGCCGATGTGCTGACGACGAGCTGCGATCGCACGGTCAATTCGTGCATGGAAATCATGACCGAGAAAAAGCTCCGCCATCTGCCGGTCGTCGAGGACGGCCGGGTGATTGCAATGGTTTCGATCGGTGACCTGGTACAGGCCATCATCGCGGACCAGAAGGAAGAGATCGAACATCTCGAACACTACATAAGCGGCTGACCCGTGAGCGACGAATATGACGTCGACGAACGGGTGTGGAAACTGTTCGACGGCTACGTACACGGCACGGTCACGCGGCGCGAGTTTCTCGATCGCGCGGCGCGTTTCACCGCGAGCGGCGTATCCGCCGCAACGCTGCTGACCGCGCTCAGCCCGGATTACGCGCTGGCTCAGCAGGTTGACCCGGACGATCCGTCCATTTCCGCGGGCTACAAGAAGTACGCATCGCCGCAAGGTGCCGGCACCATGCGGGGCTATTTTGCCCGGCCATCGAAGTCCGGCCACAAATTGCCCGGCGTCGTGGTCATACACGAGAATCGGGGCCTGAACCCGTACATAGAGGATGTCGCGAGGCGCCTCGCCGTCGCAGGGTTCATCGCGTTCGCCCCGGATGCACTCACGCCGCTCGGCGGCTATCCCGGTAATGACGACGATGGCAGGGAACTGCAACGGCAACGCGATAGCGAGGAAATGATCCAGGATTTTGTCGCCGCCGTGAAATTCCTGCGCCAACATCCGGATACCACGGGCCGCATCGGCGCCGTCGGCTTCTGTTTCGGCGGCGGCATGGTGCTCGAGCTTGCCATCCGGCTGCCGGATCTCGATGCCGGCGTCGCGTTCTACGGCCGCCACCCGGACGGGGATCGCGCAGCCGCCATCCAGGCGCCGTTGATGCTCAATCATGCGGAGCTGGACGAGCGCGTGAACGCCAGCTGGCCGGCGTTCGAAAAAGGCCTGAAAGCCGCGGGCGTCGATTACGTGCACCACGACTACGAAGGCGTACAGCACGGCTTCCATAACGACACCACGCCGCGATACGACGAAAAAGCGGCTGAACTCGCGTGGACGAGAACCGTCGAATTCTTTGACAGGCACCTGAAACAAGACGGTTGATACGGGGTTCGCGCGCCGAACCCGACAAACATGACTATCGCTCGCTTCCTGCCATTGTTGATGCTGCTGGCTTCGCTGGCGCAGGCGCAGACGCCCGCCGCGCAATCCGGGGCCGTTGCCAAGACCGTCGTCGGGCCCGCCAACGCCGATCTCGCGGATGGCGCTGCGGCATTGAGGGTCGGGAACGCGGAGGATGGCGTCAGGCTGACCGAACGCGGCCTGATGTCGGCAAACGGCCGGCGCGAGCGCGTTGCCGGTTATTCCAATCTCTGCGCGGGGCTCGCGATGCTCGGGCGGCTCGACGAAGCCCTGCAGGCGTGCAATCGCGCACTCGAACTCGACGACCGCCACTGGCGAAGCTACAGCAACCGGGCGCTCGTGTATCTCAAGCAGGAACGCTATCCGGAGGCGGAGCGCGATATTTCCAGGGGGGAGCAGCTCAATCCGAACGCGCGTACGCTCAGGACGCTGCGGGCCATGTATCGCGATGCCGTCGATCCCGTAGCACCGAGTATCATCATCGACGATCGGCGCGAGGCGGCCGCAGACGATGCGGACCGGTAGTCACTGGTTGCCCGCCGCGTTGCTGCTCTGGGTGCTGAGCGTCGCGGCCGGCGAGCCTCCCGTGACCCACCTGGCGGACCAGGGCCTCGAGCGCGTTCCGCTCAACACGGTTGCCCCGGTTTACCCCGACGTCGCGCGCCGCGAGCGGATCGAGGGCGACGTGCAGGTGTGTTTCAACGTCGATCGCGAAGGCAGGCCTTATCGCATCGCCGTACGCACCAGCACCAACCGCGTGTTCGAAAAGCCGGCAATTCGCGCGGTCAGGGCATCCCGTTACCAGCCGCTGCCCGCAGACCAACCGGTCCCCGCGATCAAGACATGCAGGACGTTCCGGTTCAGGCTCGAATCGGTGCCCGCCGACTGAATCAGCCGGCAAGCCCGGCGGCGAGTTTCGCGGACCGCAGGGTGTTCGACATCAGCATCGTGATGGTCATCGGTCCGACGCCGCCGGGTACGGGCGTAATAGCCCGGGCAACCTCGCCGGCTGCGTCGTAGTCGACGTCGCCAATCAGCTTCGATTTCACCTCGCCGTCGACCTCGGCCTCCACGCGATTGATGCCGACGTCGATGACGACGGCTCCCGGCTTGATCCAGTCGCCGCCGACCATGTGGGGACGGCCGACGGCGGCCACGACGATATCCGCGCCGCGCACCACCGTGGGCAGGTCCTTCGTGCGGCTGTGCGTAATCGTCACCGTTGCGTTCCTCGCAAGCAGCAGGCTGGCCATCGGTTTGCCGACGATGTTCGAGCGGCCGATCACGACCGCGCTCAGGCCGGAGAGGTCCGTGCCGAGATGGTCCTCGACCATGAGCATGCAACCGGCGGGCGTGCAGGGCACGAAGGCGTCCGCGGTATCCCCGGCCGTCAGCTTGCCGATGTTGATGTAATGAAAGCCGTCGACGTCTTTCGAGGGCAATATCGACTGGGTTATCTGCTGCTCGTCCAGGTGACCGGGCAGCGGAAGCTGCACTAGAATGCCGTGGATCGCGTCGTCCTCGTTGAGTGACGCGATGAGTTCGAGTACGTCCTTCTGCGCTACGTCGGCCGGCAGCGTATGCTGCAGAGAATGGAAGCCGCAGGCCTCCGCCGTGCGCTTCTTGTTGCGCACGTAGACCTGGCTTGCCGGGTCTTCACCGATGATGACAACCGCGAGCCCGGGCCTGATGCCGTGATCGCGAACCAGTGTGGCTGTCTCCTGCTTGATTTTCTCTGACAATTCAGCCGCCTTGGCCTTGCCGTCAATGCGAATAGCGCTCGCCATGAGCCGGTTTCCTGTAGGTCGAAAGCGCCGGCATGGTAACGCCGGCATCGGTTTGCGTAAACTGCGCCATTTACCTAGCGCAATCGATACCGGAGCACAGACCATGTTCGAATCCTGGCTGGAACGCTGGCGCGAAGGGCGCATCGGCTGGCACGAGGAAGGCGGCAACGCCAGCCTGAAGAAGCACTGGGACGCGAAAGGCCGGCGCGTTCTCGTGCCGATGTGCGGGAAGACCGCCGACATGCTGTGGCTGGAAGAGCAGGGCAACAGCGTCGTCGGCGTGGAGCTGTCCGATATCGCGGTACGCGCATTCTTCGAGGAGAACGGCCTGCAATACACTGTCCGCGATGGCAGGCTGCCGGCGTACATTGCCGGGGACCGGGACATCTCGATTTATTGCGGCGACCTGTTCGCGTTCAACGAGCCGGGGTTTACCGGCTGGTACGATCGCGGCGCGTTCGTTGCGATGCCGGCGGAGCAGCGGCCCGCCTACGCGGACCGTATCAACAGGCTGCTGGCGGACGATGCCTGCAGGCTGCTGATCACCCTCGAATACGACGACAGTATTGCGACCGGCCCGCCGTTTTCCATTTCCGACGAGGAAATCAGGCGCTACTGGCCTGACCTGCGGGTGGTCGATCGTTACGACGACATCGAAAACGGCCCGCCGAAATTTCGCGAGGCCGGTTTGCAGGAGATGTTCGAGATCGTCTGGCGCTGAACGCTCAGATACCCATCTTCGCGAGCAGATCCGCGATTTCGCGGGTAATGCGCTCGGCAACCGGATGCGTGGCCGCAAATCGGGACTCGAGTTCCCGCGCGCTGTCTCTCAGCGTCTCCTCGCTGCCCGGCGCTATCTCGTCGAGATCGTCATTGAGTTGCGACAGCAACTCGCGTGTCTCGTTATCGATCTCACCGGTCGATTTCAATTCCTTGTCGAGCTCCGCGAGAAGTGTGCGGATTCGTTCACTGTTCAATAATTGTCTCCCGCAATAGCGTCAGGCCACGTCTTCAACATCTTTCAGGCGCAGTTCGTGCTTGCTGACCGGCAGCTCGCGAATGCGAATCCCGGTCGCATCGAAAATCGCGTTCGTGAACGCCGGTGCAATGGGGGGCGTCCCGGGTTCCCCGCCACCGCCCGACACGCCGCCGCCGTCGATAATATAGGTTTCGACGTCGGGCGCCTCGTCCATGCGCAACATCCGGTAATCGTGGAAATTCGATTGCCGGACGGCGCCATCCTCGATCGAGATTTCGCCGTACAGCGCGGCGGTGAGGCCATAAGCGATACCGCTTTCCATCTGTGCGGCGAGGTTGTCCGGGTGTACGGCGTAACCGGGGTCCACGGCGCAGACGACGCGCCGCGCTCTCGGTTTGCCGGCAACGATCTCGACGTCCACGACCTGCGCGACGATGGTACCGAACGAGCGATGAATGGCGATGCCCCGGCCCATGGTGTCCGGCAGGCTGTCGCCCCAGCCGGCCTTCTCCGCCGCGAGGTCCAGCACCGCCCGGAACCGGGGCGCATCGGCAAGCAGGTCGCGCCGGTATTCATACGTATCGCGGCCGGCAGCGACCGCCAGTTCGTCGATAAAGGACTCGGTGAAAAAGGCATGCAGTGAATGGTCGACACTGCGCCAGAACCCCCAGGGCACATGCGTCTCGCTTTCGCTGTAGACGATGGCCTGATCCGTAATCGCGTACGGGATATGCGGCGCCTCTTCCGGATCATGCTTGTTGACGTAGTGGTTGTGCCATGCGATGGCCTTTCCCGACGCGTCGAGCCCGCCGCGAAACCGGCTGATGCTTGCCTGCCGGTAATGGTCGTGGCGCATGTCTTCTTCGCGCGACCAGATGAGTTTTACCGGGTAGGGTGTGTCGGCGGCGATTCTCGCCGCCTGGATCGCGAAATCGTCGAAGGCGCGCCGGCCGAAGCCGCCGCCCAGGTACTGGTTGTGCAGCAGGACCTGCGACGGGTCCATGTCGATTGCCTTGGCCACCTGCCGGGCGAAACCCAACGGGTTCTGCGTGCCGAGCCACAGCTCGCAACGGTTGTCGTGCACCCAGGCCGTGCAATTCATCGGCTCCATGGTCGCATGGGCAAGGAACGGTACGCGGTATTCCGCCTCGATCACCTGCTTCGCACCGTCGAGCGCCGCGGCCGCATCGCCGGCAACGAAATCGTCTTTCGCACGACCGCTGGCGGCCGCCGAGTCGAGTTCACGGGCAAACTGCTCGAATATGTCGTCTTGCGCGGTGGCGCCGTTGCCGCCATCGTCGAACTCGACCGCCAGCTTGCCCAGCGCTTTGCTGGCCTGCCAGTAGCCATCGGCGATGACCGCCACGGCGTCGCCGAGGTTCACCGTCTTGCGAACGCCCGGCATGTCCTGGATGGAGGATTCGTCCACGGACAGCACGCGGCCACCGAAAACCGGAGCCGCCCTGATGGCGGCGTATTTCATGCCGGGCAGCACCGCATCGATGCCGAAGTTCGCGGAACCGTCCACTTTCGGGGGCACGTCGAACCGCGCCGGCGACGTGCCCATGATGCGAAACTCGTGCGGTGACTTCAGCGCGGGTTTGTCCGCCAGCGGAAGTTCCGCAGCCGCCGGCGCGAAGTGTGCGAACGTCGCTTCGCGGCCGGTCGCGTCGTGGCGAATCATGCCCGCGGCTGCACTGAGTTCGGAAACGGCAACCTGCCATTCGTCGGCAGCCGCCTGCAGCAGCACCGCCCTCGTTGCAGCGCCGGTCACACGCATTGCGAGCTGGCCCGTCGTGCGGACGGAGAGGCTGCCGCCGGTTATCTGCAGGCCCATCATCTGCGTGGCGCGGAAGAACAGGCCGTCGACCGAGTCGACGAGCCAGGCGGGAAAATCCATCCCTGCCGTGGAGTATCCGCGCGCGAGCGCGTAGTTCGCGAATTCCTTGTGGGCCGGCGCCTCCTCGAAGCGAACCGCGGACCAGTCGGCGTCGAGTTCGTCGGCCAGCATCATCGCCAGCGCGGTATGCACACCCTGCCCCATGTCCGCATGCGGAATGATCGCGGTAACGGTGTTGTCGGGCGCGATTTTCAGCCAGACGTCGAACAGGGTTTCATCGTCGGCCGCAATCAGCCCCCTGACCTTGCCGGAGCGGTCGCCGCGGCGAATGGCGACACCGAATACGACTACGCCACCTGCGGCGACGCCGGCCGTAATGAACGCGCGCCGGCTCCACTTACCCATTGCCGGTTTCCGCCGCTTCCGGGTTCGCAAGTGCGGCGGCAGCACGCTTGATGCCCTTGCGAATGCGCGGGTAGGTGCCGCAGCGGCAGACGATGCCGGTCATTGCTTCGTCGATATCGGCATCCGTCGGCGCGGGCGTGCTCTCGAGCAACGCGGCGGCGGCCATGATCTGCCCCGACTGGCAGTAGCCGCATTGCGGCACCTGTTCGTCGATCCATGCCTGCTGCACGGGATGCAGGCCGTCTCTGCCGCGGTTGATGCCCTCGATCGTCGTAATCCGCTTGCCAACGGCGGCCGACGCCGGCATCACGCAGGATCGAACCGGGCGACCGTCGACGTGTACCGTGCATGCCCCGCAGCGGGCGATGCCGCAACCAAACTTGGTCCCGGTCAACCCGGCGTAGTCCCGGATTACCCACAGCAGAGGTGTTGACGCGTCGACGTCGAGAGCCCGCGACTCGCCGTTGATGGACAATGTAATCATCTGGTTTTGATTTCCAGCCTGTGCGGTTTCACGTTACTCCAAGGGAATAATGCGGGCAAGTCGGGCTAAAATGCACCGGTTCGCAAGCGGTATCCGGAGTAGCGGTGAAGGGATTTTTCAGGGAGGCGCGTGGCGTCCTGACGTTCGGCATGCTGGCCGTCAATACGGTGTTCTGGTTCGTGCCGCTCATGACCCTCGCGCTGCTGAAACTGCTCCTGCCGATCGCGGCCGTGCGCCGCCTGCTGACGCGCTGGCTGATGTGGCTTGCGGAAAACTGGATTGCGGTCAACGGGCTCGTCCTGCGAGGCTCCGGTTCGCGGGAGTGGCGCGCCGAGGGCATCGACTCCCTCGACAAGGACGGCTGGTACCTCGTGCTCGCGAATCACCAGACGTGGGTGGATATCGTGGTGCTGCAGGTCGCGCTGAATCGGCGTATTCCGCTCCTGAAGTTCTTCATCAAGCAGCAACTCATCTGGTTTCCGCTGCTCGGCCTCGGGTTCTGGGCCCTCGACATGCCGTTCATGAAGCGCCACCCGCCGTCCTACCTGGCGCGCCACCCCGAAAAAAAGGGCGCCGACCTCGAAGCAACGCGCAAGGCCTGCAAGAAATTTCGCCATACGCCGACCTCGGTCATCAATTTCGTCGAGGGCACTCGCTTCAGCGAAGCAAAACGCGAGGCGAGAAACTCCCCGTACGAACATCTACTGTTGCCGCGGGCGGGCGGTATCGCTATCGCGCTCTCGGCGATGGGCGACGTCTTCGACGCCATCCTGGACGTCACGCTCGTCTATGCCGGCGGCCCGCCGAAGTTCTGGGACATGGTTTGCGGGGACCGCGTCGACGTGACCGTGGACGTCAGGGTCCTGCCCGTCGACCGGGCTCTCGCCAGCGGCGACTACCAGAACGACCGCGAGTTTCGTCGCGAGGTGCATCGGTGGCTGGGCAGGCTTTGGAAAGACAAAGACGCGCGCATCGCTGAAATCAAGGATCGTGTGGCGTAGACTGCGCGTATCATTCTGCCGGGGAGGGCGCAATGGCCCACAGTCGCCATTACGATACCGTTGCATTCGATGTGCGCGACAATGCCACGATGCTGTTTTTCGCGAAGACCACGGAGACAGGTGACATCGACGACTACCTGCTGCTGGTTCGCACGATCGAGGATGATTTCGACGAGTCGATGCATATCGAGATCAACGAGAAGCAATTCGGCGGTCACGACGTGCTCGAGGAAGCTCATCTCATCGGTAACACCCTGACGCTGAAGTTCCGTGAGGCCGTCGATGCCCTGGACGGTGCGGGAGAGCTCGCGCTGACGTTCGCGGAGACCCCGGAAAACCTCACCAGTGTCGAGGTCGGCGCTTTCCGCGTGCTGGGCGATGCCCTCAAAGGCGGGAACGCCTGAGCTACAGCCTTTACATCCTGCGCTGCGCGGACGGCAGCCTTTACACGGGCATTGCACTCGACGTTGCCCGTCGCCTGGAGGAACACGAGCGCGGCATTCGCGGCGCGAAATACCTGCGTGGACGAACGCCCCTGCAACTCGTTTTCGAGCTGGCCGCCGGGGATCGCGCGGCAGCGCAGCGCCTGGAACACCGCGTCAAGCGGCTCAGCAGAACCGAGAAAGAAGCCCTGGTCGCGGGAGATCTCTCGCTGCTCCGCTCCGTCGAGGCCTGAGCGAGTCAGGCGTCCGGCGTCCGCTCCGTGTACAGCACCAGCGGCTCTCCGAATACCGGCAGGTAAATCTGCGTGTCCTTGTCCCAGGTGTCGCGTATGTCCTGCAGCCATTGTGAGGTCGTGGCGAAGTTGTCGATCAGCCTGGGCGGCAGCACGATCTTACCGAACGGTTGCGTCTGATCATCGAAATGCACGGGGAATACCTGCGTCGCCCCGGTCGACGTTACCAGCGCCTGCCAGTAGCGTTCCGCGTAATCACGTCCCAGGCTTTCGAGCATGCCGACGCCCAGCATGACGACGTCGGCCTGCACGTCATCGAGCGCTCCTTCCCGGTAGCCGGCGCTGCCCTGCACGATGGTCGTTCCCTGCGGGTGTGCAATCAGAATCGAATAACTGCCACCTTCGCGCCAGGCCGTAATCGGTGCAGGCAGCTCGAGCGGCTCGTCCACGGTTCCGGCCAGCGGTACGTCGCCGCGCAGGCCGATCGGCGCGTGTGACGACGGAATCAGCGTCACCGTGAAGTCGCCGAAGTGGTAGGGGGTGCCGGTCTCGGCGACGACAATCTGATCCTCCCGCACGCCGTAGCCGCGAGCAATGTTCGCGGTCGACTCCGAACCGAGGATCGATGCACTGCTGCGATTGGCGATCGCGCCGACATCCATCGCGTGATCGTAGTGCGAGTGCGCGGGGATGATCGCCGCGAGCCGCCGCATCCCGAATTCGTTCATAACGTAATTGATCATCGGCGCATCGCAGGTTACGGGCTGCCGGGTGAGCATCTGGAACAGCGTCGGCCGCGATATGAAGCCATCGACGAGTATCTGCGTTTCGCCGTCGTCGAACAAAAGCGTCGTTACGCCCAGCCAGGTGGCGGTCACCGCGGAGTCCGGAGGAGCGTTGACGACCTGGGGATGAAGCCCCGTATCCGAGAAATCGGCGCGTTCCTGCCACGCCCAGGTCGCGAACGCCGCGAGCGACGCGATCAGCACCGCGACGACGATCGCCGTGCGTTTCGCGTAACGTTTTGCGTCCTGAATCGTGACCCCCGGCATGGCGCCAAGATACCATCAAGCCCTGAATCAGGCATCGTCAAGAAAGGGGAATGATGGACCTCAACCAGGTAACGCTGCCAGCCGTGGACCTTCGGGATTCCGTGGACTTCTACACGCGCATGGGATTCGTGCAGATTGTCGATTCGCCTCACTATGCGCGCTTCGAGTGTCCCGACGGTGACGCGACTTTTTCATTGCATACCGTCGATACGGCACCTCCGCCGTCCGGCGTCACGATCTACTTCGAGCACGACGCGCTGGACGAGCTGTACGCGGACCTCCGGGCGCGCGGATTCGAATTCGAACAGGCGCCTCACGACCGGTCATGGCTGTGGCGCGAGGCAATTCTCATCGACCCGGCCGGGAACCGGATCTGCCTGTACCGCGCCGGTGAGAATCGCAAACAGCCTCCGTGGAGAATGGCCTAGGCGCCCGCCGCGTGTTGCTGGCCGGGACAGTCCGCTTCATCAGGCGCGGTGAAGTCGACGGCCCTGCCGGTTTCGAGCAGTGTCTTCAGCCCCGCGATAACGTGCGGCCAGCCGAAGCCCACCATCGTCGCCGTCGCGGAACCCTCCGCGAGCCGGTCATGAACCACGGTCAGGCGGGTGCCGACACCGATGGCTTCCAGTTTGAATGTCACGCGCGATGCGGGATCGTCGGCGGCTTCCGGGTTGCGCAGGAAGCGCCACGTATAGGACAGTTCGCGCGGTCGGTCGGCGGTCAGGACCTCACCGGCGACGCCCGTGCTGTCGTCGGGATTCAGGAACTCGATTGTCGCGCCGGGCGTGAATTCGCTCCGCACACGCGTCGAGTGCCAGTACTGTGCGGTGAATTCAGCGGTGGTCAGGCCTTGCCAGACCTGCTCCGGCGGCGCCGCTATGACGGTCATGTAGACGAATTCGGCCTTACTCATGTTCGTTCTCCTCCAATGCGTCTCTGAGGTTGAGGATGGCTTTCGCGCGCCGGCCGGAGAAACGGTCCAGCCAGCGGCGGCTGATCTCGGCGATAGGCACCGGGTTCAGGTAGTGCAGCTTTTCGCGGCCCTGCCACTGGCAACTCACGAGGCCGGCGGCCTCGAGCACGGCGAGATGTTTCGCGACGGACTGCCGGCGCATGCCGAGGCCGTCGACCAGTTCCGTCAGTGTCTGGCCCTGCCGCTCGAGCAGCCGGTCGAGGAGCGCACGCCGCGTGGGGTCGGCCAGGGCTTTGAAAACAGCGTCCATGGTTCAAAATGCAGCCAGATGGTTGCCTTTTATTATGCAGCTTTAAGGCTGCATGTCAAGCGGCCTACTGGCCGGCGGCGAATTTTGCCAGGTAGCCGGTCAGCGGAGCGAGGTAGTTGCCCATGGCGTAGCCGAGCAGGGCCATGAGTACGGAGACGGGCACGAGGCTCGGTTTGTGGTGGGCGGCGACGATCGGCGCAGAGGCCGCTGCCCCGATATTGGCGGCGGACGCGATGGCGACGCTGTGGACGTCGACGCGGAAAAGCCACGCGCCGGCGAGGCAGAACGCGCCGTGGATGAAAATCCAGATGAACGCGCCGAGCAGGAATGCCGGCGCCTGGGCGAGTCCCGCGATCTCGGCACGCGCACCGATTCCGGCGACGAAAATATAAACGAGCGCGGTGCCCATCGCCGTCGAGTTGGGCAACCGCGAAACGGGGGTCGCCGACAACAGCAGTGCCGACGTCGTGACCAGCAGTATGCGCGTCGTCGATTCGCCGAACACCGGCGCGAGCGGCTCGAAGTTGGTGCCGATCCACTGCGAGATGCCGGGCGCCAGCGCGATGCCCATCCACGTTACGCCGATGACGACGGCCGCAAGGAAGACGTATTCCGGCATGGTGGGCGGATGTTCTTCCTCCACGTGCAGTTCGGCGGCCGCCTCCATCGCAGCGAGCCGTTCCGGCGGCACGCGTGCCCATTTATTGAAGCGGTCCGCGAAGTTGCGTGACATGAGCAGCAATGGCAGCCAGACGATGTAAACGGCGTTGTCGGCAATCACGGCGAGGCCGAACAGTTCGCTCGATGTACCGAGCATCTCTTTCGTCGCCGCCATGTTGGCCGTACCGCCGATCCAGCTCCCGGCCAGCGCGCCGAAGCCCATCCAGGCATCATCCGACAACCAGCGATGAACGATCATGTAGGAGATGACGCCACCCGCCATCACGCCGGCCGTTCCCATCAGCATGACCAGCACGCCCTTGCCCATGATCCGGATCACGGCCGGCACGTCGACCTTGATCAACATCAGCACGATGAAAGCCGGCAGCGCGAAGGTGCTCAGGCCGCTGTAAATGATGGAGTGGTTCGGAATGACGGCACTGCCGCCGATGTTCACGTTGCTCAGGATGACGGGCGTAATGTAGATGAACAGCAACGGCGGCAGGTACTGGAACAGTTTCGCGCCGGTTGCCTGCTCGAGAAAAAAGAAAAAACCGGCGACGGCGCAAAGAACGGCCAGTACGCCGATCGGGGAAGAAATCAGGGCTGCAGTTTCATGCATGCTCGACGCGTCCGGCGGCAACAAAGCGCCCGAGTATAAAGCATCGGGATGCGGCGGGCCTCGCGGCGGGTCAGGTGAAGCCCAGCTGGGACGCGTGGTCCTTGCGCGTATCCTCGTCCGTCATTGCCGCCGACTTGACCGTCATCCAGGCCGCGTCCCAGTCTTCGACCTTGCTCGGTCCGAAGACGAACCTGGCAATGAAGCTCTCCAGCCGGCCGACGCGGATCACGTTCTTCGGCGGTGCCGAGGTGAATTCGACCGAGCCCGTGAATATGACGAGGTTGGCGACGGGCACTTCGGGGACGACCTTCTGCAAGGCGCGGGTCCGGCCTTCGTTCTGGATCAGGGGATTCAGGAAGCGGCGGCGGGTGACGCCGTCCACGTTGGTCCATTGCGGCTCGTCGGGTTCACCGAACACGACGCCGTTGTAGTGTTTCGTCTGGATACAGAGTATGCCGCCGGCGGTCATGATGGCATGGTCGATTTTCGCGATGCCGCCGTAGGCGCCCGGCAGCATGAAATCGTGCAGCACGTCCTTGCTGCGTGCCTCGAGTGCGCGCCGGATCCGGAACTCGCCGAGCCTCGACACGATATAGTGCGCGACCTGGGTGGCGGCCCGCCGGAAGATGAGGGTCAAAAACAAAGCGCCGCCGATCGTGAACATGAAGACGGCGGGACCGACGCTCGTTATCCCCGTCGCAACGGCCGTCTCCGCGGCGACCGCGGGTAGCGCGATCAGCGGCAGGCCGGACAGCAACGATCTCAGGATCTTGAGCATGCGCCTAGAATAGGCCCGATTGACGGGGAAGTTAACGTAATGCGTCACGTTTTTGGCGGCTTCCCGTCGCCCGGGTACGCAAG
The DNA here is from genome assembly GCA_035465295.1 of Woeseiaceae bacterium. Classification (GTDB taxonomy): domain Bacteria; phylum Pseudomonadota; class Gammaproteobacteria; order Steroidobacterales; family Woeseiaceae; genus UBA1847. The sequence goes on along the minus strand of DATHRM010000192.1, from coordinate 20,484 downwards.
ATAATGGCCGTCGATCACCGCGACTTCGATTCGCGTGCCGTAGACGCGGCTGAGCAGTTCCGGTGCCAGCACCGACTCCTTCGGACCGTCCGCCGCGATCGTGCCGCGGTCCAGAACCACCACGCGGCCGATCTCGGGGGGAATCTCGTCCAGGTGATGCGTCACGATGATGATGTTGCGGCCGTCCCGTGCGAGTGCCCGGATGCGCGCCAGGTAGTCGAAGCTCGCTGCAAAGTCGAGGCCGGCGGTCGGCTCGTCGAGGATAAGCGTGTCCGGGCGGTGCACCAGCGCCCGGCCGAGGAGGCAGCGTCGCTGCTGTCCGGTCGACATCGCGCAGAGCGGCGTGTCGTCAAGTTCCGCGATGCCGAGTTGCCCGAGGATGTTGCGGGCGGCGGCGATTTCGTCGTCGCTGATGCGTTTTCCGAGGGTGCCGTGCACGCCGATACTGGCCAGGAAGCCCGAGAGCACGACTTCGAGCGCGGTCGTGGTGGGACGATAGCGTTGTTGCAGGTCGTGGGAAACGATGCCGATATGGCGGCGCAGTTCCCACACGTTCCATCGTTCGCGCCCGAGGATGCGGACCCATGAGCCGTCGCGCTTTACCGGGTACAGCTCGCGATTGACGGTCTTCAAGAGCGTCGTTTTGCCGGAACCGTTCGGACCGAGGATGGCGACCCGCTCGTGCTGCTCGATCGTCAGCGTCAGGTTGTCGAAGACGCGCGTCCGGCCACGCCAGATCGTCGCGTTGCGAATGTCGATGAGCGGCGCCTCGGCCATGCGTCAGCCTTGCCGCCGCAGGTCCTGCTCGAGAATCGCCTCCAGTTCCCGGGCCGCGTCTTTTGCCGACTGGATCAGCTTTTCCTCGGATTCGTGCATCGCGTATTGCTCGATGAGCAGCTTTTCGTCGGCATCACGGAACACGCCGGATACGCGGCGCACGTCAGTTTCGTCGAACCCGAGTTTTTCAAGGACGCTTTCGCCCATCGCGAGACTCGACAACAACGTGTCGCGAAAGATCTTGTCCACGCCGACGTCCATGAGCTTGTGTGCATGCCGGCGGTTGTGCGCGCGTGCGATTATCGCGAGGTTCGGGAACTGGCGCTTGGCCGTCTCGGCGATGTGCAGCGACGTTTCCATGTCGGCCGTTGCCAGCACCAGTATCCTGGCGTGCGCCGCACCGGCCGCTCGCAGGACTTCGGGCCGGGCCGCATCGCCGAAATGCACGCTGTTGCCGTAACGGCGCACGATATCGACCTGGGAGGAATCGATTTCGAGCGCGGTAAACGGTCTGTTGATGCTCTGCAGCAGCCTTCCCACGATCTGTCCGACGCGCCCGAATCCGGCGATGATGACGTCGTGATGCTCCTCGGGAATCTCGTCGAACGGGGGCGCTTCCGGCTTGCCGAGCTTCGACCCGAAGCGCTCGTTGAGCAGGTACACGAAGGGCGTCAGGAGCATCGACACGGCCACGGCCAGTATCAGCTCGTCGATCAGGGCGGCCGGCACGAGGCGCTCGCGCGCCGCCAGCGCGAACAGCACGAATGCAAACTCCCCGCCCTGCGACATGACCGTGGCGAGACTCAGCGCGTTGCGCCGGTCGCATATGCCGAACATCCTCGCAAGGACGAAGAGCACCACGGCTTTGGAGAGCATGAGACCGGCGACAAACAGCAGGATCCTGCCTGGCACTTCCAGCAGCAGGCTGATGTTGACCGACATACCGACCGCGATGAAGAAAAGCCCCAGCAGCAAGCCCTTGAATGGTGCGATATCGGCTTCGAGCTGGTGCCGGTATTCCGAATCGGCCAGCAGCATGCCCGCGATGAACGCGCCGAGTACCATCGACATGCCGGCGAATTCCATGAGCAGGGCAGAGCCGATGACGACGAGCAACGCGGTGGCCGTAAACAGCTCCGGGATTCCTGCGGCCGCAACCGATTTCAGGACGGGCTTGAGGGCAAGGCGCCCGCCGACGATCAGCAGGACGAGCGTGCCGATCATCACCACGAGTTCTCGAGTGTCGAAGCCGCTGTCGAGCCCGGCCGTGGTACCGAGCAGCGGCAGTATCGCAATGAGCGGTATGACGGCGAGATCCTGGAGCAGCAGGATCGAGAACGCCGCGCGGCCGTACTGGCTGTTCAGCTGCTTCTTCTCCGCCAGCATCTGCAGCACGAAGGCGGTCGACGAGAGCGCCAGGATGAGCCCGATGACGACCGAGGTCCCGGCTTCGAGGCCGTACAGCCACACCAGTGCCGCAATCAGCGCCGCGCTGACCAGCACCTGTGCGGTGCCCAGGCCGAAAACCATCTTGCGCATGACCCATAACCGGGTCGGCTTGAGTTCGAGGCCAATGATGAACAGCAGGAACACGACACCGAGTTCCGCGAAGTGCAGGATATGCTCGGGCTCATGGATGAAGCCCAGGCCGAACGGTCCGATCAGTATCCCGGCGCACAGGTAGCCGAGCACGGAGCCGAAACCCAGGCGTTTGCTGATCGGCACGCTGATGATCGCCGCAAGCAGGTAGATGATGGATTCCTGGAGAATTGTCACGCTGATGCCGCGATCCGTGCCAATGAAGTCCGCAGTGTAATGGCAGCCGGAAGACGCCGCGAGTCCTTCGACAGGCGCTGGTTTTCCATTACACTGAGCGAAAATACCCGGGATCGTCCTATGAGCTACTGCATGCCGGGGCGCGGCGCAATCGTCGCGGCCCAGTTACTCAGCTTTTGCATTCTTGCCGCCTGCGGCCGCACGGAAACAGGTCCGGCAGTGGGCGAAGAGGAGGCTGCCGTCGCGAACGTCGAGGCGATGGCCCGCGAGCACGCCGACGATACGGCGGAGCCGAGCAAGGCGGCGCAGGTCGAACCGCAGCGCGAGGTAACGGCAGAGCGTCTCGCTTACGCCGAAGTCGACGACGAGCTCGTCTACGGTCATTTCGCATTTCCTTCCGACATGATCGAGCCGCTGCCGGCGGTCATCATGATCCATGAATGGTGGGGCCTGAACGACAATATCCGGGTGATGGCCGAGCGGCTTGCAGCCGAAGGCTATATCGTTCTTGCGGTCGATCTCTTCGGGGGCGAAGTGGCGACGACACCCGGGGCGGCGCGGCAGCTGATGCTGCGGGCCGTGGAGAATAGCGACTCGCTCAGGTCGAATCTCAAGCAGGCCTATGCATTCGTCACGGATACGGCGGGCGCGCCGCGCGTGGCTTCGCTCGGCTGGTGCTTCGGTGGCGGCTGGTCGCTCAACACGGCGCTGCTGTTTCCGGAGGAACTCGACGCCGCTGTTATCTACTACGGCCAGGTCACCGACGACGAAGACAGGCTTGCTGCGCTGGAGGTGCCGATTCTCGGTTTGTTCGGGTCCGAAGACCGCGGTATCAAGCTCGAGTCTGTGCGGCGTTTCGAGGAGACGTTGGAGCGCCTGGGTAAAGATTACGAGATCCAGGTCTACGAAGGCGCCGGCCACGCGTTTGCCAATCCGAGTGGCAACAACTTCAATGCCGGCTATGCCGACGACGCGTGGGAACGCACACTGGAATTTCTACGCGAGCATCTCGCCGCGGACCCGGGCTAGTCGCGCGCCGGCTCGGCCGTCGCGGCGGAGCGCAAGCAGTCCACCCTGATGTCGAGCGGTTCGGCCGCGAACACGATCGACTGTTGTTCGTCGCGCGTGCATCGAAGCGAAGCCTGCGCGGCGAGCGGCGCTCTCAGCAGCATCGACCGGCCTTCCGAGGCCGGGTCCACGCAGAAACCCCGCATTGCGAACGGCGCGAGCTGGTTTGCCGAAACGCGCATCGAAACTTCGATCGATGTCGCGGACTGCAGGGCCTCACGGCGCAAGGTCCTTTGCGTATCCGCGATCGTAATCGACAGCGACTCGGGCTGGCCGTTTCGCGCGCAATGCGGGGAGATGCTCAGCCGGAACTCGAGCTCCGGCATATTCACGAGCGTGCGACCTCCCTGCTGCACCGTGAGTACGGCCAAGGCCGGCTCGGCATGGATGCGCAACCGGTCCACCTCCGTGAATACGAAGTAAAGGCCGGGCAGCAGTATGAAGTGGGTCAGCATGCAATGTCTCCTGCGGCAACGCCCGGATTATAGGAAATCGATTGGTGGTAATCTTCACCACAGGCGAATCGAGGGAGCACGGCGTGCTTCGAGAAGCTGTGAAAGTCACGTACAAGACGGCCCGCCGCATTGTCGTGCTGGCGGTTGGATCGACGGTCGTGCTGTTCGGCATCGTCATGCTCGTAACGCCGGGCCCGGGGCTCGTCGTCATCCCGATCGGGTTGGCCATTCTTGGTGCCGAGTTCGCCTGGGCACGAATCTGGCTGCGCAAGGTGCGCGAGAGTATCAGCCACCAGAACTCGAAATATCATGCCTCGCGGGCAGAACGTCATCGCGATCAGGCAGGGCGCGGAGAGCCATGAGATCCGGTAAAAAGAAGGCGCCGGAGTGCTGTATTCGATAGTCGATCCAGCGGGCCGATCCGACACGGAGCGGACTCCGGCGCCCAGGTTTAGCGGCAGGGGGGGTGCCGCCGGACCTTCCTGGTCCTGTTTCGCCGGCAATCCCGCCGGCATCGTGCGAGGCGGCTTGCGGACCGGGCTGTAGGGGGAGAGATACCCGGCCGCGACCCACCTCAGGGGGTTCATTCGAATTGCGGGGGCCATACCCCTCGCAATCCCTGACTTATGTGCGGCCGCCGGCCCCGATATCAAGGGCGGCTGGCACCGCTTCTTGCCGCCGATGCCTCAGGCAACGGTAGCGGCTGCTGCGAACATCACGCCGAGCAGCACGACCAGCATGCCTGCCAGCGCAAGTCCCTCCTCTTTGTAGTCCTTCATCGACATCACTCCTTGTGGTAAAGCCGGGTTCCCTGCGGGCCGGACAGGTCTAATTATTAAACCCTGTTGCAGGAGTCGTGCCAACTTTGAAAAGGCTTTAAAGACAGGCACTTAGTGAAATAAATGCAGTTACGGAAAATCGTAAATAACGAAAAGTCGTATCGACAATTACGAAATTTCGTATAGACTCGCGCGATGAGCAGGAACGACGACTACCAGTGGCTGTTTCGCAAGGCACCGGCCATGGCGACGGCGATCGACCAGGAGGGCAGATTCCTCGACGTCAATGACGCGTTCGAACGGCGGCTGGGCTTCGCGCGCGAGGAAATGATCGGGCGGCGGCCGCTCGAATTCGTTACGGCCGAGAGTGCGCGGCGCATCGAGGACGAGTTCCGCCCGGCGCTGCGGCGAACCGGCAAACTGGAAGGCAAGCCGGTCACCTTTGTCACCAAAGCCGGCGAAGTCGTCGACTGCCTGAGTGATGCGATCATCGAATACGATCCCCAGGGCAGGTTTCTGCGCACGATCGCGATGTACGCGGAGATTACCGACCAGGCCCGTGCCGCGTTCAAGTATCGCGATCTGTACCGCTCCACGCCCGCGATGCTGCATACGCTGGATGCCGACGGGCACATCCAGACGGTCACCGACCACTGGCTGCAAAAACTGGGTTACAGCCGCGAAGAGGTACTCGGGCGGCCGGTGACCGATTTCTACAGTGAAGCGGACCGGCGGCGGTTTTCCGGTACCCGTCTTGCCGAAGCCATCAACCGCGGTGAGTTCACCAACGTCGACCGCCAGATGGTCACGAAGGACGGGCGCGTCCTCGATATCGTCATGTCGTCCATCTCCCACCGCGACAGCCGGGGCAATGTCGACCAGTTGCTCGTGGCGTCGAAGGACGTCACCGAACGCAAGCACGCAGAACGGCGGCTGCGCCGCACGCTTGCAGAAAACGCCCGGCTGCGCGAGGAACTGGAGCAGGAGCGCGATTATCTCCGCGAAGAAGTCAATGTCGCGATGAACATGGGCCGGATCGTCGGCACCAGCCCCGCGCTGCGGCGCATGCTGAAACGCGTCGAGGCTGTCGCCGGCACACCGGCGACCGTGCTGCTGCAGGGTGAATCGGGAGTCGGCAAGGAGCTGGTTGCGCACGCGATCCACGCGCGAAGTTCACGTTCCGAGGGGACGCTCGTCAAGGTCAACTGCGCATCGATTCCGAAGGAACTGTTCGAGAGCGAATTCTTCGGCCACGTGAAAGGCGCATTCACGGGTGCGCACCGCGACCGCATCGGCCGTTTCCAGCTGGCCGATGGCGGCACGATATTCCTCGACGAAGTCAGCGAAATACCGCTCGAGCTGCAGGGCAAGCTTCTGCGCGTCCTGCAGGAAAGCGAATTCGAGCGCGTCGGCGACGACGTAACGCGTTCGGTCGACGTCCGCGTGATCGCGGCGACGAACCGGGATCTCGAGCGGCAGATCGTCGACGGCCATTTCCGCGAAGACCTGTTTTACAGGCTCAGCGTGTTCCCGATCGAGGTGCCGCCATTGCGCGACAGGGGCGACGATGTTATTCAACTCGCCCAGGAGTTCCTCACCAAGACCTGCAAGGATTTCGGTCGCGAGCCCATGACGCTGACACGCGGACAGGCCAACAAGCTGCGAGCCTATGACTGGCCCGGCAACGTGCGCGAGCTCAAGAACGTCATAGAGCGGGCGGTGATCCTGTCGCGCGGCAACGTCCTGCGACTCGAAGCCTCGTTGCCCGAAGCGGCAACGAACGGCCCCGACATGGCGGCCGATTCGTCCGCCGATGCCGGGTTTCTCACCGAACAGGAAATGCGCGAGTTCCAGAAGAACAACACGATCGCCGCGCTGAAGCATGCGAACTGGCGGGTTTCCGGCCCTGGCGGGGCCGCCGATCTGCTGGGCATCAAGCCGACCACCCTTGCCGACCGGGTTCGGACCCTTGGCATCCGCAAGCCGGGCAGGCGACCGCGCCGATGACGCGCGCCACGATCAATCGCCTCCTCGTGGTGGCGGGAATCCTGGTGTTTGCAATCCTGTTTCGCACACTGCCCGTCACCGAGTGGCTGCAGCGGCTCGCCGCGTTGAACGAGCAATACCCGGTCGCCGTCCCCGTTGCTTACGTCGGCGCAGTGACCGTCGCGACGGTGGCGCTTTTTCCGGGTTGGATTTCCATGATGCTGGGAGGGCTCCTGTTCGGTTTGTTGCCCGGCCTGCCTTTTGCGCTTCTCGGTATTACAGGCGGCGCCTTCGGCGCATTCCTCGCGGGCCGGGCCCTGGGGCGCTCCTGGGTCGAGCAACGCCTGGGCGACAACCTGAGGCTCAAGGCTCTCGACGACGCCGTCAACGCGCAATCGTTCTATGTCGTCTTCCTGACGCGCTTCGCCATCGTTCTGCCGTTCAACGTGCTCAACTACGCATTCGGGCTGACGCGCGTCAGGCCGGCCACCTTCGTGGCGGCGACCGCGCTGGGTATGTTGCCTGCCGTGCTCCTGTACGTATATCTTGGGACCCTCGCGGATGATTTCGGCGCGATTCTCGCCGGCGACATTCGTCCGGCCAGCGGTGCCTACTGGATTGCGGCCGTCGCAATCGTCGCCATCGCCGCCGTCATCTGGATCGTGCAGCGCGCAGCCAGGCGCGCGTTGCAGCAACAACAATTCGACTAGCAAAAGACGACGTATGAAGTACAGGCCAATTCTCGGCTTGCTGCTGTTTGGCAGCCTCGTGTCACTCGCAATCGCGGAGCAGACAGAACTGCCTCAGCCGGTTCGCCATATCCTCGACATCCGCAAGGTGCCGCACGATTCTCTCAGCGTCTACGTCCAGGACGTCGACAGCGGGGAGGTCGTGCTGAGCTGGCAGGACGACGTGCCGCGCAATCCGGCATCGACGATGAAGCTGCTGACGACACTCGTCGGCCTCGACACGCTTGGCCGGAACTACCGGTGGACCACCGATGTTTTCGCCCTCGGGGAGGTCGAGGATGGCCGCCTGGACGGCGACCTGCTGATTCGCGGCAGCGGGGATCCGTTCCTGGTTACCGAGCGCGTATGGCAGATGCTGCGACTCGTGCGGCAGGCCGGGATTCACGAGATAGACGGCAACCTGTTGATCGACGACAGTTATTTCGAAGTTCCGGAGCACGACCCCGCGGAATTCGACCGTCAGCCGCTGCGCGCCTACAACGTCGGCCCGAATGCCTTGCTGATGAACTTCAAGGTCGTGCGTTACTGGTTCGAGCCCGATCATGATCGCAACGCGGTGCGCGTGTGGCTCGACCCGCCGCTCGAGAACCTGCGGGTGGAAAACCGGCTGGCGCTGCGCCGCGGCTACTGCGGCGGTTACCAGCGGGGCATTACCATTACCGCGAACGAGGCCATCGACAAGATGATATTCAGCGGCCGTTTCCCGGCGGGCTGCAAAAGTTACGCAATGGATCGCACCGCACTGAGCCACAACGAGTTTGCATACGGCCTGTTCACGTCGGTCTGGCGCGAGTCCGGCGGCGAGTTCCGGGGCGGGTGGATGAATGCCAAAGCGCCTGAAGACGTGGAACCCATCGTCTCGTTCCGGTCGCTGCCGCTCGCCGAGATCATCTCCCGGGTCAACAAGAACAGCAACAACGTGATGGCGCGACAGATCCTGTACACACTGTCCGCCGAGGTGCTCGGGCCGCCGGGTACCGAAAGTGGCGGCCGCAAGGTCGTCGAGAACTGGCTCGCCGATACCGGCATCGAGTTCCCGACGCTTACGCTCGACAACGGCGCCGGCCTGTCGCGGGAAGCCCGCGTGTCGGCACGGGAGTTCGGCGCGCTGCTGGAGTTTGCCTGGCGCAAGCCTTACATGCCCGAGTACCTCGCCTCGATGGCGGTGTCAGGGCTCGACGGCACGCTGAGGCGCAAGTTTGACGACAAGCATCTTACCGGGCAGGCGCACCTGAAGACGGGCTCGCTCGACCACGTCGCGGCGATTGCCGGGTATTTGCAGGCAAAGTCGGGACGGCGTTATTCCGTCGTCATGCTGCACAACTACGAAGACGTGCACCGCGGGCCGGGCGAAGAGGCGCAGGTGGCCCTGTTGCGCTGGCTGTACGAGCAATAAGTGTAAAGACTTCCGACAATGCTGTAGTAAACTCGCGGCGGTCAAGGGGAGAACCAGATATGCGATTACTGTTCGGGCTGCTCGCTCTGCTGCCGGTGCTGGCAGCCGCCGAGACGGGTTACGTGACCGACCGATTGATGCTCGGGCTGCACCAGGCCGAGGACACCAGCGACCGGCCGTTTCGCTCGCTCGAGAGCGGCACCGCGTTCGAGATCCTGTCCCGGGACCGCCTCTACGCCCACGTCCGGCTTGCCGACGGTACCGAGGGCTACGTCAAGGCGGCGTACGTGGTCGACGAACCGCCCGCCAAGCTGATCGTCAACCAGGCGCAGGCGGAGGTCGAACGCCTGACCCGGGAGCTCGAGGAGGCGAAGGCGGCATTTGCCGAGCCGGCGGCGGTTATCGACTCCCTGAAATCGCAGGCCGCGACGCTCGAATCGGAGCTCGAGGCGGCCCGGGCGCGACTCGACGACCTCGAAGAGGACAACGCGAAATACCAGCGTCGCGCGGAGCGCTACCAGTACAGCCTGCCGTATACGTGGGTCGGCGGCGCCATTGCCGTCTGCCTGATCGCGGGTTTTCTCGGCGGCCTGTGGTGGGTGGATCATCGCAGCCGCAAGCGTCACGGCGGCGTCCGTATCTACTAGCGCGCCGGGCTCAGGCCCCTACCGCCGTGCGCTGCTCGGGCAGGTCCGGGTCGTCGGAACAGCCGCCGCGAACCGGCAGGTCCGCATCCGCATAGAGCTTGTCGATATCGTCCTGCGACCGGGCATGGCGCATCTCCTCGAGTTGGGCGGCCGTGATGTGCGGGGCAAACAGCTGCGCGAAATCCAGCATGTAGCGCCGCATGACGGCGTCCTTGCGGAAACCGATCCACGTGGTGCTGCGGGGAAACAGGCCATCGGCCTCGATCGCCGTGAGGTCTTTCCTGTCGTCGCAGTCCTCGGCCATGCTTGCCACGATGCCCACGCCCAGCCCCATGCGCACATAGGTCTTGATAACGTCCGCGTCGCGCGCCGTAAATACGACGTCCGGCTCGAGCCCTTCGTTCGAGAACGCTTTCTTGAGGGATGACTGTCCCCCGAAACTGAATACGTAGGTGACCAGCGGATACTTGGCGAGGTCGTGCAGCGTCGGCTTGCGCTTCAGCCGGGTCAGGGCATGGTCGTTGGGAACCAGGATCTTCCGGTCCCAGCGATAGCTCGGCACCAGCAGCAGGTCGGCGAACAGTTCCCGTGAGCCGGTCGCGATCGCGAAATCGATCTCGTTGGCCGCGACCATGTCGGCGATCTGCTCCGACGTGCCCTGGTGCAGATTCAGGCTGACGCGCGGGTAGCGTTTGCGGAACTCCCTGACCACATCGGGCAGAACGTAGCGCGCCTGGGTGTGCGTCGTTGCTATGGACAGCGTGCCCTCTTCCTCGTGGTAGTAGTCGGAGGCGAGGCTGCGGATATTTTCGACTTCCTGCATGATCAGGCGTGCCCGATCGATCACCTGTTCCCCGGCCGCGGTGACGCCCCCGAGGCTTTTTCCCTTGCGGGTAAAGAGCTGCAGGCCGAGTTCCTCCTCGAGGAGCTTGAGCTGTTTGCTCACGCCCGGCTGCGACGTGTACAGCCGTTCAGCGGCGGCCGTGATGTTCAGCCCGTTGTCGGCGATCGCCAGCAAGTATTTGAGTTGTTGTAGTTTCATCCGAGCGATAACAACGCCTGCGATTTCAAATTTATGACCACGGTTATTCGTGTTCGTTTCCGAAATCGCCGCAAATAACGCATTTGTCTAAGATTTTTCGATGCGCCCGAAAAAAAGCCGGTTTCCGGTGCGGAAAGCCCCCGCCACCCGCCTTACATATAACACAAAGGCATAAGGACCGAGATAACTGATTTATCGGGTGGGCGGTGAAACCGGGGATTTTTCTGCTATACACAGGACTGCACATAGGCAACGGGGACCAAAAGGATGATCTACGACAATATTCTGCAGACCATCGGCAACACTCCGGTCGTGCGGCTGAACCGCATGGGCCCGGACAACGTGGAGATCTACGTCAAGGTCGAGTCTTTCAACCCGATGGCGTCGGTCAAGGACCGGCTCGCCTTCGCTATCGTCAACGATGCGCAGGAATCCGGCGAGCTGGAGCCGGGACAGACGGTCGTCGAAGCGACGTCGGGCAATACCGGAATCGCGCTGGCGATGGTCTGTGCCGCCACCGGGCATCCGTTCGTCGCGACCATGGCGGACTCGTTTTCCGTCGAGCGCCGCAAGATCATGCGCGGACTCGGCGCGAAGGTCATCCTGACGCCGGCGGCCGAGCGCGGCTCGGGAATGGTCAGGAAAGCCGAGGAACTCGCGGCGGAACACGGCTGGTTCCTGGCGCGGCAGTTCGAGAACCCCTCCAACCCGGAATACCATGCCAGCACGACCGGCCCGGAGATCCTGAGAGATTTTGCAGGCCGGCGCCTGGACTTCTGGGTGACCGGTTATGGCACCGGCGGCACGATGTCGGGCGCCGGGCGCACCATCAAGGCGGCCCGGCCGGAGGTCACCATCGTGGCGACGGAGCCCGCCGGTGCGGCGCTCCTGAAGGGCGAGGACTGGAACCCGCACAAGATCCAGGGCTGGACGCCGGATTTCATTCCCGACGTGCTGGATCGCGAGATCTTCGACGAGCTGATGTCGGTAACCGACGATCGCGCGATCGAGGTCGCGCGCGAGCTGGCTGTAAAAGAGGGCATCTTTGCCGGAATTTCGGCGGGCGCGACGCTCGCGACGGCGCTCGACGTGGCCGACAATGCGACCGACGGTTCGGTCATCCTGGCGATGCTGCCGGATACCGGGGAGCGCTACCTGTCGACGCCGCTCTTCGAAGGCGTCGAAGAGGGCTCCGACGACGCGTGGCTGGCCGCCCTGTGAACCGGATTCGGCGGTCCATTTGCACGTAATGAACTGAAACAACACAAAAAAATAGTGTCTGCTGAGACCTGAATCACAGCCTCCCGTGGCTGCGAATGGCATTGTGTAAAGCCTTGTTCGCCACGGAAGCTGCCGTGCCAGCCGACATCCACAGCCTTACAGCAAGAGATACTATCGGCAAAGCAGCCGACCTGCTGCAGTCGCTGGTACCGCGCGCGCAGTGCTTCTGCTTCTACGGCCTCGACCGAAGCTGTATCTGGAGCAGCGACGGCGCCGACGACTACGAGGTCAACGAATTCCTCGCCGAACTGCATGGCGACCTGCTGCTCGCCGATCATCCCGAACACGAGTTCGTGCGCCGCACGCTGAAGTCCGGCCGCACGCTGCTGGTGCTCCCCGTACTCGTCGACGCAGGCGAGGCACTCGGGTTCCTGGTCGTGGTGTTCTCACGGAATGCCGGCAAGTCATCCTGGTTCAATCCTAGCCTGCTCAACGACATCCTCGCACCGGCCGTGGCACTGATCGCAGAGGGCCTCAGTGTCGACCACGAGTTGCAGGATGCGCGTACGCAGGCCAGGGACGTGGAAAAAGAACTCAAGCTCGTCTACGAGGTCGACGAGAAGATCCACGGCCAGTCGCGCAGCCACGCCAGCCTGGCACAGCTTGTCGGCCAGAGCGGCCGGTTCCTCGGCATCGCCTACAGCGTGCTGTTGATGCCTGCGAAGCGCATTCGTATCAGCGCTACGCATTCGAGCTGGAAAGAGGTCAATCGCCGGGCCATGGATCGCTACCTGATCGACCACATGTTGCCCAAGCTCGACAGCAAGCGCGCGCCCGTCGTGTTCGAGATTCCGGAGGTGCAGGGCGGAGAGAGTATTGCCGACAAGGGCTACCAGACCCTGCTCTGCCCGGTCATGGACCAGCAGGGCAACGTCGAGGGCATGCTCGCGTTGCTGAGCCGCGTCAACGGCGAGCCGTTCACCACCGCGCACCGGCGCTTCATGTCGCACATCGTGCGCAAAGTCGAGTACGTGATCGAGAAGTCGTTCGACGCCATGACCGGGCTGATGAATCGCTCGGGCTTCGAGGCGCAAATGCACGAAGCTTGGAAAAGCCTCGAATCCGGTAATGACGCGCACCAGATCATCTATTTCGACCTCGATAACCTGCAGCTCGTCAACGATACCTTCGGGCGCAGGGCCGGTGACGAAGTCATCATGCGCTTCGCCCGGATGCTCGACAACGACCTGCCGCGCAGCGCCGTGTTGTCGCGCCTGACCGGTGACGACTTCTGCATCCTGCTGACGCACGCCGACGCAGAAGCGGGGCTGGAACTCGCTCAACAGGTCCGGGAGAAAGGACAGTCACTGCGCTACCTCGAAGGCGACAAGTCGCTGCAGATTACCATCAGCATCGGCGTTGCCGAGTTCAATCGGCGCTCCGGCGACGAGGGAGCGTCGCTCACCGCGGCGCGCATGGCCTGCGAAGCGGCAAAGGATCACGGCCGCGACCGAATCGAGGTGTACGACGAACAGAATCACAGCATCATCCGCCGTCACGATGACATGCAGCTCGTGGCGCAGATCCAGCAGACGCTGGATTCCGACGGGTTCGCACTGATGGCACAACCGATTTCGAGCCTGACGGGCCTGCCCGACGTGCCGCGTTACGAAATATTGCTGCGCATGAAAGACGATGCGGGCAGCGCCGTGCCCTCATCGGCGTTCTTTTCCGCGGCGGAGCGTTACCAGCTGATGCCGCAGGTCGATCGCTGGGTCGTCTCGAAGACGATCGCGAGTCTCGCGGAGCACCCGGAGGTCGTTCGCGACGCGGAGGCCGTCTTTTCCGTGAACCTCTCGGGACAGTCGCTCTCGGACGACGATATCCTGGAGTTCATCGAGCAGGAAATCGAAGAGGCCGGGTTGCCCGCCAGATCACTCGGGTTCGAGGTAACGGAGTCTGCGGCCGTCTCCAACCTGGCGAAAGCGCAGGAATTCATCACCGCGTTGCGCGACCGCGGCTGCAGCATTGCGCTCGACGACTTCGGCGCCGGCCTCAGCTCGTTTGCTTACCTCAAGAACTTTGCCGTAGACATCCTCAAGATCGACGGCGGATTCATTCGCGACATCTCGGTCAACCGCATCTCGGAATCGATGGTCGCGGCTATTACGCAGGTCGCGAAGGTCATGGAGCTCGAAACGGTCGCGGAATACGTCGAGAACGAAAAGACGCGCAAGCTGGTTGCCGATCTCGGCGTGCACTACGCGCAGGGGCACGCAATCGGCAAGCCGATTCCGCTCGAGGACGTGCTGGCAGATCTCTCCGTGCGCGTGAAAACCTCGACCGCCTGAGTCAGAACACGCCGGCTTCCAGGCCGGCCGCCATGGTCATTCCCAGTTCCTCGCACTCGACGAGGCGCGTCGCGTCGAATTCTCCGGCGATCAGCACGGGATCCTGTACTTCCCTGACGGCCAGTCCCTTGAGTATCCGCTGCAGGCTCGCGATGGCTCCTGTGCCGTCATTGCCGGCACGCACGAAGAGCGCATAGGGGCGCCCATCGATCCTGTCCAGGCATTCGTAATAACTGCGGTCGAGAAAGTATTTCATCGCGCCGCTCATGTAGCCGAAGTTCTCCGGCGTGCCGAGTATGAAAGCGTCGCACCACAGCAGGTCCGCGGCGGTCGCTTCGAGCGCGGTGCGGGTACGCACCTCGACATTACCGACCTCGGGGCTCCGCGCTCCGCGGATGACGGCCTCCGCCATCTGCGAGGTCGTGCCCGATTGCGAGTGATGGACGATCAGCAGGTGTTTGTTGTCAGACATGGCCTGTTGCGCGGCTGCCGGGACCGACAGTTTATCGCGACGGTGCCCGCACTTTCGCTAGACTGCAGGCGATGACTGTTCACGACGACAAGCCGGGATGGCTGCCGGAGGCCCTGCGCCCGGGCGTGTCCCGCTGGTTCGACCGGCTGGAGGAGGCACACGGGGCCGTGGACCTGGCGGGGGATGTCGAGGATCAGCTGCTCCGCGTCGTCGCCGTAAGCGAGTTTGCGGGCAATGCGCTGCTGCGCGACTGGGACTACTGGCGGGGCCGGCTGGAGCAACTCTCGGCGCCGCCCGATCCTCAGCCGCTGCGCACGTTTGCCGACGAGGTCGGCAGCGGCGAGGCCGACCTCGACGACGTGAAGTCGCGCCTGCGCCGCTTCAGGCAGCGTTACATGCTGGGCGTCTTGTGGCGCGAGGTTGCGGGCACGGCGACGCTCACCGAGACGCTGGAATCGCTGTCGGTGCTTGCCGACCAGATGCTGGCGGCCGCAGGCCGTTATGCCGAAGCGCAGCTTGCACAACGCTACGGTCGCTTCAGGGATCGAAGCGGCGAGTTGACGCCACTGGTCGTGCTGGCCATGGGGAAACTGGGTGGCGGCGAACTCAACTTTTCCTCCGACATCGACATCGTGTTCCTGTACCCGGCAGATGGCGAAAGCGACGGCGCGCGGAAGCTCCGCGGCCAGCAATACTTCACGCGCCTGTCGCAGATGATCGTCGGGCTGCTGGACGAGCGGACCGCCGACGGTTTCGTGTTCCGGGTCGATACGCGTCTGCGGCCGTTCGGCGACAGCGGGCCGCCGGTGACCAGTTTTGCAGCGCTCGAATCCTACCTGTTGCAGCATGGCCGCGACTGGGAGCGCTATGCGTACATCAAGGCCCGAATCGTCGGTCAGCCGCCGCCGCCCGACGTCGCCAGCGAACTGTTCGAGCAGCTTATCGAGCCATTCGTGTACAGACGCTACCTCGATTACGGGGTCTTCGAGTCGCTGCGGGACATGCATGCGCTGATTGCTGCGGAGGTCAAGCGGCGGGACCTCGCTGACAATATCAAGCTCGGGCCCGGCGGCATTCGCGAGATCGAGTTCATCGTGCAGTCCATGCAGCTCGTCCGCGGCGGTCATCGCGAAAAACTGCGGGGACCGTCGTTGTTGCGCGTGTTGCCCGAGCTCGTCGGCGGGCGGGGACTGGACCGGAGCACCGTCACGCGGCTGCGGGAAGCCTACGTGTTTCTGCGCCGTCTCGAGAATTTCATCCAGGCGATGCGCGACCAGTAGGTACACGACTTGCCGACGGATGAAATCGACCGCGAACGACTGTGCGTCGCCATGGGCTACGGCGACTGGGCGTCGCTGGTGCGCGATATCGACGCGCATCGGGCCAACGTTACCCGCGAGTTCGAAGCGATCGCTTTCCGCGAAGGGGACTTCGACACCGACGGCGAACTCGAGCAGCGCTTCGAGGCGCTCTGGAACAGCGGCGCCACGGCCGGCGAATGGGAGAGGGCGTTGTCGGGCCAGAAGGATGCGGCCGCGCTCGCCGAATCCCTGTCGGCTTTTCAGCACGCACCCTCGACACTGAAGATCGACGCAATCTCGAGCGAACGCCTGGCGCGTTTCATGCCGCGGCTGATCGCGCTGGTGGTCGAGTGTCACGAACCCCTGCTTGCGCTGGACAGGACGCTGTCGGTGATCAACAGGGTTCTCCGCCGCAGTGCCTACGTGTCGCTCCTCAACGAGAACCTGCTCGCCACGCGGCGCCTCGTGCAGCTCTGCGAAAGCAGTTCCTATGTCGCGGCGCAGATTGCGCGCTACCCGGTGCTGCTCGACGAGCTGCTCGAGCCGCGCGTCGAGACGGAGCGCATCGAGAAAGCCGAATTCGAGGCCGAACTCGCGAGCCGTTTTGCCCCCCTGCAGGACGCAGACAGCGAAAGCCGGATGGAGACGCTCGCGCAGTTCCAGCGCGCGAACCTGTTCCGCATAGCGGTCGCGGATTTCAGCGGCTCCCTGCCCATCATGAAGGTCAGCGACAGCCTGACCTTCCTCGCGGAAACGGTACTCGAGTATGCACTGGACTCCGCCTGGCTCGATCTCACCGCCAAACACGGCGCGCCGCATTACGAGATCGACGGCGAGCGCCGCCCCGCCGGTTTCGGCGTAATCGGCTACGGCAAGCTCGGCGGCCTCGAATTGTCCTACGGTTCGGATCTCGATCTCGTGTTCCTGCACGACTCGAAGGGCGGCCGGCAGACGACGGACGGCGAGAAGCCGCTCGACAACGCGATTTTCTTCGGCCGCCTGGTGCGGCGCCTGGTGCATTTCCTGACGACCCAGACCAGTTCCGGCGTTATGTACGAGATCGATACGCGTCTGCGGCCGGAGGGCCGCAAGGGGGTGCTGGTTACGAGCACGGACGCGTTCGAGCGTTACCAGGAGGAAAACGCCTGGACCTGGGAGCACCAGGCCCTGCTGCGCGCGCGGCCGGTTGCCGGCAGCGCCGCGGTGGCGACGGACTTCGCGCGTATTCGCGCGCAGACGCTGATGGCGCGCGTCAGGCTCGACGCGCTGCAGGACGACGTGGTGTCAATGCGCACACGCATGCGCAAGGAACTCGACCGCAGCGAGACCGGCCGCTTCGATCTCAAGCACGGACGCGGGGGCATCGGCGACATCGAGTTCATCGTGCAATACCTGGTGCTTCGCAACGCCCGCAAGTACCCCGCGGTCATCCGCTACAGTGACAACATACGCCAGATCGCGGCGCTGGCGTCCGCCGGACGCCTCGACGTGCAGACGGCCGCCCGGCTTCAGGAGGCCTACCGGGAATTCCGTCGCCGCCTGCACCATCTCAGCCTCAACGACCGGCCGCCATTCGTCGGCGACGACGAGCTTGCCGACGAGCGGGCGTTCGTCGCCGCGGTGTGGGAGCGGTATCTCGGCAGGGACCGGTCGTAGCGGCCGGCGCGGGCGACAGCGTATAATCGCGATCCCAACGGACGCAATGGAACCGCCAGTGGCAGCCAGAGCAGGCACAATCGACCAGAACCTGATACCGGCCAACGCGGAGCATCGCTATGCGGTGCGGCCGCAGGACCTGCCGTTGTCGTGCCCGATGCCGGGAATGTACCTGTGGAATTCGCACCCCAAGGTCTACCTGCCGGTGCAGGAAACGGGCGAGGCGAAGTGTCCTTACTGCGGTGCCGTCTATTATCTCGAGCAGAGCGGTTAGCGTCGTCCGCGTGAGGAGCTGAACCATGCACGTAGTGACCGGCGGTGCCGGCTTCATCGGCAGCAACCTGGTTCGTGCGCTGATCGAGCGCGGTCACGACGACGTCATCGTCGTCGACGACCTCGAGGACGGTCACAAGTTCGCCAATATCGCGGACCAGCCGATTGCCGATTACCTCGACAAGGACGAGTTCATCGAGCGGCTGGACGAAGACCCGGCGTTCGGCGCCTCGTTGACCGCGATCCTGCACCAGGGCGCGTGTTCGGAGACGACCGAATGGGATGGCCGCTACATGATGCGCAACAATTACGGCTATTCGCAGCGCCTGCTGCATTTCTGTCTCGGCAGGAAAATCCCGTACGTCTACGCGTCGTCGGCGGCGGTTTACGGCGCATCGCAGGCGTTCGCGGAACACCCCGACAACGAGCTGCCACTGAACGTCTACGGGTATTCGAAACTGCAGTTCGACCGTTACGTGCGCCGTGTCGCGTCCAACCCGGAGAGCCAGGTCGTCGGGCTGCGCTATTTCAACGTCTACGGCCCCCGCGAACAGCACAAGGGCTCCATGGCAAGCGTCGCGTTTCATTTCAACAACCAGGTCGTCGCGGATGGCGAAGCGCGCCTGTTCGAGGGATCCGGCGGATACGGCGACGGCGAACAGCTGCGGGATTTCGTCTACGTGGACGACGTCTGCGCCGTGAACCTCTGGTTTCTCGACAACCCCGCCGTTTCCGGCGTGTTCAATGCGGGCACCGGCAAGGCGCAGACGTTCAATGACGTCGCCAACGCCGTGATCGGGTGGCACGGGCAGGGCCGCATCCGCTACATACCTTTTCCGCCGCATCTCGAGGGCGCGTACCAGAGCTATACCGAGGCCGATCTCACCCAACTGCGGAAGGCGGGCTGCGACGTCGAATTTCGCCCGGTGGAAGTGGGCGTGAAAGACTACCTGGACCAGCTTTCCGGCTGAGCAGAATGACGTCTGCGGCAACACTGATCGTCGGGCCATCGTGGGTCGGCGACATGGTGATGGCGCAGGCGCTGTTCATCCTGCTGAAAGAACGCAGGCCCGCCGTTGCGATCGACGTGCTGGCGCCGGCGTGGTCGCTGCCGATCGTCGCGCGCATGCCCGAAGTGCGCCGCGGCATTGCTGCGGAGACCGGGCACGCGGAACTGGCGCTGGGCAAGCGGCGGCGCATCGGCTACGAGCTGCGGGACGAGGGCTACGAGCAAGCCATCGTTTTGCCCCGCTCGCTGAAGTCGGCGCTGATCCCGTGGTTTGCGCGCATACCGACGCGCACCGGGTTTCGCGGTGAGTCCCGCTACGGCCTCATCAACGACATGCGGCCGTTCGACGAGTCCGTCCTGGACCAGACGGTCAAACGCTATGTTGCGCTCGGCCTCGAGCCCCGCGAAGCGTTGCCGCCGGTGCCCTACCCTGCGCTGGCGGTCGATCGGCGACGGCAGAATGCGGTCATGGATTCGCTCGGCCTGGTCACCGGGCGCACCGTTGTCGCGGTGATGCCGGGTGCCGAATACGGGCCCGCGAAGTGCTGGCCGCTGGACTACTTCGCCGAGCTGTCCGCATTGCTGGTCAACGACGGCTTCGACGTCTGGGTGCTCGGTTCCGACAAGGATGCAGCGGCCGGCGAGCGCATTGCCTCGGCGAGTGCCGCCAGGAACCTCTGCGGGCGAACGTCGCTCGAAGATGTCATCGACCTGCTCGGTTACGCGGAGCAGGCGATCAGTAACGACTCGGGGCTGATGCACGTCGCCGCCGCAGTCGGCGCCCATGTCCACGGCATCTACGGGTCGTCGTCGCCGGCGTTTACGCCGCCGCTCACGGCCGAGCGCGATATCCACTGGCTCGATCTCGAATGCAGCCCCTGCTTCGAACGGACCTGTCCGCTGGGCCACCTGCGCTGCCTGAAGGAACTGAGCGTGTCGCGGCTGCATGCAGCCGTTAAAAATGCCCATGTTCGCCTAAATGGCAATTAACGGTCGCTAAAAAACCCTATCTCGCAATACAGGGTGGTTTCGCCGGCGGGCTCCGCGTTATATCGCATGGAAGGCCGGACGTGATGTTCGGTAAAAAAACCATAAAAATAGCCGAAAATCTTCAAAAATCCAGAAAATAAGGAAAAGTGCCACCCGCCGTGGCATGAACAGCGCCTGGTGACATCGGGGAAGGCGTATGACCACGCAGCAAAGCCGCGGTTTGGGCCGCCCTTCGGCATTAACTGCCCTTAAAATCCGCTAAAAAGAATCGAAAAACTTTAAAAATCGATTAAATGCCGTTAACTGGCCAGGTGTAATTTGCGGGCGGGAGCTGCGCGGAAAAATCGAAAAGAAGTCGCATAAAGTGTAGCTTTCGCCGGTTAAATGCCGAAAAAGTTGTCTATTTTGCCGATAACATCGTCGATCGTGATCAGCGCCATCGCTTCCGGGTGCCTCACCCGCTGACCCCACCGAAGGTCGGCAACGCGCCTGCCGAGATAACGCTCCACCGCGTCGGGATAGCGATTGACGCACAG
>DATHRM010000191.1:0-11876 GCA_035465295.1 Woeseiaceae bacterium | reverse complement strand
TTTGCTCATGGATCTGGATACTGCCGTTGACCTCGAGCCGCTGTTTCGGCTCCGTGGTGCCGATGCCCACGAAATTGCCGTCGTCCCAGATTTGCGAGGCCCCGGCAACGCCAGGTTTCCTGACCTTGAGGAGGAAGTTCTCGTCAGCCCGAATCTCTGCAACGGCATCCGCGTTCCCCTCCCCGCCGGCGCCGGGCGGCCCCGGCGGTCCAGGCGGTCCCGGAGGACCGGGAGGACCTGGCGGGCCCGGTGGGCCCGGCGACGCCGATTCAGGGCCGAGCACTTCTTCGGCGTCCACGGCGACCGTCTCGGGCCCTGACTCCGGCTCAGCCTCGGCGACGGGCTCAGTCTCGGCAACGGGCTCAGTCCCGGCAACGGGCTCCGTCTCGGCGTCGGGCGGCGATTCGGCTATCGCCTCGGTCGACTCGCCGGCAGGCGCCTCTGCCGGCACCTCGTCGCTCGAGTCAGCGACGACGACCGACCAGTCCGAACTGACGAAACCGGTGGAGCCGTCTTCGAGTGCCACCTCGTGCCAGCCCGGCACCGTCTCGACATGCGGCCGCGGCACGCTCTTGTGCAGGCGGCCGACGACCTCGGCATCGGCGTCAGGCGCCTTGCGGATCTTGACGTAGGAATTCACGTCGTCGACGGGAACGACGAGATCCGCTCCCGCCAGCAACGGCAGCACCAACACGCCCCAGATACATTGCCCAAGTGTTCTGTTCACGACCACCCCCAATCAGCAGGTCAGCCGCCAGTTGTGCCACAGTTGGCAGCGTTTGAATGTGACGCAGGTCCGCCGGCCCCGCTAAGTTACTGATTTTCCTTGGGTGGCGCCGGTTTTATTCGCCGACAGCCTGGAACTGGTACATCGCCTCGACGATCGGCGACAACGGTTCACCATAGCGGCCAAACCAGTTCTGGTAAATGCGGCGAATCCGCGCCGTACGATACAGCGACGCCAGGGCCCGGTCGGCCGCCAGCCTGAACTCCGTATCGCCGCGCGTGATCATGAAGGCATACGGTTCGAAAGACAGTGCACTGCGCGTCATCGTGTAGTCGTTTGCTACGTTGGCGTTGCGGAAAACCTGCCCGATGAGCATGGCGCGGTCGGACGCATAGCCGTCGACCTTGCCCTTGTTCAGGAGCTCCATCCCTTCGTCGTGGGTCTTGATGGGCACGACCTTGAT
Organism: Woeseiaceae bacterium; assembly: GCA_035465295.1. GTDB lineage: Bacteria > Pseudomonadota > Gammaproteobacteria > Steroidobacterales > Woeseiaceae > UBA1847. Next base: position 10,686 of record DATHRM010000191.1, on the reverse strand, counting down.
GCGGAAATCGTTGACCTCGGCGACCCGCCGCACAACGTCTTCGGTGGTGGTTCCCGTGACGACGGCGACCCGCTTCTTGTCCAGTTCGTCAATGGACGAAATCGCCTTGCCCTTGCGCGACAGAACCGCACTGCCGGTGATGAACGTCATCAACGTGAAGTCCACGCGTTCGCGGCGCGAGAGGGTTACTGTCGTAGCGCCGCACTCGATATCGATATCGTGATTCTCCACCGCGCTGATGCGGTCGTCCATCGTCACCAGCGGTTTGAACTGGATATCGATTTTTTCGAGGCCGAGGTCGAAGCGAATGGCGGACGCGATGTGCCGGCACAGGTCGATCGAATAGCCAACCACGTTGCCGTCTTCGTCTTCGAACGACAGCGGCGGAGCGTCCGGCACATAACCGATACGGATTTCCCCGCTTTCCTCGATCCGTTTGAGCGTCGGCGACTCGGCAAGGGCGCCGGCCGACAGCGCGAACACGGCGAGAGAGACGGTCAAGAGACGAAGCATCGGCATACCCCCTAATCAGCGTGACGGCGGCCGAGTCTCGCAGTTCGACCCGGCATTGTCTAGAAACGCCTTGCCGTCCGGCCAAAAAGAAAGCGGCCCGGTGGGCCGCTTTCCGGATAAGAGGACGCGTGGGTAGATCTGCTTTGTCGCGCACCCGGCTCTTCACCCAGGCTGCCGGCCTTGCGGCCCGCTTTCCAGATTCAGACCCGACTGCGTTCTTGATATCGGGCTACCCGGCGTAACGCTCAGGTTTCGTTTCCGAGTTCCACCGTCGCATTCCTTTCGTTCCGCCGGTGAGCTCTCACTCACCGCTTTCCCGTCAGGTTCCGCCTTTTTGCGTCCACCGCCCCCGACACTGGACGAGGCTCGGACCTCTTCAAGCAGGGCGGTCGTCAACAAGCGAACTTGCTGGCTGGAGGCTTTCGCCTCAGGATTCACTTTAGGACGTCCTCTCACCGCCGCAACTCTTTCTTTTGAAACCGTATTTTCGATTTCTCCAAGCTATTTTCGGTCTCTGCCGTTAAAGAATTAAGTTAAAGTAACTTCGCAAGTGTGCCCCGGCGAATCTCCTGCTAATCTGCGCAAACGAGGAGGACCAAGTGACGCAGGGCCTGCACGAGCGATGAGCCTGATTGAATGGAATGACGAGTTTAATCTCGGCATCGAGGCGATAGACGGCGAGCATCGCACCCTTGTCGCGCTGATCAACGCCCTGCATGACGTGATGTCGGCCGGCGCCGAACGTGCGGACATCGTCGAGGGCCTGGCCGGGATCTATACGCTGGTGTCCGAACATTTTGCGCGCGAAGAGGCGCTGATGCGTGAGGCCCGCTACATGGCCTACGCCGAGCACAAGGAAGACCACGAAGTGCTGCTGGACGACCTGCGCGAGATTCTCGACGACGTGCGATCCGGCGGCGAGTACGTGGAAGCGAGGCTGTCCGCTGACCTGCAGTACTGGTTTTCCGAGCACTTCAGGACGCACGACGCCCGGCTCCACCGTCACGGGCACACCGACGAACGCCCTCCCGGATGACCCTCCCCTTGCTTACCTCGCCTTGCCCAGGGCCAGGGCGAAAAAGTAAAACAGCGTGTCACCCCCGGCCGTGATTGCCCGATTGAGAACGATCGCAACGAGCAAATCCGATTCCGCAACGAGCGGCTGCAACAGCGCGAACATCACGACCTCGCGTATACCGATCCCGGCGGGCGCGCCCGGTGTGACCGCGCCGGCCAGCCAGGCGATAACGTACGCGCTGCAGATACCGGGCAGCGCGTGTACCAGGCTTGCTCCCGGCAGCAGCAACAGCAGCGTGGCGTAGAAAACCAGGCCCGACAGCAGCAGGAAAGCGACGTACCACAGCACCGCTTTCATGACGAAAGGCGATAAGAATCGTTGCGCGCACAGGCTGACGATCGCCAGCACAAGGACAAAGAGCGAACCGCCGACAGCATAGCTGACGCCGTCGAACAGCAATGGGCCCAGCCACAGCCCGAAGATAACGGCTGACGACATGATGGCGGCGAACTCCCAGAACGCGGACTTCAGCAGGGGCATGGCTTCGTGGCCATCGGACATGCCGACGGTTTGCCGGCTCGCGAGGTGGAAGAAGTTGCCGGGAATGTACTTGGCGAGTTGCGTGACGCCGAATACGTGCACCGCCCATCGCGTACGGCTCGGCGCGCCGCAATGTTCGAGAAGATCGCGCCACGCCACCGCGAGCGCCACGTTGGTTACGCCGTAGACCAAGGTGAGCGCCGCCAGCACCAGCACCTGGATGACGCTCGGACGGAAACCGCTCAAATCGCCGGCATAGGCACCGAGCTGGACGACGACGAAGCCGACACCCAGCAGGCTCATCGCCAGTCCGATCCAGCGCAGGTATTTCATGGCTGCGATCCTAGGCTAAATCGGTAGCCTTAGGAACCGCTCGCGGCGAGTTGTCAGCGTTGCCTTTTCTTCAGGTCCGCGAGGCAGTGTTGCCCCGTGCGATTGTAGGGATCGCCACCGGCATCGTCCTCGATCTGTAGCGCTGGCAGGTCTGCCTGCCGTTCGGGCATCGGCCGCGGCCCGTCGGCCCGGGATGCATGCTGCCGGTCGTGGTTCGTCGGGGCAAACTCCGCTGTAATTTTTTCGATTGACATAACAGTGTCCCGTTGTCATTCCCCTCGCCATCATATTAGGGCGTCGGTGGGCGACTGTTAATGCTGCTCGTCGGACGAATGCGGCCGCCCGTCGGAAATACAGGTGGCTGCCGGGTCAGAACTGCGACGTGCGCCGGTTGCGCCGTGAACTGAGCGATATCGGCGTCGACTTGTAAAGCGGTCTTCGCGACGGCCGGCCGACGAAGAAGCCCTGCGCCAGGTCCACGCCGAGCTCGCCCAGGAGTTCCAGCGACTCCGCATCCTGCACGTACTCGGCAACCGTCCGCATGTTCGCTTCCCGGCCCACTTCGGCGATGAGCTTGATCATTTTCTGGTCGACGGGATTGTTCACGATGTCGTGAACGAACGAGCCGTCGATCTTGATGAAATCGAAATGCAGCTTTTGCAGGTAACTGAAGGAGCTGTATCCCGTACCGAAATCATCCAGGGCCAGCTTGCATCCCATCTCCCGGAGCGCATCGATCTGCAACTCGACGTGTCTCGGCCGCCTCACGGCGAGGCTCTCGGTGATCTCGAAGATGATCCGGTTCGCGGGTACGCGATACTCGGCGAACACGGAGGCCACATAGTCCGCGAGATTGTCGCTTTCGAAGGCGTTCGCGGACAGGTTGATCGAGAGTTTCAGTTTCGGGCTTTCCTCGATGTACTCCGCGTATGCTTCGGCCGAGTGCCTGATCGTCCACAAGTCGATCTCGGACATCAGGCCGAAGCGGACGGCCGACGGCAGGAACGCATCCGGGCTCAACAGCTTGCCGTCGTCACCGCGCAGCCGCAACAGCACTTCGTGGTGGGTCGTGGCGCCGGTGTCGATGCGGTTGATGGGCTGGAAGCGCAGCTCGAAGCTGTCGGCATCGACGGCGTTGCGCAGGCGGTTCATCCACCCCACATCGGACGTCGCGCGCTCGACGATATGCGAGGACTTCTCGAAGAACTGCATGCGATTGCGTCCTGCCGACTTGGCTTCGCGGCACGCAATATCCGCCTCCGCAATGATTTCGTCGGGATTCGCCTTGGCCCGGTCGATCATCGTGACGCCGATACTGCAGTGAATATGGAATACGCGCTCGTCCTCGACGTGCGCTAGCCGCCGCATGCTGGCGAGCATTCGCTCGGCCATGTCGCGTGCGGACACCTCGTCCGTATTGCAATGCAGGATGACGAATTCGTCGCCGCCGAAGCGCGCCACGATGTCTTCCTGGCTCACGCTGCGCGTCAGTTCGTCGGCCACTTTGCGGATCAGCCGGTCTCCGGCATGGTGCCCGCAGGTGTCGTTTACGTACTTGAACTGGTCGAGATCGATAAAGAACAACGCGCTCCTGTGCTCGTGCACCGCGATGTTCGCCAACTCGACGTTCAGTTCTTCCATGAAGCGGCGCCGGTTGTAGAGGCCCGTCAGGTTGTCGTGATTCGCAAGCTCCATGAGCATCGCATCGCGCTCGCTCAGGGCCGTAGCCGTCGTTTCGAGCGCCTCGACGATATCGGAGATCTCGCGGTGCTCTGCGGGCTCGAATTTGACCTTGAGGTTGCCGCGCGCGAGTTCCTGGATGGGGTCCTGCAGGTCCGAGATCGACGCGAGGGCGCGTCGCAGGGCCCGCCGGCCATACAGCGCAAACACGCTCAGCAATGCGAGCATGATCAGGATTGCGACCTTGATGTTGTCGAGCAGTCGATCGTGGAAGAGGATGAAATCGAGGTGCATGCCCACGAAACCGATCAATTCGGTCTTGCTCTCGGTCAACGCAACAGCCGGATCGAACGCAAACAGGCCGTCATCGGCGAGCGACTCGGTCCAGACCGGCGCAAGTATCTCGAATTCGCGGGGATTCGCGATACTGCTTTGCAGCAGGTAGGGCTGGTCACTGCGGATCAGCGCCTTCGCTTCCTCGAGCGTCGATTCGGGCAAGCGCGACGGCGGGTCCATCGACCGGTCGCCATCGATCGAGAACAGCGGCGCACCGTCTGGGCGGAAATACGCGACGCGGCCGATCTCCGGGTACTTCTTCACGAAGCTCTCCACCCGCAGTAACGCCTCGCTGTCATCGCTGAGGTACAACGGCGAGCCGAGTTCGTTGAGTTCCTCCGTCCATTGCAGCGCCCAGCGGCTGTAGTTGTCCTGCAGGACCCACTGTCCGCCCCAGTAGAGCGCACCAATCGCAAATGCGCCGACGATGCCGGCGCTCAGGATCTGGATCCACAGTATCTCGTGGACGAGAACACGCTTGCTGCTCGGCGCGCGAAACCGCTGCAACAGTCGTACAACGGGGGCCGTGATCATCGCCATCGCCTGCTTCATTGCGCGGCGCCATCCGCGGCGTCCGCGGCGACCTCGGGCTTTATCAGGGCGTCATTCGTCGACACCCGGATTTCGGAAAGCTGCGTCACTGGCGGCAGCGCGTCGATCTTGCCGGCGCGAATGCGTTCGAGTACCCGCAGGATCGTCGTCGCGATGTCCGATGCGACGGTCGAGACGCTTATCGCCGCACCCAGCTGCAGCATGGCGTCGTTGGATACGGCCACCGGCACGTGCCGGCGATTGGCCTGCTGCAACATGTCCGTCAGTACGCGCGGACTCAGGATCCTGTTGTCGGGAAACAGCCAGAAGCCGTCAATCTCGTGGATCATGCGCTTGAAGTGGTACAGCGTTTCCTGGTCCGAACCGGCCTCGCGGATCTGCACCTGCACGCCGTGCTTCTGGGCGGCGATTTCCGCCTCGGTCCGCAGCGCTTCGTGGCCGGAGCCGATGATCATGCCTACGCGCGCCAGCGTGGGATCGAGTTCCTTCCAGGCAGCCAGGTGCGCATCGAGAGGAGGAAGAGCCGACACACCGCGGCTGTTTTCGGTAACCAGGCCGTAGTCGGTGTAATTGAACACCTGGCTGAAAATGACCGGCACCTGCGCCATGGCCACGGATGAGCGCGCTGCCCGCAGTCCGATTGCGATCACTGCGTCGGTTCGCGAATCGTTGATCTGGCGGAACGCGACCACCGGCGGCTGGCTGCGGTCGTCGAGGTCGTAAATGGCCACGTTGTCGAGCCGCGCGCTCAGTTCGACGGCCACGTCCTCGTAGGCCGGCTGCCGGCTGCTCAGGACGATGGCGACCTGCTGCGGCGGCGGCGCAGGCGCAACGGGGCGCGGCTCCGGTTCGGGTGCCGGCGCCGGCGGCACCTCGGCAACGGGCTCCGGCACGTCCACGACCTCGGGCGCCGGTTCCATGACTTCCGGCTCCTGCTCGAGGAGCGCACAGCCGTGCAGCAGGAGCAGTCCCGCTACTATGGCGAGGCGCAGCGCGCCCGGTTTTGTTCTGCAGATCCCTAGCACCCGGCTCCTCTCCGCTGCCCGGATACCGGGCGACGCCAGCGGTCCCCCGATGTATTCCATCGCTTTTACCGGATTCGTCAAGGGAGTTCTGTGCGCGACGTCGTGACTTTGTGAAATCGGGCCGGCGTTGCCCCCCTGCCGGCCTTATGTCACATTGATCCGGTCTTCGGCATTATCAGAGCGAGGCCCCCGCGCATGACCGACGAACTCTTCCGCAAAGACTCGTATCTGAAGGAATGTGACGCCGAGGTCGTTGCTGTCGCGGACCGCGGGGTGGTCGTCGACCGCACCGTGTTCTACCCGCTCGGCGGCGGCCAGCCCGGCGATACGGGTTCGATGAGCTGGTCCGCAGGGAGCGCCCGTATCGTCGATACCCGCTACGGTGACTCCGGCGAAGTCCTGCACCTGGTCGACGACGACAACCCGTTACCGGCGGTCGGCGAGACCGTCCACCTCGAACTCGACTGGGACCGGCGTTATCGCCACATGCGCATGCACACCGCAATGCACCTGCTGGGGGCGGTCCTGAAGTACGGCGTCACGGGCGGCAACATCTCGGCCGACAAGAGCCGCCTGGACTTCGACATGGAGGACGCGGTGGACAAGGAGGCGGTGGGCCAGGCGATACAGGCCCTCGTTGACGAGGATCACGCGGTCAGTTGCCGCTGGATAAGCGACGCGGAACTCGATGCCAACCCGGATCTCGTCCGCACGATGTCGGTGCAGCCACCCCGCGGCAAGGGCCAGGTCCGCCTGCTCGAGATAGACGGCGTTGACCTGCAGCCCTGCGGGGGCACGCACCTGAAGTCGACGGCCGAGGTCGGCAAGGTGCGCATCGGCAAGGTGGAGAAGAAAGGCCGCCGCAACCGCCGGGTCAACATTCACCTCGACGACTGAACGTTTCGTTCAGGGCGCTGCGCCGTCGAGGATCCACTGCCGGATCGCGTCGATTGCCTCGGTCGACAACGGTGCGTTGCCCGGTGGCATCCGCGGCGTCACCGTGCCATCGATCCGCTGCACGAGATAGCTGTTGTCGGGCTGCCCGGGCTCGACACGATTGACGGCCATGTTGCCGGAACTCGGTACACCGACGAGCATCGCGTGGCTGTTGCCGGACTCCAGGTTCAGCCCACCGGCCGGGTTGCCGCCGGCATGGCAATTCGACGTCGCGCAATCCGGCGTGAATACGGCTGCCTGGATCTCGTCGAGCGTGGGCCCGATCTGGACCGGCGTCGTGATCGTGAACTGTACGACAAAGTCGCCGCCGGCGACGCCGTTGCCGGAAGGCAGGTTACCCAGGAACTCCCCGTCGAGTGCATTACCGTCGAGGTCCTGTATGGCGTTCGCTGCGCCACCCAGCAACTCGACCTGGTAGGTGTCATCCGCCAGCACGACGCCCGTCAGGTCGAACACGGCGCTCTGCGGATTCGCGGCAGGCACGGTGATTGCAGCGGCGGAAATCTGCATTTCATTGCCGTCGGCAAAAGTGCCATCACCACCGCTGGCCGTGAGCAGGAAGGTGGTGGCGTCGACGGTTGCCTGGTTGAGCTCCCGGCTGAACCCGGCAACGACGTTCGCCGGCTGTGCATCGAGCGCCGCGTTCGGCATCGGCGATACCGAGGTCACGGTGATCGGGTCCAGGACGACGACACGGTCATCCAGGGCGCCGTCCGTTATCCATTGCCGGATCACGTCGATCTCGGCCTGCGGCAATGCCGCCCCGGGCGGCATTTGCTGCCCCGACGATGCCGTGCCTTCGAGCTTCTGGACGAGGTAACTGTTCGCAGGATCGCCTGCCTCGACGCGCTGCAAGGCTGCATCCTGGCTGCTCTGTATGCCGACGAGCATCGCGTAGCTGTTCGCCTCCTCCAGGTTGAGGCCCGCCGCCGCGTTGCCGCCGGCATGGCAGCCCGAGGTCGCACAATCGGGGCTGAATACGTTGGCCTGGATCTCGGAAAAATTGGGTCCAAAGCCCGCGGCTGGCGGCGGAGGTGGTGGCGACGTTCCTGCCGGTATGCGTGCAACGGCATCGTCGAACGTTTCCACGTCACAACCTGCGAGCGCAAATGCCGCCGCGACGACCATCGTCACCAACCGCGCAATCGCAGGTATACCCTGTCCTGCCTTTACGTAAGCCATCAAACCCGTTGCTCCCACGGACGCCGTCCGATGGTATCTTTTTGAATCCGCTAAAACGCGATCGCCGTCACACTCCTGCTGTCGCCGAATGCAGACGGTCCGGCCGTCTGCCACAGTACGAGTCGAATCGTGGCATTCGATCGAACCACGGAGAAGTGAGTTGAAAGACAAGCTCCAGATTACAGCCTACGAGGCTATCGAGCAGCCCGTGGCGCTGCGCACGGCGCAGAGAGCGCGCAACTGGATCGAGGACCTGCCCGAGCGATTCGCCTACCGGTGCCTGCCGCTCGCGATCGCCAACCAGGTCGGCTGGGAACTTCTGAACCCGGTCGCGTTCACCGCGAGCTGGAACGGCAAGGCCGGCCTCGATGCGATCAAGATCCGCTTCCACGGTGAACCGTCGCCGCTGATCGGCTCCCACTTCGGGCACGGGGTGCTGACGTTTACGCCCGGCTACCTGTTTCGCACGACCAGGTCGCACAACCTCTACGTGAAAGGGCCGGCCAACCGGCCGAAGGACGGCATCGCGCCACTCGAAGGCCTCATCGAAACCGACTGGGCGCCGTACTCGTTTACGATGAACTGGCAGTTCACGCGCAAGCGCCACAAGGTCACGTTCGAGGAGGGTGAACCCTTCTGTACCGTGCTGCCTTATCCGCGGCATTACGCCCGCAAGTTCGACGCGACGGTCAGGAACCTCAATGAAAACCCCAAGCTCTACCAGCAGTATGTCGACTGGCGCGACGAGCGGCTGCGATTCAACGAAGAGCTCAAGGTCTCGGGTTCGGACGCGGCCAGGAAAGGCTGGCAACGATCCTATATGAAAGGTGAGAATACGTCGGGCAACACGTTCGCGGGCCACGAGACGAAAATCCAGATGAAGGACTTCAGGCGTGGCTGAGCTGCGACTGGCCGCGCAGCAGGTCCGGTAAAGGCCCACGTCGCAGTGGGCCCCGGTTACGCCCGCTCAGTCGCGGCGCCAGACGTCTACGGATTCGACATCGCCGCTTTCGATGATGATCTCACCCACCTTGCAGGGCGCGTCGACGCCTTCCTCGCCGCACTCTGGCAGGCGCGCCAGCCGCTCCTGGTGCGAGGCGAGCGTGACGCCGGGATCGGTGTCCCTCGCCTCCGGGGCCCGCCAGTTTTCCTTGTCCCGGTTTGCCTCCTCGATGGCATCGAGACTGGCGAATACCTGTTGCTGACGCGCCGTGGGAATGCAGCTGGCCCTGGCCGGGTCGATAATCACCGTTTCCGACTCCTGTTTGAGCGACACGAGCTGCTGCATGGCAATCTCGCAGTCTGCGCGTGTGAGAAATTCCAGTTCCAGGGTCTGCTCCTGGCAGACCGTCTTGCCGGCCGGCGCGACACATTCGCTCAGGGTCAATACGAAGACCTGTATCCATGCGGTATCCATGGCTTCCTCCGCTTGTTCGTTGTTTTAGTTTTGACTCCGAGGGTAGCAGAAAATTTCGCCGTTCATGCGCTATGCTGGAAATCCGAATAACTGCGCCGGGTTACGGCGTGCGAGTTCGACCAATGTCCCGAAAATCGGCCGATTCCGACAATAAACGCTGGTCCGGCAACGTGACGCGCGAGAGCCATGCGCTGCAGCTCGAAGACGGCGTCTTTACCTGGAAGGACCCGGCCAGGATCGCCCGCTCGCTGCAGAGATCGGCCGAAGCCAGCACCGAACGCAAGACAACCCCTTTCCGTTCCGCCATGTCGATGCTCGTGTTCTATATCAACCGCGCCGGCAGCGCGCTGGATAACGAACAAAAAGCGATCCTGGAGCAGGCGAAGTCCGAATTGCGCAAGCTCTACGGTAGGTGAATCCCCGTAGTGCCTGTCGCAACGGCAGGGCCGATACTGGGTGTCCACACCTTTCGCGATGCGACATGAACAGGGTGTTCGAAGACAGGCGTGCGGCCGGCCGGGCTCTCGTACCGGAGCTTGAGCGGTGTGATCTCGACGACCCGATAATTCTCGGCCTGCCCCGCGGCGGCGTCCCCCTGGCCTATGAAATCGCAGTCGCGCTGCGCGCCCCGCTGGATACCATCGTCGTCCGCAAGCTCGGCGTGCCCTCACATCCCGAACTCGCCTTCGGCGCGATTGCCTCGGGCGGCGTGCGCATCATCAACGACGACGTCGTCGAGACCGCTTTCGGACTGGACGACGATACGATCGAGCAGATCGTCGGCCGGGAGATGAAGGAACTCTGGCGGCGCGAACAGGCCTATCGGCTGGACCGTCCCTTCCCAGAACTCGCCGGCAAGGACGTCGTGCTCGTGGATGACGGCCTCGCAACGGGCGCAACCATGCGCGCGGCGGCGGAAGCGGTAAAGACGAAATCGCCGTCGACGGTGGTCGTCGCGGTGCCCGTCGGCTCGGCGTCCGCCGTGGCCAGGCTCGCCGCAATCGTGGACCGCGTCGTCTGCCTCGAAACGCCGGCGTCCTTTTACGCGGTCGGCCAGTTTTACGGCGATTTCAGACAGACGTCCGACGAAGAGGTCCGCGAATTCCTGCATAAGGGCTGATCACACTCCTTCT
>DATHRM010000190.1:0-14999 GCA_035465295.1 Woeseiaceae bacterium | reverse complement strand
GTGATGGCGCCGCCCTTGAAGGCGATGTTGAGCGCCGGGTTGACACCCTTGGTGGCGGCTTCCGCCGTGCGCACGTTGGCTCGCACCGACACGTACATGCCGATGTAGCCCGCGAGGGCGGAGAAGATTGCGCCGATCGCGAAGCCGATGGCGGTGTACCAGTCCAGCGCGATTCCCAGGACGAGGAATAGCACGACGCCGACGACGGCGATGGTACCGTACTGCCGGTTCATGTAGGCACCGGCACCTTCCTGGATGGCGCGTGCGATCTCCTGCATCCGGTCGTTGCCGGCCGGCTGCTTGAGAATCCACTGCGAAGAAAAGATCCCGAACAGCACGGCAAGAACGCCCGCACCGATCGAGAGCCACAGGGCCAACTCGTTACTCATTAGATTGTCTCCCGACTCTTTTTTTAGTTTGCCGATCGAACGAATTCGCCGTCGGCACCCAGGGCGCCGGCTTTGTTCTTGTGTTCGACCGGTTTTGAATTATCAGGCCGCGGGCCTCATTCCCCAATAGCGCGAAGGCCGACCCCCGACCGGGCGCGCATCATACCACAAATTTCGTCTTTAGCTGCGGTGCAACAGAAACGTTCTTCAGCGTCACATATTTCGGTAAGCCATTGATGTACGGAGGATAATCCTCGCCACGAATCAGCGGCTGGAGGTAGCGGCGTGCCGCCTCCGTTATACTAAAGCCGTCCTTGCTGATGAATCGGGCCGGCAGCATCTTCTCCTTGTTGGCGACGCGGGACAGGGGCGCTTCGTCGATCCGCCACCGGTAGGGCTTGTCGGACACCCGCTTGATGACCGGCATGACCGCCGTCTTGCCCTTGATCGCGAACTCGACCGCCGCCTTGCCGACCGCGTAGGCCTGTTTCACGTCCGTTGCCGACGCGATGTGCCGCGCGGAGCGCTGCAGGTAGTCGGCCACCGCATAGTGGTACTTGAACCCGAGGTTGTCGCGCACCATCTGGGCGACCACAGACGCGACGCCGCCGAGCTGCGCATGGCCGAAAGCGTCCCGCGTGCCCGCTTCGGCGAGAAACTTGCCGTTCTTGTACCGGGCGCCCTCGCTGACGACGATGACGCAGTAGTCGTAACGCTTGACGCAGTCACGCACCCGCCTGAGAAACGCCTGCTGGTTGAACGGCACCTCCGGAAACAGGATGATGTGCGGAGCGTCTTCGGGCTTGCTGCCCGCAAGCCCCCCCGCCGCGGCAATCCAGCCCGCATGGCGGCCCATCACCTCGAGAATGAATACCTTCGTCGACGTCTTGGCCATCGACACCACGTCGAGCGCGGCTTCCCGGGTCGACACGGCCACGTACTTGGCCACCGACCCGAAACCGGGACAGTTGTCGGTCACCGGCAGATCGTTGTCCACGGTCTTCGGAATACCCAGGCACTGCACCGGGAAGCCCATTTTCTTTGAAATCTGGGACACCTTGTGGGCCGTGTCCATCGAATCGTTGCCGCCGTTGTAAAAGAAGTAGCCGATGTCGTGTGCCCGGAAAACGTCGATCAGGCGCTCGTATTGCTCGCGGTTTTCCTCGATGCCCTTGAGCTTGTAGCGCGCGGAGCCGAATGCGCCGCCCGGCGTGTGGCGCAGCGCCGCGATCGTGGTCGCGCGCTCCTTGCTCGTATCGATCATGTCCTCGGTGAGCGCCCCGATAATGCCGTTACGGCCTGCATACACATTGGCGATTTGTGCGCGATGTTTCCGCGCGGTCTCGATGACTCCGCAGGCGGTCGCGTTGATCACGGCGGTGACGCCGCCGGACTGGGCATAAAACGCATTTTTTCCGGGCATTCTCGGGCTACCTCAGGCTTGTCGTCGGAACGCGCATCAGGATAGCGGAAACCGCGGCCGGGATCACGGTTGCATCTATGGTCGAATTGACCTCGCAGGCCTTTGCCGGTAGCGTCGCCCAGCAAACCGGGCCGCGGCCCGGGTTCCTTCATTGAATCGTTTCAGGAAAGAAAAATGCGAATTGTTTTGCTGGGCGCACCGGGATCGGGGAAGGGCACGCAAGCCAAGAAACTGGAAGCCGACCGGAATATCCCGCAGATATCGACGGGCGACATGTTGCGCGAAGCTGTGGCCGCCGGGACCCGCTTCGGCGCGAGGGCAAAGGAAATCATGGAGGCCGGAAAGCTCGTTTCCGACGACATCATGCTGGGCATCATCAGCGAGCGCCTTACAAAGCCGGATGCGGCCGATGGTTTCATACTCGACGGATTTCCCCGCACCCGGCAGCAGGCCGCGGACCTCGAAGAGCTGCTCGACGAACTCGGGGTTCCGCTGGATGCGGCGGTCCTCATGGACGTCGATTTCGATATCCTGATGAAACGCCTGACCGGCCGCAGGACCTGTTCACTGACCGGCAAGCTCCTGAACATCTATTTTTCGCCGCAGGAAGAGATCGACGAATGCCTCGATGCGGGCGGCGAACTCGTACAGCGAGAAGACGACAACGAGGAAACGATCCGCAGCCGCCTGGACGTGTACCGGGAGCAAACCGAGCCGGTTATCGACTACTACCGGGAGCGCGGCAAGCTCAAGACGATCGACGCACAAGGCAGCGTCGACGAGGTCTACGGCCGGCTGCTTAAGGCCTTATAGCAGCTGCAGCAGCTGTTCGCCGATCAGGTCCCGGCGCCAGCCCTGGAAGACCCGCGAATCCGTCCCGCCCGTCAGGATTGCGGCCGCCAGTTCCTTGCGCGGCGCAATCAGTTCCGGGCTGATTCCGAGTTCGCCTGCGCAGTTCGCAACGGCCGCCTGCAGGGCCTTGAGTCGCTTCTTCTGCCGTTCGTCCGGCGCAGAAGGGGGCCGGTAATCGTGACTGTCGTCCGCCGATTGCGCAACGATATCCAGCAACTCGTCACCGGCGCGGCTGACGAGTTTCCCGGGCAGGCCGTCGACACGCTGCAATGCCGACATGGTTTCGGGCAGCTCCAGGGCGATCTGGAGCAGTGCGCTGTCCCTGAGTATCCACTGGCGCGGCCGGTTTCGGCGCGCAGCCTCGGCCTCCCGCCACACGGCGAGCCGCTCCGCTGCGGAGCGTCGCCGACCCCGTAAATTGCGGGCCCCCTTCAGCCTCTGCACCGCCTGGGTTGGGTCGACCTCGTACAGCGACTCGTCGAGGAGCAATTGGGAGTCCTGCTCGGCCCATTCCTTCCTGCCGGCTTTCTCGAGACGTTCGCCCAGCAATTCGTAAGCCGGCAGCAGGTACTCGACGTCCTCGACCGCGTAATGAAGCAGCTCCTCGGGGAGCGGGCGCTGCGACCAGTCCGCGCGCGTGTGTGATTTCGGGATATCGACGTCGAACAGTTCCTTTACGAGGCCGGCATAACCGATCTGCGGCTGCATGCCCAGAAAGGCCGCCGCAATCTGCGTGTCGAACAGCCTGGCCGGCATCGCCCCGGCCGTCTGGAATATCACCTCGATGTCCTGCCGCGCCGAATGGACCACCCACGTCTTTGCGAAAGTTTCCTGCCAGAACGACTGCATCGGGTTTCCGGCAATCGGATCGACGCAATAGACGCCCTCGGGTGTCGAAACCTGCAGCAGGCACAAATATGCGAAGAACGTTTTCTCGCGGATGAATTCCGTATCGATCCCAAGGCGGGGATGGGCGTGGAGATCGGGCGTAATCGTATCGGGTTCGTCGACGAACGTGAACGCGGTCATTGAATGTCGCAGGGGGTGGGCTTCGGATCGAAAGGTTAACATGCGATCATTCGCCTATCGACGAGAATCGTAACCCGCCGTGCAGGCATTCATCAAAACGCTTTTCGACATCGTCACGTTACGCAAGGGGCCGGACGCGATCCCGGCCTCGTGGCTGCTCCTGAATGCCGCCACCGTCATGTGGTTCCTGCCACTGCTCGTGGCAGCCGTGCTCGTGCCGGGCTTCGGCGGAACTGCGGTTACCGCGTCGGTAGCGAGCTGGGCGCTCAGCCTCGTGTGTTACGCCGCCGTCATCGTGCTTGCGGGGTACAGCCGCCGATTGTTGCAGGCGCTGACCGCGATAATCGGGTGCGGCGCACTCATCTTTGTTGCCCAGGTTGCCGGCCTCGTCGTGGTCTCGGTTCTGCTCGGCACGGCCGTGGCGGGACTCGTCGTTTACCTGTTGCTGTTCTGGTCCGTGTATGTAAAAGGACACATCATCGCGCGCACGATCGAGCGCGACTGGTACGTGGGCCTGGTCATTGCAATTGCCGTGTTCCTTTTACAGTATGCTTTCTCCAAGGCGGTCGTGGCCGCAACCTGAGTTCGTTCATGCACATACACATACTCGGCATCTGTGGCACCTTCATGGGCGGCATTGCGGCGCTGGCGAAAGCCGCCGGTCACGAGGTGACCGGCTGCGACGCCGGCGTGTATCCGCCGATGAGCGCGCAGCTCAAGAAACTCGGCATCGATATCCACGACGGATTCGACGCCCGCCAGCTCGAGTCGCCGCCCGATTGCGTCGTTGTCGGCAACGTGGTCAGCCGCGGGTTCGACGTCGTCGAGTCCATGCTCGACCGCGATATTGCGTACCAGTCGGGCCCGCAATGGCTCGCAGAGCACGTGTTACGGGGGCAACACGTCTTCGCCGTGGCCGGCACGCACGGCAAGACGACGACGGCAAGCCTGTTGGCCTGGATACTCGAGGATGCCGGCCTGCAGCCGGGGTTCCTGATCGGCGGCGTGCCCGCCAATTTCGGGGTATCGGCGCGCTACGGCGGCGGCGACTGTTTCGTCGTCGAAGCGGACGAATACGACACCGCATTCTTCGACAAGCGGGCGAAGTTCGTGCATTACCGGCCGCGAACGCTCATCCTCAATAATCTCGAATACGATCATGCGGACATCTACAAGGATCTCGATGCGATCCTGTGGCAGTTCCACCAGCTGATGCGCACCGTGCCGGGATCCGGCCGTGTCATCGTCAATGCAGCGGACGATAACATCGCGCGCCTGGTCGATATGGGTTGCTGGACCCCGTGCGAGTCGTTTTCCACGGAGGAGGCCGCGGACTGGCGGGCCGAGTTCGTCGATGCAAGCGAGCGGCGCATTCGCATCAGGGATTCGCAAGGGGGCTCGGCGGAGGCACGCTGGCAGCTGGGCGGATCGCACAACCTGGAAAACGCGGTGGCCGCGGTTGCCGCTGCGCGCTCGGCCGGGGTGGAACTCGAGCAGGCCGTGGACGCACTGACCCGGTTCGAAGGCGTCAAGCGGCGCATGGAACGTACCGCGACCGTGGGTGACATCGCGATCTATGACGACTTCGCACATCATCCCACGGCGATCCGGCGCACTATCGCCGCAATGAAGCGGCGTTACCCGGGCAATCGCCTGGTCGTGGCGATCGAGCCGCGATCGAATACGATGAAGCTCGGCGTGCACAACCGCGAATTCGCCGAGTCTCTCGAACAGGCCGACCTGGTCTGGATGTACCGGCCCGCGGAGATGGACGAGAATTTCGATGCCGCGCTGACGCCGCTGGGAAAGAAACTGCGCGTCTTCCGCGACTATGACGAACTGGCCAGCGACATGTCGACACGGGTACTCGCCGGGGACCAGGTCGTATTCATGAGCAATGGCGGTTTCGGCGGGGCGCGGCAGACGCTCACCGCGGTTCTGCAGCGCACGCGCGGGTCCTGACACTTATCAGCTCGCGCTTCGAGAAGCGCTCCTACTATACTTGGGGTGTTTTCGATTCGTGATTAGCGTCGTGCGTGTACCCCTGTTCCCGCTGAGTACCGTTTTGTTTCCGGGCGGCCCGTTGCCGCTGCGGATCTTCGAGGCGCGCTACGTGGACATGATCAGCCAATGCATGAAGGACGACAGCCCGTTCGGCGTCGTGCTGATTCGCGAGGGCGGGGAAGTCGGGGCGGCCGAAACCTACGATATCGGTACGCTGGCACGCATAGTCGACTGGTACCAGGGCAGCGACGGCCTGCTGGGTGTAACGGCGCGGGGCGAGCGGCGGTTCCGGCTGCTGTCGTCGCATCGCCAGGGCGACGGTCTGAACATCGGCGAGATCGAGCTGTTGCCCGAAGAGAGCGAAGTGCCGTTGCCCGAAGAGTACCGCCCGATGGCGGCAATCCTCTCCGGGGTGCTGGACGATCTCGGGCGCCTTTATGAAGACCTGGAACGGCGCCTCGACGACGCCGGGTGGGTAACCAACCGTTTCGTCGAGATCCTGCCGATCGACCTCGAGGAAAAACAGCTGTGCCTCGAGCAGTCGGACCCGGTCGAACGGCTGCGGCTCGTGCAGCAGGTGCTGAAGCACGTGCGCGGCCCGGTCGAGCCCGGCTGACTCCCTACGCCTGGAGCGTGCCGAGTACCTTGCGCGCCGCGGCGAGCGTCTGTTCGATCTCGCTGTCGCCGTGGGCCGCCGATACGAAACCGGCTTCGAACGCCGACGGGGCGAGGTAAACGCCTTCGTCGAGCATGCCGTGGAAGAACGTTTTGAAGCGCTCCACGTCCGCCGCCGCGACCTGCGCAAAGCTGCGCACCGGCCCCGATTCGGTGAACACGAATCCGAACATGCCGCCTTGCTGTTCCACGCACAGCCCGATGCCGGCGTCGGCCGCCGCGGCGGCAAGCCCGTCGGTCAGCTGTTTCGTGCGTTCGCCGAGCGTCTCGTAGAACCCCGGCGCGTCGATGAGGTTCAGCGTCGCAAGACCGGCGGCCATTGCGACCGGGTTGCCGGACAGGGTCCCTGCCTGGTAGACGGGCCCGTCGGGCGCAAGGCTGGCCATGATATCGGCGCGCCCGCCGAATGCGGCCGCGGGCATGCCGCCGCCGACGACCTTGCCCAGCGTCGTCAGGTCGGGTTCGATGCCGAACAGCGATTGAGCGCCGCCTTTCGCGACGCGAAAGCCGGTCATCACTTCATCGAAGATCAGCACGGCACCGTTGTTGTTGCATGCATCCCGCAACGCTTCCAGGAAACCCGGTACCGGGGGCACCATGTTCATGTTGCCGGCGATCGGCTCGACGATCATGCAGGCAATCTCGTCGCCCACTTCATCGAAGGCCTGGCCCACCGCATCGGCGTCGTTGAATGGCAGGGTGATGGTATGAGCGGCGAGCTCGGCCGGTACGCCGGGAGAACTCGGAACGCCCAGCGTGAGCGCGCCGGAGCCGGCCTTGATCAGCAGCGAGTCCGAATGCCCGTGATAGCAGCCCTCGAACTTGACGATCTTGCTGCGCCCGGTGTAGCCGCGTGCGAGGCGAATCGCGCTCATCGTCGCTTCGGTGCCGGAGCTGACCATGCGCAAGCGCTCGATCGACGGCACGAGCCCGGTGATTTTCGCCGCGATTTCCGTTTCGAGCACGCAGGGAGCGCCGAAGCTCAGACCGCGCCTGGCCGTCTCGATAACGGCTTCGAGGACGGCCGGGTGCGCGTGCCCGAGGATCATCGGTCCCCAGGAGCCGACATAGTCGATAAAGCGGCGGCCATCCTCGGACTCGACCCAGGCACCGCTCGCGCTTTTGAAAAAAACGGGTTCTCCGCCGACACCGGCGAAGGCGCGTACGGGCGAATTGACTCCGCCCGCAATGACCTTGCGGGCGTCTGCAAACAAACTCATTCGATCCCTCTCTGCTCGTGCATCTGTGTAATCGTGACGCCGCGCTGCTCGAGCAACTGCGGCACGCCGTCCTCGCCGACCAGGTGCAACGCGCCGACGACGACCAGGTAATCCTCATCCTGCTCCAACAGGGCCTCGATCGTGTCCACCCAGAGCCGGTTGCGGCCCGCCACGATTGCCTCGTAAAGCTCCGGGTAGCCGGAAACGTCGTCGAGCAGCGTCTGTTCGAGGTAGTCAATGTCACCCGAACGCCACGCCAAAATCAAATCGTCCATGATTTCGTGAAGGGCCGCGCTTTCGGTCAGCGTCTGCATCAGCAGTTCCCGCTGCGCGTCGAGCGACAGCCCGTCGAGATAGGCCAGCTGCTGTTCAACCGACTCGAACCCGAGTATTTCCTTGTTGTCGCTCGAGGCTTTCTGCAGCAGGTGCATCTCGACGCCGTAGGACGGGTTGAAGCCAAGGCGAGCGAGGACCAGTTGCTCGACCGTTATTGCCGCGAGCCAGGGCTCGGTGCGATCGAGCATGTCCAGCGGTAATTCGAGTTCGTCTGCCCTGGCGGTCGCCTCGGCGTACAGGTCTTCGCCCATGACGTCTCTCAGCGACGTGCCCTCGTCGAGCATTCCCAGATCGTTGATCGTCGCCTGCATCAGCAGGGGATCGAGATCGTCCATGTCGAGTTCCATGTACAGTGTCTCGGCGTCGTCGTAGACGGCGTCGATCACCCGCGGCAGCGGATGGTCCTGTTCGCGCAGCAGGTGCACCGAACCGAGCAGGTAGACGCGGTTGCCGGCGCCCTCCGCCATCCACAGGGTGACGGGATGGGCGGCGTTATCGGCCGCGGCCAGGGCCGGCAGCAGTGCAAGCCACGCCAGTAAGAGCCGTTTAGTCACCTGCCACCCAGATCAGTTGGGCGTCGATGCTGCCATCGGGCCGGAGTTCGATGCGTCGGTAGGCCGGTGGCTTGTCGTCGACCGCGAATTCGTCGGCATGCGGCAGAAACTGGCGGCAGGTCGAGGGCGTGGCGATCAGGCGGATACCGTCGTGCACGGCGTCATAGTCCTGGTGCACGTGGCCGAAGATCGCGGTCCGCACACGCCCCGCCGAACCGGCGCGGGCGAGGAATTCGCCACCGTTGTCGAGACCGACGGTATCCAGCCACTTGCTGTGCATCGGTACGGGCGGATGATGCAGGCAGACCATCACGTGCGCGGCGCTGCTGTCCGCTATCGATTTTTCCATGCGCCGCAGTTCCCTTTCCGCGATCTTGCCGCCCGCGCGCCCCGCGCTGCAGCTGTCGATGCCCGTGATCAGCCAGCTGCCGGCCTCGAACGAACCGCAATACGAAAATGGCGGGTCCGGCAGCCGGTCGCGCATCCGCTGGCGCACATCGTGATTACCCGGCACGCAGAGGACCGGAAGCCCGAGCGAGGATACGAGGTCGCTGCAGTGCGCGTAAGCTCCGGCCGAGTCGTCCTGCACGATGTCGCCGGTCAGTGCGACCAGGTCGGCGGCGAAGTCGCCGTCCCGGTAGTGCGCGAGAACCGACTGCAGCGTGTCAAACGTCACGGCGCCGCGAAGAGAACCGTCCCTGTCGGTGAAAAGATGCGGGTCCGTAATGTGCAGGACCCGCACAGGATCAGCTGAATCGCGAATTTTCTCCGACCTCAACCCGCCTCAATGACCGGCACCCCTAGTAGCGGTAGCTATCCGGCTTGTAGGGGCCCTCTTTGGGAACGCCGATGTAGTTCGCCTGCTCGTTGGACAGCGGCGTGAGGCGGGCGCCGATTCTGCCCAGGTGCAGCCGTGCCACCTTCTCGTCCAGGTGCTTGGGAAGTACGTAGACCTCGTTCTTGTACTGGTCGCCGTTTTGCCACAGTTCGATCTGCGCCAGTACCTGGTTGGTGAACGAGTTCGACATGACGAAGCTCGGATGGCCCGTGGCGCAGCCCAGGTTCACGAGACGGCCCTCGGCCAGCAGGATGATGCGCTTGCCGTCCGGGAAGATCACGTGATCGACCTGCGGCTTGATGTTTTCCCACTCGTACTTCTTCAGGTACGCGACGTCGATCTCGTTGTCGAAGTGGCCGATGTTGCAGACGATCGCCTCGTTCTTCATGCGCTCCATGTGCTCGCCGGTGACGACGTGGTAGTTGCCGGTGGCGGTCACCACGATATCCACCTGGTCGCAAACCTCGTCGAAGCGCACCACCCGATAGCCTTCCATCGCCGCCTGCAGTGCGCAGATCGGGTCGATCTCGGTGATCCAGACGGTAGCGCCGAGGCCGCGCAGCGACTGCGCGGAGCCCTTGCCGACGTCGCCGAACCCGCAGACCACGGCAATCTTGCCGGCGATCATCACGTCGGTCGCCCGCTTGATGCCGTCGACGAGCGATTCGCGGCAGCCGTACAGGTTGTCGAACTTGGACTTGGTCACCGAGTCGTTGACGTTGAACGCCGGGCAGCCGAGGCTGCCTTCCTTCATCATCTCGTACAGGCGGTGGACGCCGGTCGTCGTCTCTTCCGACAGGCCTTTTACCTCTTTAAGGAGTTCCGGGTACTTGTCGTGCATGACGAGCGTCAGGTCGCCGCCGTCGTCGAGCAGCATGTTCGGCCGCCAGCCGTCGGGACCCTGGATGGTCTGTTCGACGCACCACCAGTATTCCTCTTCGGTCTCGCCTTTCCAGGCGAAGACGGGTACGCCGGATGCCGCAATGGCCGAGGCAGCGTGATCCTGGGTCGAGAAAATATTGCACGACGACCAGCGGATCTCCGCGCCGAGCGCCTTCAGGGTTTCGATCAGGACCGCCGTCTGGATGGTCATGTGCAGGCAGCCGGCGATACGCGCGCCCTTCAGAGGCTGTTTTTCCCCATATTCCTCGCGCAGCGCCATGAGTCCGGGCATTTCCGTTTCGGCGATCGAGATTTCCTTGCGCCCCCAGTCGGCGAGGCTGATGTCCTTGACCTTGTAATCCTGTGTTTGAATGGCAACGGGTTCGCTGCTCATGTTGATCTCCTGGTTAACTGTCTGTCAGGCCGCCGCGGCGCCCTTGAGCGCCTCGGCCTTGTCCGTTTTCTCCCACGGGGCATCGATATCTTCGCGACCGAAATGGCCGTAAGCCGCCGTGGCCTTGTAGATGGGCCGCACGAGGTCCAGCATCGTCAGGATACCGTATGGCCGCAGGTCGAAATGCTCGCGGATCAGTTCCGTCAGCCGCGCGTCAGAAATCTTCCCGGTGCCGAACGTGAACACGCTGATCGATGTCGGTTCGGCGACGCCGATCGCATACGACACCTGCACCTCGCAGCGGTCGGCGAGGCCGGCCGCGACGATGTTCTTGGCCACGTAACGCGCAGCGTACGCCGCCGACCGGTCGACCTTGGACGGGTCCTTGCCGGAAAAGGCGCCGCCGCCGTGGCGCGCCATTCCGCCGTAGGTGTCGACGATGATCTTGCGCCCGGTGAGGCCGGCATCGCCCATCGGGCCACCGATCTCGAAGCGGCCGGTCGGGTTGATGTGGTATTTCGTGTCCTTGCTGATCCATTCCGCAGGCAGCACCGGCTTGATGATTTCTTCCATCACGCCGTCGCGGATGTCGCTGTTGCTGGCCTCCGGGGCGTGCTGCGTGGACAGTACGACCGCGCCGATCCTGACCGGCTTGTTGTCTTCGTACAGAAACGTCACCTGGCTCTTGGCGTCCGGCCGCAGCCACGGCAGCGCGCCATTCTTGCGAACGTCCGCCTGGCGCCGCACAAGCAGGTGGGAGTAGGTGATCGGGGCCGGCATGAGCACGTCGGTTTCGTTGGTCGCGTAGCCGAACATCATGCCCTGGTCGCCTGCGCCCTGTTCTTCCGGCGTGCCGCGATCGACACCCTGGGCAATATTGTGCGACTGCTTGCCGATGGCGTTGAGCACGGCACAGGAATGGCCGTCATAGCCCATTGCGGAATCCGTGTAGCCGATATTGATGATCGTGCTGCGGACGATGTCCTCGAGATCCACCCAGGCCGATGTCGTGACCTCGCCGGCGATGATGGCCATACCCGTCTTGACGAGCGTCTCGCAGGCCACCCGGGCCTTCGGGTCTTCGGCGAGAATCGCGTCCAGGATGCCGTCGGATATCTGGTCGGCAATTTTATCCGGATGTCCCTCGGAGACGGATTCCGAGGTGAACACAAAAGAGTCGCTCATGGGATTGGTCTTTACAGAATTTACGAAGTCGCGAATTGTACCGCAATGCGCGGCGTTGCGACTATTCGCGGCGTAAATGATGCAATTGGTTACGTTTGCAGGGAAATTTGCCGCCCGGCGGGCGGCCCGGCTTGCGGCGTCCGGCAAAAAGCCTGAAAATGCGCGGCTCCCGAAAGCGATTTTCGCCGTCGATTCACATAACAAACGCCGCCAGGCGCAGAAGACCTCGATGCCACAACAAGCCAAAGCCAGCGGCCAACCGGCCCGGCGAGACCTCGCGAATGCCATCCGCGCACTCTCCATGGACGCCGTCCAGGCGGCCAACTCGGGGCACCCCGGCGCCCCCATGGGTATGGCGGACATCGCGGAGGTGCTCTGGAACGATTACCTGAAGCACAACCCGGCCAATCCGCGCTGGCCGAATCGCGACCGGTTCGTGCTGTCTAACGGTCACGGGTCGATGCTGCTGTACAGCCTCCTGCACCTCACCGGCTACGACGTGAGCATCGATGAGCTCCGGAACTTCCGGCAGTTCGGCCAGCGTACGGCGGGTCACCCGGAGTACGAGCCCGAAATGGGCGTGGAGACCACCACGGGCCCGCTGGGCCAGGGTGTGAGCAACGCGGTGGGCATGGCGCTCGCGGAGAAGATGCTCGCCGCGCGCTTTAATCGTGACGGTTTCCCGGTGGTCGATCATCGCACCTGGGTATTTCTCGGCGATGGCTGCCTCATGGAAGGTATCTCGCACGAAGCCTGCTCGCTGGCGGGTACGCTGAAGCTCGGCAAGCTGATTGCATTTTACGACGACAACGACATCTCTATCGATGGCGACGTCAGCGGCTGGTTCACGGACGACACGCCGGCACGTTTCGAGAGCTACGGCTGGCAGGTCGTACGCGACGTGGACGGGCACGACAGTGCTGCGGTCGCCGCCGCGATCGACCGGGCAACCGCAGAAACCGCCAAACCGACGCTGATCTGTTGCAAGACGGTGATCGGCTACGGTGCACCGAACAAGCAGGGCTCGGCGTCGACGCACGGCGCGCCGCTCGGCGAGGACGAGATAGCCGCAGCACGGGAAACGCTCGGCTGGGAGCATCCGCCGTTCGATGTTCCCGCCACCGTGTCAGCGGCATGGGATGCGCGCGAACGCGGTGCGTCGGAGGAGGCCGCCTGGGGCGAACTGCTCGGCGCGTATGCAAACGCGCATCCGGAGCTGGCCAGGGAATTCGGCCGCCGCGTCAATGGCGAGCTGCCGGACGGGTGGGCGAGTTTTGCCGATGCGGCGATCGCGGAGATCGATGCGGCGGGCGAGAACATGGCCACGCGCAAGGCGTCACTCGTCGCGCTCAATGCGTTCGCGCCACAACTGCCCGAGCTCGCGGGCGGCTCGGCCGACCTGACAGGCTCGAACCTGACGAAGCACGGCGGCTCGACCGTGATAACCGGCGACGATGCCGGCGGCAACTACATTTACTTCGGCGTGCGCGAATTCGGCATGACCGCGATCTGCAACGGCATGGCGCTGCACGGCGGCATCATTCCCTACAGCGGCACGTTCCTCGTGTTTTCCGACTACGCCCGCAACGCGCTGCGCATGGCGGCGCTCATGGAAATTCAGCAGATCCTCGTCTACACGCACGATTCGATCGGGCTCGGCGAAGACGGGCCGACGCACCAGCCGATCGAGCACGTCTCATCGCTGCGGCTGATGCCGAACATGCGCGTCTGGCGTCCCTGCGACACGGTCGAGACGGCGGTGGCATGGCGCGACGCCATCGAGCGCCGCGACGGCCCTACCAGCCTCGTGCTGACGCGCCAGGGCGTGCCGCACCAGCCTCGCGACGCAACGCAGATCGCTAATATCGTGCGGGGTGGCTATGTGCTGCGCGATTCCGCCAACGATCCCGATGCCATCCTGATTGCGACGGGTTCCGAAGTCGCGCTCGCCGTTGCCGCCGCGGAGCAGCTCGCCGACGACGGCATCGACGCGCGCGTGGTGTCGATGCCCTGCACCAGCTTGTTCGAGAGCCAGGATGCAGAATACCGGCAGGCCGTCCTGCCCCCCGGGGTCTCGGCGCGCGTTGTCGTCGAAGCGGGCGCGACCGCGACATGGTGGCGGTATGCGGGCGCCTCGGGCACGGTCATCGGTATCGACCGCTTCGGGAAATCGGCTCCGGCCGGCGAGCTGTTCGAACATTTCGGCTTTTCGGTCGATAACGTCGTCGACACCACGAAACGCATTGTCGCGCAATAGCTACTTTTTATCTTTGCCGGATCTCCAGCCACCGGGCTGCCCGGCTACTCGAACCACCAGGAGACAGACATGACGATCAAGGTTGGCATCAACGGCTACGGCCGCATCGGGCGAAACATCCTGCGCGCGATCCACGAATCGGGCCGTGCGGGGGAATTCGACGTCGTCGCACTCAACGATCTCGGCGACGCCGCAACCAACGCTCACCTGACGCGGCGCGACACCGCGCACGGACCGTTCCCGGGCACCGTCGAAGTCGACGGCGACGACATCATCGTCAATGGCGACCGCGTCCGGGTATTCGCTGAGCGCGATCCCGCGAAACTCCCCTGGGGAGACCTCGGTGTCGACGTCGTCTATGAATGCACGGGACTGTTTCGCACCGGCGCAACCGCCGGTAAACACCTCGAGGGCGGCGCGAAAAAGGTGATCATCTCCGCCCCCGCCGGCGAGGGTGTGGACAAGACCATCGTCTACGGCGTCAACCACGATACGCTGACGGCAGACGACGCCGTGATCTCGAATGCGTCGTGCACCACGAATTGCCTTGCGCCCCTGGTGAAGCCGCTCCACGAAGCGATCGGCGTCAAGCACGGCATCATGACGACGATTCACGCCTACACGAACGACCAGGTGCTGACCGACGTTTTCCACAAGGACCTTCGCCGCGCCCGGTCGGCGACGATGTCGCAGATTCCGACCAGCACCGGAGCGGCGAAGGCCGTCGGCCTCGTGCTGCCGGAACTGAACGGCAAGCTCGACGGCTTCTCGATGCGCATACCGACGATCAACGTGTCGGCGGTCGACCTTTCGTTCGTCGCGGAACGCTCGACCAGCGTCGACGAGATCAACGATGTGCTGAAGGCAGCCAGCGAAGGCGATCTCAAGGGTGTGCTCGCCTACAACGACGAGCCGCTCGTTTCCATCGACTTCAACCACGACCCGGCTTCGTCCACCTACG
>DATHRM010000189.1:0-1635 GCA_035465295.1 Woeseiaceae bacterium | reverse complement strand
ATTCCCGACACCCCTGTCCATAGCCTTACCTTTGTGACGACAACGGCCGACCCGCCCGACCCGGGCGCGGTTTTCCCTGCCCTTCACCTCCTGAACTGCGTATTCCTGGATTAGACAGCTCCCCGTCGTAGACCGTTTTCGTTTCGGTTTTCACCGCAGGAGTTTGTCTGATGATTTTCCATTTCGGGTATCGACCCGACACGTTGTACCGCCGCGTTGCCGTTGTTGCGCTGCTGGCCCTGCCATTTGCGCAAGCGGGCGCGCAGCACGATATTCCGCTGACGATCGCCGAGGCCGAGACACTGGCGCTCGCCTCCGAGCCCGGGCAGCAGGCGCTGCGCGCGCGCGCCGCGGCGCTCGAGGAGCAGGCCGTCGTGGCCGGCGCCCTCCCCGACCCCATGCTTCGCCTGGGTCTCAACAATTACCCCATCGAGTCGGGCGGCTTCACGACCGAAGGTATGACGAATGTGGGCGCCGTTTATCGCCAGGCCTTTCCGCGCGGCGACACGCGTTCGCTGGGCAGCAGCAAGTTCAACCGGCTCGCCGAGATTCAGTTGCGGGAAGCCGATGCGCGCGGCGACAGGGTGTTGTCGGCGACGCGCATCGCATGGCTGGACCTGTATTACTGGACCAAAGCGCACGAACTCGTTCGTGAATCCCGGCCGTTCTTCCACGATCTTGCAACGATCTCGCGCTCGCTCTATGCCGTCGGCCGCCGCAACCAGCAGGACGTGCTTCGAGCAGAACTGGAGCTGAGTCGGCTGGACGACCGGCTGATCGACATCGAACGGCAGCAGCGGCGTGCCCGGGCGCAGCTCCGCCAGTGGATCGGCGACGACGCAGAGCGGCGTATCGCCGACAAACTGCCGGCATGGGATGACGCGCCGCCGCTCGAAGACCTGCTCACGTCGTTGCAGGCGCATCCCTCGTTGCAGGCGGCAGATGCCCGCATTTCCGCCGAGGACACCAACGTGGAACTCGCCGAGCAACGCGACAAACCGGGCTGGTCGCTGGACGTCGGCTATTCCTATCGAAACGGTTCGCTGCCGAACGGCGACCCGCGCTCCGATTTCGTTACCGTCGGCGTCACTGTCGACCTGCCTTTCTTCCGCAAGAAATCCGTCGACAGCACGCTCTCCGCGGCCCTTCACGATCGCAGCGCCGCCGTCGCCGACCGGGAACGGCTGCTGCGTTCGCTCGAAAGCGAACTGGCCGCCGAATACGCACGCTGGCAGGAATTGTCGCGCCGGCTAACGCTGTACGAAGAACGCATCCTGGTGCAGGCAAAGGATAACGCGCAGGCGGCACTGCTCGCGTACCAGAACGATCGAAGCGATTTCGCCGACGTCATGCGCGGCTATATCGACGATCTGAACACCCGGATCGACTACATACGACTGAATGTCGAGCGCGAACAGGCTTATGCCGTACTCGCGAACCTCGGAGGAATACCCCGATGAACAGCAAAGCTCTTTGGGTCATTTTACTGCTGGCGGCCGCCGTCATCGGCTTCTTCTCCGGCCGAATAGACGCACCCGGAGGCAACGGCAGCACTGTGGCATCCGGCGACAGCAGCGAACGCGAAATTCTGTACTGGGTAGCGCCGATGAATGCGAACTACCGGCGCGACGAGCC
>DATHRM010000188.1:0-11852 GCA_035465295.1 Woeseiaceae bacterium | reverse complement strand
ACCAGTGGCGGATTTTCGCACCGCAAGACATCTGGCGCACCAGGAGACCAGCCTGATGGAGTAGGGCATATATGGCGGTTCACGTGCGCGCGCGTCCAACGCGACGAACGGGCAACTGTGCGTAACATTGGCAGAGGGGCCGCACGTCCAGCTCTGGCCACTTTACTTCCCGGATAATCCCGGCCTTTATGTCGGATCCGGATATTTTTCCCGGGCGGCACGTTTCAGCTTGCCGCTATATACTGGGCCGTTTGTGAGCGACTTGCCCAGGGGAAGCGTCGATTTGCTGAAGAACGGAAACAACAAAGGCCTCGGTACCTTCGCCGGCGTCTTCACGCCGAGCATCCTCACGATCCTCGGCATTATTCTCTTCCTGCGAACGGGCTATATCGTTGGCGGTACCGGGCTCAGGTTGTCGCTCGTCATTATCCTGGGATCGGCCGCGATTGCCCTGTTGACCGCTATGTCGCTGAGCGCCATCGCAACCAATATCCGGGTCAAGGGCGGTGGCGATTATTACCTGATCTCGCGAACACTCGGCGTCGAGTATGGCGGCGCCATCGGTCTCGTATTGTTTTTCGCGCAGACGCTCTCCATTGCATTCTATTGTTTCGGCTTCGGCGAGGCGCTTGCCGCCTTGCTGCCGGCCCATGAGCTGGTTACGCCGCGAATCCTGGCCGCAGCGCTGCTAGCAGCGCTGTTTATCTTCGCGTGGCTGGGCGCCGACTGGGCCAGCAAGCTGCAGTTGCTGATCATGATAGTCCTCGCGGCTGCGCTGGTGTCGTTTTTTATCGGTGGTATCGACAAGTGGGACGGAGAAACGCTCGCCGGTAACTGGCAGCGGCCGCAGGACGGCATTCCCTTCTGGACGGCATTTGCGCTCTTCTTTCCTGCGGTGACCGGCTTCACGCAGGGTGTCAGCATGTCCGGTGATCTGCGCGATCCCGGCCGCAGTCTGCCGCTCGGTACGTTCATGGCAGTCGGTCTTTCGATGCTGGTCTATATCGCTGCTGCGATCACGCTGGCTGCGTCACTGCCGGCAGAGACGCTCAACGAGGATTACCAGGCAATGAACCAGGTGGCGGTCCTCGGGGTCCTGATTGCCGCGGGCGTTCTGGCGGCGACCGCATCGTCCGCGATGGCTTCCCACCTGGGAGGACCGCGAATCCTGCAGGCCCTGGCCGCGGACGACGTGTTTCCCGCACTCGGATACTTCGCCAAAGGCGCCGGCGATGACAACAATCCGCGCCGGGCCGTCATCCTCTCCGGTGTCGTCGCCGCAACGACGCTCGCACTCGGCAATCTGAATGCGGTGGCACCGCTGGTCGCAATGTTCTTCCTGATCTCCTACGGACTGTTGAATTACGCGACCTATTTCGAAGCGCGCGCCTCGAGCCCGCATTTTCGCCCGCAATTCAGGTTCTTCCATAAATACCTGAGCCTCGCCGGGGCGTTGGGCTGTCTTGTCGCAATGCTGGCTATCCAGCCGACGGCAGCAGTGCTGGCGATCACTGTCCTGTTTGCGCTTTACCAGTACGTGAGCCGGACTACGGGGCCCAGGCAGTGGGCGGACAGCCGCCGGTCCTACAACTTTCAGCGAATCAGGAAACTCCTGTTCGAGATGGAAGAAGACGAGCCACATCCGAGAGACTGGCGCCCACAGATACTTGTTTTGTCGAAAGACCGAGAGCGTCGAAGTCAGTTGCTCTGCTTCGGTTCCTGGATCGAGGGCAACAGCGGTATTACTTCGGTGGTCTCGATCCTGACTGACGGCGATGACGATCTGGGCGAGCAAAAGGAAGAGCTGCGCGAGCAACTGGGCGCCGAGATCGATGCACTGGATATAAAGGCCTTCCCACTCATTGTCAGTGCGGACAGCTTCCGTACGGGTCTCGAGATCATGCTGCAGAGTTACGGTATAGGGCCGATCAGTGCGAACATCGTGCTGCTGAACTGGCTCGAAGAGGCGCCAAGAAAAGATCGGGAAGAGGACGAACGGATTTTTGGCCGCAATATGCACGAGGCGTTACGACTCGGCTGCAATATAGTCGCTCTCAGCGCGAGCAAGGAGGCACTGGAGCGTATCGAGCAGGCGGATCCCGAGGATCTTCGTATCGACGTCTGGTGGGAAGGCACACGAACAAGCTACCTGGCGCTGATGCTTGCCTATCTCATGACTCGTACGGATGTCTGGCGTGATGCGAGTATCTGCGTGCATGCGCAGGGTTCGCGGGACAACGCGCGGCGGACAGAGGTGGACCTCGAAGAGGTGATGGACGAGGTTCGCATCGAGGCAGAGATAGACGTCGTCGAGGAAAGGCTGGACGCAGACGTGCTGACGGAGCACTCCCGGGATGCTGCGATCACGTTCATTCCCATGCGGCTGAACGGCGACAGGCCCACCGACTTCCTGGATGAACCCTTGCGCGCGCTTCAATCGGAACCGATCGCCATCGCACTCGTGCTTGCGGGCGAGGACATAGACCTGGACGCGGGCCCCGACGAAGACGAGGACGACGAGTCCTGATGAGCCGAAGCGCTTCGCCTGACAATGTGCTCCAGCAGGTCTTCGGCTACCGGGATTTCCGCGGGCACCAGAGGGATATCATTGAGGCAGCCCTCGAGGGGCGGGACTCCCTGGTCATCATGCCGACCGGCGGTGGCAAGTCCTTGTGCTATCAAATACCGGCAATAGTGCGAAAGGGAACCGGGCTGGTCGTCTCTCCGTTAATTGCCCTGATGCAGGACCAGGTCGCCGCTTTGCATGAACTTGGCGTCAGCGCGGGATTTCTGAACTCCAACCAGACACTGGACGAGCAGAACCGGGTAAAGGGGCAGTTGCAGAACGGCGAGCTGCAGCTTCTCTATGTCGCGCCGGAACGTCTCAATACGGAGGGTACCCGGACACTGCTGCAGGGCGTTCCGCTATCCGTAATCGCCATTGACGAGGCGCACTGCGTCTCGCAGTGGGGACACGACTTCCGTCATGATTACCTGGAGCTCGGCGAGCTGAAGTCGTTGTTCCCGGGCGTGCCGCGCCTTGCATTGACTGCGACCGCAACCTCACGGGTGCGCGAGGAGATCGTTTCGCGCCTGCAACTGACCGAGCCGGAGCGATTCGTCGCTCCCTTCGACCGGCCGAATATCCGTTACCACGTGAGGCCGAAGGTAGACCCGCGCCGGCAGCTGCTCGAATTCCTCCAGGCGCACAAGGGCGAAGCGGGTATCGTGTACTGCATGTCGCGCAAGAAGACGGAGAGTACCGCAGACTGGCTGCGTGATAACGGCTTCGAGGCTTTACCCTATCACGCCGGCCTGGCTCCCGACGTTCGCCGCGACAATCAGCGCCGCTTCCTGGCGCACGACGGCACGGTCATCGTCGCGACAATCGCCTTCGGCATGGGTATCGACAAGCCCGACGTGCGTTTTGTCGTTCACCTGGACCTGCCGAAGAGCATGGAGGCGTACTACCAGGAGACTGGGCGTGCAGGGCGTGACGGGGAGCCCGCGGAAGCCTGGATGGTATACGGCCTGCAGGATGTCGTACGCCTGAGGAAGATGCTCGACGAGTCCGATGCGGACGAGGACTACAAACGTTACGAGCGATACAAGCTCGATGCATTGCTCGGCTGGTGCGAGGCGCCGGGCTGCCGCCGGCGCGGCCTGCTCGAATATTTCGGTGACAGGCTCGAGGATGACTGCGGCAACTGTGATGGCTGCCTCGATCCTGTCGATACATGGGACGGACTGGAAACGGCGCGGAAACTGTTATCCGCCGTGTACAGAACGGGGCAACGGTTCGGTGCGGCGCATGTCGTGGATGTGCTGCTCGGCAAAACGACCGACAAGGTGCTGCACCACCGGCATAACGAATTGAGCGTATTTGGTATCGGGGATGAATTTTCCGCGCAGAAATGGCGCTCCGTGATCCGCCAGCTGATTGTGCTCGGTTATCTGCATGCCGATGCGGAACGCTACGGTGCGCTGGTACTGACGACAAACAGCCGCGCCGTGCTCCGCGGCGAAACGTCGGTATCGTTGCGCGATGATCCCACCCGTCCCAAGGCGCCTCGACGGCCGGCATCACGATTGGCGGAGGTCGGCGAAGAAGACCAGCAATTGTGGAGTGCATTGAGGGCGTGTCGTCGAGAACTCGCCGATCAGCACGGCGTACCGCCATACGTAATCTTTCATGACAGGACATTACGCGAGATGCTGACGCATCGGCCGCGCGATGCAGCCGAGTTGCTCTCGATCAACGGCGTTGGCCAGGCGAAACTCGAACGCTACGGCGAGCGCTTCCTCAGAGTCCTGGCCGAAGTGTAAGCCTGCGGATACCCGCCTGTCTTTCAGGATTTGTCGAGCGAGAAGCGCTCGCGCAGGAACCGGGCGATGCCTTCCTCGTCGTGATGGCCGATGACGGCCGTTGCGGCGGCTTTGATGGCATCGTTGGCATTGGCCGGCGCATATCCCTCGTCGGCCGCCTCGAACATGCTGAGGTCATTGTCGCTGTCGCCAAAACAGATGATGCGTTCGAGCCCCAGCAGTTCCTTCAGTGTCCTGATGGCTCCGCCCTTGCTGGCGTTACTGTGGTGAACATCGAGCCAGTACCACTGCTTTCCTTCCAGCGCCACGCCGGAGTAGGCGACGAGATGTGGCTCTTCCTCCACGCTTTGCAGGACTGCCCTGATGGATCCACCTGCGCCGATGGCGTTCACGTGCGTGATTGCGGCATCTTCCGGCAGCACGTCGAGAGCACGGGTCCTGATATTGTCTTCGGTGCTGAACATCCGGACCAGTTCGAGCTCGGCTTCCGATTGCAGCGGCGGGTGGTAAACGGTGCTGTCATCGTCGTCGTCCAGCGTGAAGACGAAAGGCGTCACGCGCTGGTCGATGCATGCCCGAACGACATTGTCGAGCTCGGATGCCGTGAGCATGGCGCTGTTCGAAAAACGCCGCTGATCCGGGTGCCATATCATGACCCCGTTCTTGTAAGCCTGCGGCAGCTCGAAGCGATGGCCGTCGAGAATCGCCCGGGCGCCGTGAAGCGTGCGACCGGTCGCGACGGTATAGGCAATCTCGCGCTGCGACAGCAGCTTCAGGGTCTCGCTCGTGTACTCCGAGATCGCGGAATTCCGGTCGAGAAGCGTGCCATCAAGATCGAAAACGATGAGTTCCATGGGGCGCGGGCCATACGGAAAGGCTGCGGGTCAGTTTCGCCCCAAAACCGGTTCCATGCAAACCTGAACGGTCAAGTTCCCAAAGCTGTACCCGCTCGCGCTGCTGTGATAATTGTCACTGGTGGACAGGGTAATCATCTTCGACGTCATTTGTGCCGGCGACAGCATGCCTGGCAAGAAACCGGCGCCTGACGTCTACCCGGCGGCGCTCGAGAAACTCGATCGGGCGGCCACAATCTGCGTCCGACAGGTCGTGTATCTGCTGATCGCTGTCGCGGCAGCGCTGGCAACACCAGGGGGAGCCGCCAGCGCCGATGATCTGCCGGGGTGGGATCATTACGGCGGCGGCCTGCATGGCAGGCAGTATTCCAGCCTGTCCCAGATTACGACGGCCAATGCCCACACGCTCGAGGAGATCTGGCGATTTCGCACGGGAGAGCTCGGGCAGGGGCACCCCGAGCCGTTCGCGTTTCAGGCCAATCCGATACTCGTCGAAGGCAGGCTTTATCTGCCGACGGGCAGCGCTATCGTCTTTGCGCTCGACCCTGCTACCGGCAAGCAGATCTGGCGTTACGATCCCGAGATCGATCGCAGCAAGCCACACGCCGAAATTGCCAATCGCGGTGTGACGTCGTGGCTGGACCCCGACGCCGGCCCTGATGACAGCTGCCGTCACCGCATATTCGTGGGCACCCTGGATGCGCGTCTCATTGCGCTCGATGGGGCGACCGGGACGCCGTGCCCCGATTTCGGCGAAGCAGGGCAGATCCGACTCGACACGGGCGTGCGCGCCGAGGCGGAGAGCGAGTGGGTGAATTACACGGTTACCTCGCCCCCGGTCGTGGTCGGCGACGTCGTCGTCGTCGGCTCGGCCATCGGCGACAATCGCGCGGTGGAGTCCGAACTGGGAATCGTACGGGGCATAGATGCGCGAAGCGGCAAGGAACGCTGGCGCTGGGACCCGATACCCCGTAACCCCGACGATCCTGCCTACGCGACCTGGGAAAGCGAGGAAGCCGCGCGCACCGGTGCTGCAAATGCCTGGGCGCCGCTGGCCGCGGACCCCGACCTTGGCCTTGTGTATGTACCGACCGGCTCGGCAAGCCCGGACTTCTATGGCGGCGAGCGCGAAGGGGACAATCTCTATGCAAACTCGCTCGTGGCCCTGTATGCCGATTCCGGCGAACTCGCCTGGTACCGGCAACTGGTTCACCACGACGTATGGGACTACGACCTCGCGGCGCAGCCCACGCTCGTCGATCTCGAGCGCGACGGGCGCAACATCGCGGCGGTTCTCCAGGGCACGAAAACCGGCCATATTTTCAGCTTCGATCGCAAGACCGGCGAGCCCATATTCGCCATCGAGGAACGTCCCGTCCCGCAGGGCGGTGTCGAGGGCGAGCACCTGTCGCCGACGCAGCCCGTGCCGGTTGCGCCGCCCTCGATAGCGCGCCACGAGGCGGTGACCGAAGACGATGCCTGGGGCGTCGCCTACTTCGACAAACGCGCCTGCCGCAAGAAGATGGCGCGGCTTCGATCGGAGGGCATATTCACTCCTCCCGGCATCGATGGAATCGTCGAGCTTCCGGGTTATGGCGGGGGCATCAACTGGGGCGGACTGGCCTTCGATCCACAGAGCCAGACCGTTATCACGTTCTCGATGGACGTGCCGATGGAGGTAGCCCTGATACCGAGAAGCGGCCTGCGTTCGACCCTCGAGTCCGGCGAATTCGAGGGTCAGGAGTTCGCGCGAATGGCGGGAACGCCTTACGGCATGCGTCGCACGCTGCTCGGCTCACCGCTGGGCATGCCCTGCACGGCGCCGCCCTGGGGCGTACTCGCGTCGGTGGACATGCGCTCGGGAACCATCAACTGGACACGCAAGGTGGGTTCCATACAGGACCTGGCGCCTGCGATCGTGCCGAACCTCGAGCTCGGTACGGGCGGACTGGGCGGCCCGATCATCACCGCCGGCGGAGTGATCTTCATGGCGGCAGTCCAGGACGATTACTTGCGTGCGTTCGACCTCACAGACGGCAAAACCTTGTGGGAGGGGCGCCTTCCGGCGGGAGGGCAGGCGACACCCATGACCTACTTCCTCGAGGAGACCGGCAAGCAGTACGTGGTTATTGCCGCCGGCGGCCATGCGCGAATCGGCACGACGCCCGGCGACTACCTGATCGCATATGCGCTGCCGGATTGACGGATTGTTGATATGTCTACAGGGCTGCCACAAAAACGTAGCCGGCCATCACAATGACCGCCAGGGAACTGAAGGTCCAGCAGGTCGCGCGGATATCGTGCACCTGCGCCGTGGCGTAGGCCAGAAAATGAGCCGCCCGTGCGGCGACATAAGTCCAAAGGACAATCTGCGCCAATAATACCGGCGGGCCCGCCAGGACGAACAGGAATCCCGCCGCCAGGAAGCCGGGAATGCTCTCGAGGTCGTTCAGGTTCATTCGCCGCGAGCGGTCAACGTACTCGTTGACGTCGAGCTGCCCTTCACGCGGCTCCGGATTGAGAGGGGTTTTCTTCATGTCCTCGGGACTGCGGAAGCCCGCGCGCACTTTCATCATTCGCTGAACCGTCATCCACGGTTGCAGCATGAGCTTCAGGATCATGATCGACGCCGCGATCACGTAGCTGTGGAAGACCGGGTTGTCAATATTCAAGTTACTGATATCAAAAGACATTGTGCAAGCCTCTTAACCTGTTGACAAAAAGTTTAACAGAGGTAGAATATTTTAACAACGTTAATTATTATTGAGTCGAATGAGTCCCGAAAAACGCCAACCTTCGCCCCGCGTACGCAAAAAACGCCAGCGAATGCGCCAGGAAATTCTGGCCGCAGCCCGCGATATCCTGCTCCAGGAGGGGCCGGACGCCGTGACATTGAATGCCGTGTCCGGGCGTCTCGACATGACCAAGCCCGCCCTGTACCACTATTTCGACTCGAAAGAAGCCCTGGCGCGGAGTCTCGTGACGACACTCATCGACGAAGAAATCAACGCGTTGCTGAAGGTGCTGACCGAGGTTGAAGCCACCGACAGGTTGCTTGGCACGATGATTCGTGGGTTTCATGCGCATTATGCCGACCGGCTGCATGCTTTCCGCTTCGTCTACGGGCAGTCGCAGCTTTACACGATCCCGGAGTTCGGCGTGAACGCGGACATGATCCGGGACGAAATTACGCCGCGGACGAGACGCCTGTTCGATCATCTCGAATCGCAGCTCACCAACTCCGGCATGGCGGCGGAAAGACGCCAGTCGATCCGCCGCCTCGCGTTTGTCGCATGGACCTCGGCGCTGGGCCTGGTGACGATGCTGGGTATCGCTGATGCGACGCGCGATCCGCTCCTGCACTCGGAGGAGCTGCTGGTGGACACGCTTGCCAGGGCATTCGATGCCCGCGCAGCCAGTCATCTTGAGGACACGGCGCCAGGGTGACGCGCAGCCTTCGCGTTTCTTGTATTCCTTCACAAAGAACGCGATAACTGTACCGTCGCGAACTGTGCCGGGCGTATCAATCAATGAGGCTACCGATCAAGTACCTGTTGCCAGCCCTGACCGTATTTTTCATTCCCGGTGCGGGACATGCGGAAGCGTCCGAGTACTCCAGCTACGACGAATGCATCCTCGAATCGCTGAAAGGCGTCTCGAGCGACGTTGCGGCAAACGCCATTATCGCCAGCTGCCGCAATACGTTTCCTGAACCCGCCGCAGCGACGCCGGTGCCGGCGGCACCCGCCGCCGAGCCCGAACCCGTTCAGCCGGCAGCGCCGCAGGCGGAGGCGAAGCCCGAACCCGCGGCGGCCGGCGAGAGCCGGGAGTTGACGCAGGAGGAACTGGCCAATCTGAAGGCTACGCTGATGGGATTTCTTACGAATTACCGCGTCACGTTCGAAAACATGAATGAAGACATCACGATCACCGAGGTAACGATTTCGGTATGGGACGAGCTCGATCCCCGCGGCCTGAAAAAGTACACGGAGACGGTGCACATACCGCCGTCGGAATCGGCAAAGGTTGTCTACGAAGTCGTGTATATGGGCGACGACCAGGGCTGGCGATGGAAGATCGATTCGGCGAAAGGCGTGCCGTTAGTCTATTAGTTTCGAGGAAACTCTCGTATCCACTGGGAAAATAACCACTTTTCGCCGGTCGTTGGCGACAGGCCCGCATGCCTCGTGTCCGCATCAGGCCGACCCTCGGCATCGACATTCGAAAACAGCAGGGCATCGCCGGTTGCGCCGGCATGGGAAATGCCCAGGTCCGGGAAATACGTTTCACCCCCTGAATACTCGTCGTTGAGGTAGATCAGGAACGTATCCGTGCGCTGGCCCCGGACTTCGAGTTCGCGGGCATACGCCGGTTCGTCCGGGTTGAGATAGTCGAAATGCTCAGCGAAGGTTTCTCCCGGCCGGTAGTGAAGCACCTTGGGCACTTCCATCGCGGCGTCCTGCCGGCCCGTGAGTGCTGATATTCGGGCGCGAATCACGAACGTAAGAACGCCGCCTGTTTCGACGTTCAGGTCACATTGCGAGTTCGTTCGACGGCCGTCTTCCGTTGTGCCGCCGGTCGCCTTGTCGTAGATCGTTGCCCGGGCGAGGCGGTCACGTACCTGGGCAATGAGCCACTCGCACGCTGCCGGTGGCACGAAGTGCTCTATCGCCTGGATGCGCGGCCGTTCCCGGATCAGGCACGCTTCCGGCGCGGCGAACCAGGCATCCAGGTCGATGTCATCACGCATCGGTCGCCAGTCGCTGGCGTCTGCCCGCCCGCCCGCCGGGCCCGCAGCAAGGACCTACAGGGCAGAGCGAGCGGCGGCGTGACCGAGCTCGGCGGCATGCAGCAATTGATCGAGGGCCGTCTGCCAGTTCCTTGGGCGCCAGAAGGACGTGCTCGCGATCGTGGCCGCCAGGTACGCGCCTTCCGCATCGCCGCTGCGCGCGGCCTGGTCGATCAGGGCAATGCCGCGCAACGGGTCGGCGGGGGCGCCCGTACCGGTCAGGTAGCAGAGGCCGAGTTTTGCAGCGGCGCCCCAGTCCCCGGACAGGGCGGCACGCTCGAGCGTCTCGATGGATTCACGCTGCATCGCGAAACGATAGCACGCGCCAGCGGCGAAGCTGGGCAAACAGGCGCGTGAGAAACGTTTCCGTAAAGTCGGCACGCCGCTCGCGCAGACGCTCGAAGATCGCATCCGCGCGCGTACTGCCGTCCACGAGCCCACCGAGCAGCATTTCGAGCACCGCCAGGGTCTGTTCGTCGCGCAACCCGAACACGTAGGGACCCCACGGCGTCGTGACGGCGAACATCAGGCCGTCGCCGGACCGGGGGCGGCGGATGTCGCCGGGGCCGATGAGGAAGTAGGGGTAGAGGTCCCCGAGCGAATCGTAACCGGGCTTCTTCGTTACGACGCTGCCGTCGAAGACACACGCATCGAGCTGTGTCAGCAACAGGCACCACAGCGCATCCTCGGGTGTCTCGACGATGGGCTCTCCCATGACGTTGAGCGAGGTGTTGAGGAGGATGGGAACCCCGGTACGCTCGCCGAATTCGCGCACCAGGTCGTAGTACGGGCCATTGACCGACCGCGTCACGGTCTGCACCCGGCCCGTGCCGTCGACATGGACGACCGCGGGCACGAGATCGCGCTTGTCCGCTTTGAAGTCCATCACGCGGAGCATGAACGGGCTCGCCGGGTCGACCTCGCCAACGTCGAACCAGTTTGCAGTTTCTTCGAGTGGAATAACCGGGGCGAAGGGACGAAAACCTTCGCGATGTTTTACGCGGGCGTTGAGTTTTTCCTTCGCATCCGCCTGCCGCGGGTCGCAGAGAATGCTGCGCTGGCCGAGCGCCCGGGGTCCCAGTTCGGACGGCCCCGAAAACCAGGCGATGATCTTGCCGTCGACCAGCAGGTCGGCCGCGTCCCTGACGGAATGCTTCGTCTCCCGAGTCTCGACCGACGGTGTCCTCCGGATAGCCGCGGAAATCTCCGCGGCGCTGTAGACGGTGCCGAAGGCGTCCCGGTCGTAGCCTTGCGGCGTGTATTCTCCGGTCAGGTGCCAGAGGCCGTGATACGCAGCCCCGATCGCGGGTCCCGAATCTTCGGCGGCAGGGATAACGTAGACCCGGTCGAAATCCGTCTCGCGAATGATCCGTTCGTTGGCAACGCTGTTGAGCGCGACCCCGCCGGCATAGACGAGGTTGCGACTCGACGACAGCTCGCGCACCCGGCCGACGAGGTATAACAGCGCATGCTCGAGAGCGTTCTGTACCGAGGCGGCCAGATCCTCGTAAGCGGCCTCGTTAGCCGGCCAGCGTTCCTGCGACGTGAACGTCTTCGGCACTGCGTCGGAAAAGAGGAAGCGCCCGTCGCGAATCTCGAAGAACTCCCCGGGATCGATGGTCGGGGAACCGTAGGGCGCGAGGCCCATGACTTTGCCCGCATCCGTGGAGTCACCGAATATCTGGCTCGCAGCAGCCGAGAACAACCCGCCGAGACTGCCGAATGCCGGCATGGACGATCCCGGCGGCGGTGCATCGAGCCAGCGCCCCTGGTCGATCATGTGTTTCTCGAGCGCCTTCAGCGTGATGCCCTCGGCGTGATAGATCGAATTCGTTTCTCCGCCTTCCAGGCAGGCGTCTATGACCACGCTTTTCTCGTCCGCC
>DATHRM010000187.1:0-1541 GCA_035465295.1 Woeseiaceae bacterium | reverse complement strand
TCGGTCGCTCTGTGCTGCCCCTGCAACCAGTAGAAAAGCGCCATCTCCGCACTCACGCAGCGCGATATTCACGGCGCCGGATTGGGGCTCGCGACGTGAGCCTGTTTCCCTTTATTTCTAGGCGTGGTCGTCGCCAATCGTGGGGCCGCGGGCACGCAGCCGACCGATTGAGTTTCTCAGCTAGTCATCTGGAACTGAAATTCGTTTCATTATAGTCTCGCTTTCAGATGGAGGGCGAGAGCTATGGGACGACCTGTGGCAGCGCTGGTTTTGAGCGCCGAGGAGAGGGCATACCTCGAACGCCAGGTTCGCCGTCATCGGGTGGCACGCTCGTTGTCGGAGCGGTGCCGTATCATCCTGCGTTGCGCCGATGGGCTTACGAGCAAAGCTGTTGGCGCAGATCTCGGCGTGCACGAGCACACCGTCGGCAAATGGCGGCGGCGGTTCCTGAAGGATCGGATCGACGGCCTTTATGACGAGGCGCGCCCGGGTCGGCCCCGCACCATCGATGACGATCAGGTCGCGGCCGTGATCGAGCACACGCTCGCCGCCACGCCACACGACGCGACGCACTGGTCTATCCGTTCGATGGCCAAACAAACCGGGCTTTCCCACACCACGATCCGGCGCATCTGGACGGCGTTCGGTTTGCAGCCCCACCGCAGCGAGACCTTCAAGCTGTCAACCGATCCTTTGTTCGTCGACAAGGTCCGCGACATCGTCGGGCTCTACCTGTCACCGCCCGACCGGGCGCTGGTCTTGTGCGTCGATGAAAAAAGCCAAATCCAGGCGCTCGATCGCGAGCAGCCGGTCCTGCCGATGATGCCGGGCATACCGGAGCGGCGCACTCACAACTACGTTCGCCACGGCACCACCTCGCTGTTCGCCGCCCTCGACGTCGCCTCCGGCTTCGTCATCGGAAAGTGCTACAAACGCCACCGGGCGAGCGAGTTCCTCGACTTCCTGAAGGAGATCGACACTCGCGTTCCGGATGACCTCGACGTCCATGTCGTCATGGACAACTACGCCACCCACAAGACGCCGCGGATCAGGGCGTGGCTGGCGAGACGCCCGCGCTACCATGTCCACTTCACGCCGACGTCCGCGTCCTGGATCAATCAGGTAGAGCGCTGGTTCGCAGAGCTGACACGCAAGCAAATACAGCGCGGCGTCCACACCTCGGTTCGCCAACTCGAAGCCGACATCTGTGCGTTCATCGAGGCCCACAACGCCGACCCCAAGCCCTACCGATGGATCAAATCCGCCGACGAAATCCTCGCCGCCGTCAAGCGATTCTGCCACAAAGCAAACGCTACATTATGCTGCGAACTTTAGATTCACGTGACTAGGCTAAGCACGCTGGTCGTAGGGAACCAGGCGGCTCGTGGCTTGGGAGGAAGCAATGCCTGAGTAGATCATGCTGGTAAATTTGACTGATCAAGGGAGAAGGGGCGTCAAGGAAGTACCGAACAGGCAGGACAAGTCCCGCGAAACGGCAAAGCAGTTCGGCGTCGAGCGAAAA
Source organism: Woeseiaceae bacterium (assembly GCA_035465295.1). GTDB lineage: Bacteria > Pseudomonadota > Gammaproteobacteria > Steroidobacterales > Woeseiaceae > UBA1847. The sequence goes on along the minus strand of DATHRM010000187.1, from coordinate 19 downwards.
ACGGTATGGATGACTGTCG
>DATHRM010000186.1:0-6777 GCA_035465295.1 Woeseiaceae bacterium | reverse complement strand
CGATGCGCTTGCGAATACGCCGGCACTGCTGCTCGGCGGGTCGGACCAGGCAATGGACCAGTTCGAATACGGCGGTCGCTTCGTCGAGAGCGGCCTGACCTGGGTCAGGCTGCTGCCCGTCGACACGGACAGCGGTTTCCGTCGCGTGGAACTCGGCTTCGACGATGGCCGGCTCAGCCGGATGGTGTTCCTGGACAACCTCGAGCAGACGACCGTCGTCGTGTTGAAGAATGTCGTCGTGAATGAACCGATCGACGCCGCTCGCTTCGAGTTTGCCGTTCCGGACGGCGTTGACGTCGTCGGTAAACCGGTCGCCGCCAAGCTCTCGGCCGATTGATGCTGCCGCTGCGCTACGCGCTTGTTTGGCGAGCCGCGAGTGCGGTTCTTCTGCTGCTCGTGCTCGCCGGCGCGATGATGCCCGCGATCTGGCTGTGGCCGGACCGTATGCGCATCGAGAGCTGGCTCGATAATCTGGACAAGTGGACCCACCTGCTGACGTTTGCCTTCCTTGCCGTCTGGTTCGCCGGGCAGTACCGGCGCGGCGCCTACTGGCGGATCGCAACAGGGCTCGTGGGCTTCGGCATCCTCATCGAACTGTGCCAGCGCATGGTCGGCTATCGATCGGCCGAGTGGCTCGATATCGGCGCGGACGTCGCCGGTATCGTCATCGGCATCGCAATCGGGCTGGCGGGTGCGGGCGGCTGGAGCCAGCGCTTCGAGGCCTGGTACATCACGCGGGGAGCGGACGCAGGCGTTGACTGATCTATTCGCGAGCCAGGAACCCCGGTCGGCGGATCGTCCGCTCGCCGACCGGATGCGTCCCGCATCGCTGGACGAATTCGCGGGGCAGGCGCATCTGCTGGAGGAGGGCAAACCGCTGCGCCGCGCGATCGAGCACGGCCGTGCGCACTCGATGATCTTCTGGGGCCCTCCCGGAACCGGCAAGACGACGCTGGCGCGTCTCATCGCCGCGTCCACGGATTCGCATTTCATCGCACTGTCGGCCGTCATGGCGGGCGTCAAGGACATTCGCTCGGCCGTCGCGGAGGCGCGCCAGTACCGCGACATGCGGCAACGCGGCACGGTGCTGTTTCTCGACGAAGTGCACCGTTTCAACAAGTCGCAACAGGACGCATTTCTGCCGTTCGTCGAGGACGGGACCCTGACGTTCATCGGTGCCACGACCGAGAACCCTTCCTTCGAACTCAACAACGCGCTGCTCTCTCGCGCGCGGGTCTATGTGCTCAGGATGCTCGAGCCGGCCGACCTGCGCCGCGTGCTCGACCGGGCGCTTGCCGACCCGGACCGCGGTCCCGGCGCCGGAATCTCGGCGGACGAAGCGGCGCTCGACCTGATCGTGGCCGCGGCCGACGGCGACGCCCGCCGCGCGCTCAATTTCCTCGAGCTGGCGGCCGACCTCGCGGCCGACGGCCGCATCGACGAAGCCGTGGCGCGGGAAGTCGTCAGCGGCGGGCGGCGGCGCTTCGACAAGCAGGGTGAGTATTTCTACGACCAGATCTCGGCATTGCACAAGGCGGTACGCGGGTCCGACCCGGATGCATCGCTGTACTGGCTGATGCGGATGCTGGATGGCGGTTGCGACCCGCAGTACATCGCGCGTCGCATGATACGCGTCGCCTCCGAAGATATCGGCAACGCGGACCCCAGGGCGCTGCAGTTGACGCTGAATGCGTGGGAAGTGCTCGAGCGTCTCGGCAGCCCCGAAGGCGAACTCGCGCTTGCGCAAGCCGTCGTCTACCTTGCCTGCGCAGCCAAAAGCAACGCCGTGTACAAGGCCGCCAAAGCGGCCGCGCGTGATGCGGCGGAGTACGGCTCGCTGGAGGTGCCGATGCATCTGCGCAATGCGCCGACCCGGTTGATGAAAGAACTCGGCTACGGTGACGGCTACCGGTATGCGCATGACGAAGCCGATGCGCTCGCAGTGGGCGAGTCTTACTTTCCCGAGGACATGCCGGCGGCGAAGTATTATCATCCTGTCGCTCGCGGCCTCGAAATACGCATCAAGGAAAAGCTCGAGGATATCGAGCGCCGCGCACGCGAGCGAAAAGAACAGGACGCCAAATGATCGATCCCAAACTCCTTCGCCAGTCGCCGGCCGACGTAGCTGCGAACCTCGCGCGCCGCGGCTTCGAATTCGACGCCGAGGCCTACCTCGCGCTCGAGGAGCGCCGCAAGGCGCTTCAGGTCGAAACCGAGCAGCTGCAGAGCGAGCGCAACGCGAGCGCGAAGCGTATCGGCAAGGCAAAAGCGCAGGGCGAGGACATCGAGCCGCTGCTCGCAGCCGTAAAAGACCTGGGTGACCGGCTCGAGGCCGGTGAGAAGGCATTGCAGGAAGTGCAGGGCCGGCTGCGGGACATCGAGCTGGGGCTGCCCAACCTGCTCGCCGACGACGTCCCGACCGGCGACAGCGAAGACGACAATACCGAGGTGCGACAGTGGGGCGAACCGGCACAGTTCGATTTCCCGCCGCGCGACCACATCGAACTCGGAGATAAACTCGGCCAGCTCGATTTCGAATCCGCCAGCAAGATTTCAGGCGCGCGCTTCGTCGTCATGAAAGGCGCGCTGGCGCGGCTGCAGCGCGCGCTGATCCAGTTCATGCTCGACACGCATACGAGCGAGCACGGGTACACGGAGACCTACGTGCCGTATCTCGTGAAGTCGCCGGCGCTCATCGGCACCGGGCAGCTGCCCAAGTTCGGGCAAGACCAGTTCAAGACTACCGACGAGCCGCCGTTCTACCTGATTCCGACGGCAGAGGTGCCGGTAACCAATCTTGCCTCCGACGTCATTTTCGACGCCGACGCGCTACCCGTTCGCTATGTCGCGCACACACCGTGTTTTCGCTCCGAGGCGGGCTCTCACGGCCAGGACACGCGAGGCATGATTCGCCAGCACCAGTTCGAGAAAGTGGAGCTCGTGCAGTTCGTGGCGCCCGGCGCCTCGATGGACGCGCTCGAGGAGCTCACCGGGCACGCCGAGGTGATCCTGCAAAAGCTTGCGCTTCCGTACCGCGTCGTCATCCTGTGCTCGGGCGATATCGGTTTCGGGTCGACAAAAACGTACGATATCGAAGTCTGGCTGCCGGGGCAGGATCGTTACCGCGAAATTTCGTCCTGCAGTAACTACAACGACTTCCAGGCACGACGCATGAAGGCGCGTGCGAGGAACCCCGGGACGGGCAAACCGGAACTCATTCACACGCTCAACGGTTCCGGCGTCGCCGCGGGCCGCGCGCTGATCGCCGTGATGGAGAATTACCAGCAGGCAGACGGCAGCATCCGCGTTCCCGACGTATTGCGACCCTACATGGGCGGCCTCGAGGTAATCGTCGCCTGACGCGCGCTGGCGCTAATCGCGGCTCATGAAGAGCTGCAGCACGTACCAGAACATGAGCGCGATGGACGCGAACAGTGCGAGGGAGGCTGCCACGTACTTGTCCTGCGGGTAGTGGTGCAGGATGTTCGAGGTGTCGTAGAGCACCGCCGCACCGGCGAACCCGATCATCGCCACCGAGAACCATGTGCCGAGTTCGAAGCCGAACAGCGCGCCGGCGATGATGATCGCGAGAGCCACGAAGAAACCCCATACGAGGAGGCCGCGCAGGAACGAGAAGTCCTTACCGGTGATCATTGCCGTGGCGATCAGGCCGATACAGCCAAGGACCGTTACGCCGGCAGCGCTGTCGATAGTGCCGGGCGCCTTGAGTTCGGCCACGAAAAGTAACGGCGCGAAAATAATCGCTTCCGCAAACACGAAAACGGCCAGCGCAGCGTACTGCGCACCAGTCGATTTGACCCGATGGGCCGTGTGCGACGCACCCCAGCCGACCAGCATGAAGGCACCCAGGACGAGTAACCAGTTACCGAGCATCGGCGCGGCAATACGTTCCGAGATCCCCGTCGTAAACAGGTAGGCGGAAATCCCGGCAAAAGCGAGGATCGCTCCAATGACATGCGCATAGCATTTCCAGATGAACTGCGAGCGGTCTTCTGCCGAAAGCCCCGCTACCGGAGCCTGATAGCTCAAATTGTCCTGCATGAATGTATCTCCCTGTTAATCAGCTGCCCGGATTCTAGCATTACCAGGGCAGGGTATAGCCTTCGGCGTGCCAGAAGCTGCCGCTGTTCTCCATCGAGAGCTCGTCGATGCGTTCTATCAGGCCCCGCGCGGCATCCGCCGGGGCGACCCCGCTGCCGCCCGTCATGTCCGTGGCAACCAGCCCGGGGTGCAGTAATCCCACCGCGATGCTGCGCGGGCGCAGTTCGTGCATGAGATTCGTGCCGACCATGTTGACGGCGGCCTTCGAAGCCCTGTAGCCATAGTTGCCGCCCGAGCCATTGTCCTCGATCGAGCCGACGCGGCTGGACACGATGGCGACCTTCGAGCCTTCGTGCAGGTTGTCGGCCAGCGCCTCGGTGACTCGCAAGGGCCCGAGTGTGTTGACCCGGTATTGCTCGGTCATTGCGTCATAGTCGATCTCGCCGAACGTATCGCGCAACAGTATGCCGGCATTGTTGACCAGTATGTCGATCGGCAATCCGTCCAGTTCCTGGCGCAGCGTCTCGACAGCCGTGCCGCTGCCGACGTCGATTCCGTCGATGACACGAACTCCCAGTGCCGAAAGTTCGTCCGTCGTCTCGCGGCAGACGGCGACCACGTCGTCGCCGCGCTCGGCGAATTGCTTGCAGAGCTGCAGCCCGATTCCCCTGTTCGCGCCTGTTACCAATACGGTTGCCACAATGTCCTCCGTTTAGTTATGAAAATCGATGTCCTGGTACGAAAGTGCCTCTCCGCCGCTTTCGAGGAAGCGTCGCAGATCCTCGGCGAGAAGCAGCCTGAGGTCGCGGGGATGAATAGCAACCCGGATCGGTTTCGACGTGCCGGCGGCCCTGAGGTTCCATCGGTTCCAGACCCGGCAGGACAGTGCGCGAAAAGGCGTGTCTGCCTCGAATCCTATCATTGCCGTACGGCGGAAGTTCCCCGTGCCGGAATCGTAAATACCCGCAAGTGTCTCGTACCGGCGGAAGGGTAACCGGTCGAGATCGTCCCTGCCAATCGGGCCCATGGCCCACGCCGGGGGAACGTACAGGCCGGGTTTCGGCAGGCCGTTATCTGCGAACCACCCGTAGCAACGCTGCACGAGCTCGCAGGCCTGGGAGCGGGACAGCGCCAGGTGCTCCGCCACGTCTCTCGATATCAGCAGGCTGTGTAACCGATGCCGCAAGCCTCGGATATTATCGACGACATGCCGCCAGCCGTGTCCTGCAAACTCTGCGCCGGTCTCCCGCAGCGACTGCAACCGCTTCAGCGAGCCGGGCGTCCAGCCGCTCCCGGGCACGACGAGCAGCGTGACCTTGCGGTAGCCGAGCCCGGACAACCCGGACAGGATGGGTTCGACATCGTCGAGCGTGTCCGGCGTGACGTCATGAATCGACAGCAACAGCTGGCGACGTGGCTGGCCGGCATCATGGCTTTGCAACTGGCGATTCCTCCCTGGACCGTATGACGTCCAGCCAGTGCAGCAGGCTGCCGCGGTTGAGGCGCAGTGCGGCTTCACGCGCGCCCCTGGCGACTGCGGCGCGGGACCCGGCCGGCAATGCCGCAATTCTCCGAATAGCGTCCGCAAGCGATTCCCCGTCTTCGATCCGGTAGAGATTGTCCACGAGGTCCGGCCACTCGGTGATTCCGCAGGTGGGTGAGACCAGCGCGAGCCGTTCCCGGGCCATGGCTTCCAGCGCCACGGTGCCGAACGACTCGACAACGGAGTTCAATACCAGCAGGTCGGCTTTGTCCAATTCTGTGAGCAATCGTTCACGCGATACCCAGCCCAGATAGTCGAGGTTCGGTATGCTCGTGGCCTGCTGTTCGACCTCCTTTCTCAGCGGCCCGTCGCCGGCGATGGTGAAATGAATGCCGGGCAGTTGCCGCGCCGCGTCGATGACAGTGTGTACGCGCTTTTCAGGTGCAAGACGTCCCGCGAATACGACCCGGCCGAGTTTGCCGATAGAACGGCTGGCGGGCTCACGGAGCGAATCGCGGGGCAGGAGCGTCCCCATGATACCGACGTTGCGGGCACCCAGGCTGCGCGCCAGGTCGACCATCGCTTCGGAGTTGGCAAGCACCAGGTCTCCGTAGCGGAACAGGATCTTGTCGGTGATGCTGAAATAGAAGCGGCTGAAAGCCCGCAGGAAGCGGTTGTTGTAGACGTCGGTCACGCTGGAGAAATGCGTGTGAAATCCCACGATCAGTTTCGCGCCCAGGCGCCTGGCCCACCATGCGCCGAGCAGGCCGTAAGGACCGGGCGTCGCGACGATGACCGCCGCAGGCCGGGACTGCCTCATGATCCGACGGAACCTGAACAACGACGGTATCCAGATGCGCTGCGTGGGATCGCCGGGCAATGGAAACCGGAGCAGCGTCGGCCGTCTTTCCGAGGGACACAGGATGGTTGCTGCGCAGCCTGCATCCTCGAGAAGGCCGAGGAGGTCCCAGTAGTAAGCGCCGACGCCGTTTCGTTCCGGCAACGAATCCGAGACGATGACGACCGGTCCGGCATCCACGCCGGCGGCGGGATCCGGTGCGTCCATGTAGGCGTCTAGCGCCCGGACCTGATCGGTCGCGACTGCTTCGCTCACTGGATATCTTCTCCCGGTCCCGAGTGCCCGCGAAACTGGTACAGGGCGTACACGCGTGCGAATTGCGCGACAATCATGTCGTCACTGAGGCCAAACTGCTCCGGTGAATACCGATGGT
>DATHRM010000185.1:0-19277 GCA_035465295.1 Woeseiaceae bacterium | reverse complement strand
CGATCCCGTCGACGTCGAGGCAGCACGAGCAGCCGGCATGTCGGCAGCGATCTACCATTGGGGCCTGCACGCCTGGGGCATCTACGCCATCGTCGGCCTGTCCCTCGCGTTCTTTTGTTTCAACCGCCACATGCCACTAACTCTGCGGTCCGCGTTCTTCCCGTTGTTCGGTACGCGGGTGTGGGGCCCTTTCGGCCACTTCGTCGACACGGTTGCGGTGCTTTCGACATTATTCGGCCTGGCGGTATCCCTGGCATTCGGAGCCGAACAGATTGCCGGCGGCCTGCACTACCTGTTTGACACACCAACGAACACCTTCGTCAAGATCGTGCTTATCATCGTTATTATCAGTATCGCGCTCGCGTCGGTGGTCGCCGGTCTCGACAAGGGTGTCAAGCGACTCAGTGAACTCAACATGGCGCTTGCCGGTTTGCTCATGCTGTTTGTTATCATCGCCGGACCTACACTGGTGATATTCTCTACCATCGGGCACGCAGTCATGGACTACGTCCGTCACCTGCCGGCGCTCAGCAACTGGATCGGCCGCGAAGACGACGCGTTCTTCCACGGCTGGACGACGTTCTACTGGGCTTGGTGGATCGCCTGGTCCCCGTTCGTCGGCATGTTCATCGCTCGCGTCAGTTACGGCAGGACGGTACGCGAATTCATCACCTGGGTGCTCATTATTCCAACCGTGATCGGCATTGCCTGGATGTCGACGTTCGGCGGTACGGCTCTCGATCAGCTCTTCACCACCGGTTACATGGGCGTCGCCGAGGCCGTGCCCGAACTGGCACTGTTCAAGATGCTGGAGCAGCTGCCGTTTACGGGTATCGTGTCGACCATCAGCGTGTTCCTGATCGCGATCTTCTTCGTCACGTCGGCGGACTCCGGCTCACTCGTCATGGACATCATAACGGCCGGCGGAAAGCTCGATGCGCCAGTTGCGCAGCGGGTGTTCTGGTGCCTGCTGGCCGGCCTGGTCGCCGTAGCGCTGATGCTCGGCGGCGGCCTGGGTTCGCTTCAGGCCATGACGATTTGCGTAGGCCTGCCGTTTGCCGTCGTGCTGCTCTTGATGTGCGTCGGGCTGCTGAAAGGGCTGCGCGAGGAACAGAACCCGGGCTGATTGCCGTCAGTCGAGGTCGCCCAGGCCATGCAAGGCGATCAGGTAATAGCTGATGGTACCGAGCACCTCCTCGTTTTCGATAACCGGCGCGTGGCTGATGCCGAAGTTGTCGAACAGTCGCGCCACGTAACGGATATTCATGCCGGGCCGCACCGCGATCACGGGCTTCGACATGATCTCGTAGACATTGACCCGCTCCGGCGAGCGATCCTTGGCGATGACTTCTTTCGCGATATCGGAAAACAGCAGCATCCCGTATTCGTCCTGCTCGTCGCGTTTCTCGACCATCAGCGTGGTCGCCTTGACGCGCTTCATGACGCGCATGGCCTCGAACACGCTAGTGCGGCCGGAGATGAACGTCACTTCCCTTCGCATGACATCGCGAACGGGAACCCATGTTGGCTCGCTCATAGCTGTTCCTCCACTTTTTCTGCCAGCTCTTCGGCCTGGCGCATGACGCCGATAGCATCTTCGACATCGAGTTGAATAGCGAGACCGGTGCCGGGCTTTTCGTCGAACTCGCCGACGGAGCCGATTTTCTCCAGTATGTCGCGCGACATGTGCCGCTCTACGAGCAGCATCACGACATCGGTCTGGCTGACGAGCGACAGGCCGAAAAAGCTCTTGTGGCCCTCGAATCCTTCACCGCGTGCGTGGTTGATCACCGTGCAGCCGGTCGCACCTGCCTCGCGCGCCGCCTCGATGATCGCCTTGGTCTTCGAGTCCTCCACGAAGACGATGAGTAACTTGAATTGCATCAGATAACCTCCTTGGAATTCGATTCTGCCCCATTTCGCCGGCGCGATATGCGCCGTTTAGCAATTTGTTCCCTGAGCGCAGACAGCTGCGCGTACGCCAGGACAGAGATGATGGGGAACAGGCACGTGAATGCGACGAGGCCGAAGCCGTCCAGCAGCGGACTGCGGCCGGGCACGGTCTCGGCGAGGCCGAGGCCGAGGGCGGCAACCAGCGGCACCGTTACAGTGGACGTTGTCACGCCGCCGGAATCATAGGCGAGCGGGATGATCTGCTTGGGCGCCCATATGGTCTGGATGACGACGACGATATAGCCGACGAGAATGAATGCCTGCAGCGGCAGGCCGGCAATGATGCGGAAGCACCCGAGGCTCACGCCGACAGCAGCACCGATCGCCACCGCGACCCGCAGGCCCCAGACGTGGATCGCGCCGCCCGACGTCTCGTTGGCCTTCATCGCGACCGCAAGCAGTGCGGGTTCCGCGATTGTGGTTGCAAAACCGATGGCGAACGCAAACACGTACACCCACCGGTAGTTGGTCCAGTGAAAATCGAGTGTTTCGGCGCCGTTCATCAGGAATTCGGGATGCGTCAGTTGCTCCGCCATCAGGCGGCCGAGCGGGAAAAGCGCCTGCTCCAGGCCAACGAGGAACAGCCCCAGACCCAGTATCGTAAACGCTATGCCGGCAAACAGGCGCCGCAGGTCCCGTACGGGCTGCCGTATCACGAACAACTGGAAGACAAAGATGAAGAGCAGTATCGGCAGCACGTCGAGCGCGGTCGACAAGAGGGTCTTCACGACGGGTCCCGTCAGATCCACTTGACGATACTCCCGTAGGCCATGACGAAGACCATCGGGGTCAGGGAGGCAAACGCGATCAATCCGAAGCCGTCCGTCATAGGGTTGCGGTCGCGAAGTGACGACGCCAGCCCCACGCCGAGCGCCGCAACCAGCGGCACGGTCACAGTCGACGTCGTGACGCCACCCGAGTCGTACGCTATGCCGACGATCTCCGGGGGTGCGACGGTGGTCATTGCGATGACCATGATGTACCCGCTTATGATCAAGAGAGGCAATGACCAGCCCAGCAGAATTCGCAACACGCCGATGAGCAGCGCCGTGCCCACCGACAAGGCCACGGTAATACGCAGGCCGAGTACGTAGCGCGACCGGGCCTCGTCCGAATCCGCAATCGCACCGCCCGCCGCCGCCACGTGCGCCGCCTCGTTGGCGACAGCAGTCAACGCCGGCTCCGCCACGGTCGTGCCGAAACCGAGCAGGAACGAGAACGTCAACAGCCAGAAAACACTGCCCTTGCGAGCCAGCGCATAGGCGAGCGCCTCGCCGATGGGAAACAGGGCGAGTTCGAGACCGTACACGAACAGGGTCAGCCCAAGCAGCACCAGGATCGCGCCGCTCGCCAGCTCCAGCGCATTGTCCATCGGCTGCTGGAGTATGAAGTACTGGAAGACACCGATGACCATAATGATCGGTGTGAGATCACGAGCACTCCTGGTGACGTGCTTCCAGAGACTCCGGAAGATCCTGGTCATCGTTGCTGCACGAATACGCCGAAAACCGATTACGGCAACAGTGTACCGGATGCGTACGCGTCGATGAGCGCGGCAACTCCTGCGACCTGCTTCCCGGACCGAAGGTCGTAATCGTCGTCTGTGTATCCCCACCAGTCCCAGCAGCCCTTCGGATTGAAGAGACTTTTCTCCACCTGCGGATACGCGACGATCAGGTTATTGGACTCGGCCCACTCGTTGAATCCCGCCTGCGTTGCGAAGCGATCGCCGAGGAATTCGGCGCCCTGCACGCAGCCGTGAAAAACGATATGGAGACCGCATTCGCGCGCATCGCCGCGACAGCCTTCGGGGACGTACAGGTACCCCGACTTCGCGACGTCGCTGCCCGAATCGAAATACGCCGAGAAATCGGCCGCCACCAGGTTCTCCGGCTTCGCCTGCGGAGCGCGGGCGTCCAGGTCGCCGTGGAGATGGCGCAGAATCGCGCCCGCCGTGTCGTAATCGCAATCGTTGATGAAGTCACCGCCCCACTCCAGGCAGGCGGCGCCCGAGTCGAGCGTTGGCCAGCCGTGCGTCGTCTCCACATCGTCGACCAATGCAATTCGTTCGGGCGGCACGAACGCTTCGTAGAAATCGGCCAGTGCCCTTCCGGCGGCCGGCGCGACGACGGAATCCGCCGGCGAGTGAAATATCCAGACACGCGCCGACTCGAGATCCTCCACCGGGGCAATGTCTCCCGCGGCGGCGGCCTGCTTCGCGAACCGCACGAGCGGCTCGACTTCGAGGTTCTCCCCGGTCATGCACTGCGACAGCGCGAGCTGCACATCACCCCGCGCGCAATGGTACGGGCCTGCGGCGACAGCGCCTGCGCCGCCGATCCTGTCCGCAAGGGCGACATGCGACTGTACCGCCATGAAGCCGCCGGCCGAGACGCCGGACACGCCGATGCGGCTTTTCAGTTCCGCATCGAAGCCGGCCGCCGGCGCAGGGCTTGACCCGTCGCTCGAATCGCCGCCGCAACCTGCGATGGCGAAGAGCGCTACGAGCAGAGCAATCGCTGCGGGTTCAGACCGATTCGAGAAATGTCGTGATGGCATCGACTGCCTCCTGTTCGTCGAGTAGCGGTGCATGCCCGCGGTTCTGGACCGGCACAACCTGCAGGTCCGGCTTTTGCTCACGCATCTTCTCGATGATGGGCTCGGTCAGGATGTCCGACAGCACGCCGTGGATCAACAGCGTTGGTACATTTGCCAGGCCGTTGAACATTGTCCATGGCTCGATATCGAGACCGGAAACGCCTTCCCGGGCCGCGTGGCCGATATTGCGGTCGAAATTCAGATCGAATCGGCCGTCATCCAGCTGCCGGTAGGTGGCTTCCGTGTATTCCTGCCATTGCCTGTCGCTCCAGTCGGGGAACGCAACCGAGTAGACGGACTTCGCCTGCTCGATCGCCGCGGCGAGGCTGTCGACGATGTCGAGCCGTCCTGCCGTTGCAACCACTCGCGCGATGCCATTGGGATCGGCTTCCGGACCGATATCGTTCATCACGGCGCCGGCGATGCGGCCGGGCCGCTGGTGGTTCAGCAACATGGCCATCCAGCCGCCCAGCGAGGTGCCGATCACGACGACCTCGTCGACCTGCAGTGTATCGAGCAGCTGCCACAGGTCTGCGGCGTACTGGCCCGGGTGGTAGTTGCGCCACTCCGGATCGTACTGGGACATGCCGCGGCCGCGAAGATCGGGACAAAGCACGCGCCGCGTCTCGCTGATGCGCGTTGCGATAGAGGCAAAATCGCGGCTGTTTCGCGTGAGCCCCGGCAGGCAAAGCACCGCCGATCGCGGCGACGGGTTCGGGTAGTCCCGGCAATAAAGGCGCAGACCGTCTGCGGCCTCGACATAGCGTTCCTCGTACATGCTCTCCTTTCCTTCAGGCATCGCCGAGCCAGGCCCGGATGCCGGCCTTCGCTTCGTCGGTCGCGATCTGCTCGACAAACCGTTTGCGTTCCCGTTCGAGCCGTGACTCGAGATCCCGCGGGCGCAGCAGGCTGCGTGTGCAGGACATGCTGCCGGGTTTCTTGCCGAGAATCTGCCCGCACAGTTCCGCCACCGCCTGTTCCTGGCCGCTGCTGTCGGCATAGGCGGTAGCCAGTCCCCAGTCGAGCGCCTGCCCGGCGGTGATCGTCTGGTTCAACAGCTGCACGGTGCGCGCCCGTGTGCCGCCGATGATGTCGGGAAGCAGCGTCGCCCAGCCGCCGTCGGGGCTGAAGCCGGCTTCGACGTAGTAGGGCGTAAACGACGCACGTTCCGTCACGAGTACGACGTCGGATGCAAGCACGAAGCCGATTGCACCGCCGGTGACCTGCCCGTTCACTACCGTGACGACCGGCACCCGGCAGTCGTACAGCCCGATGATCACGTCGTTAAGGAGACCGACGACCTCGTGGGCGTATTGCGCAATCTCCGCCTCGTGTTCCCGGAAACCGCGCAGGTCGCCACCGGTCGAGAACGACCGGCCCGCGGCACGCACGACGAGCACGCCCACGTCCGGTTGCGATTCGCAGCGCGCAAGCGCGTCGCCGAACTCCCTGAGCAGCTCGGGAACCAGGCTGTTGTGCCGGTCAGGGCGATTGAGGGTGAGAGTGGCGACAGGCCCGTCGATCCGCGTCAGCACGAGCTTGCGGTCGACGCCCGTCATGCGCTGCCCCGCGCGGGCACAAAAAAACGGGCGACGGAGTAGTACTCCGCCGCCCGCTGTGACACAGATCCAATTACGGTATCTGAGGGGGGATTCAGGCGCTCTTCTTGTTCGTGTTGACAGCTTTTACGACGTTTTCCTTGGTCGCTTCCTGCAGCTCTTCCGTTGCGGTCGAGGCAGCGGCTGACAGCATGTCGATGTATTCCTTCGTACGACCTTCTACGACCTTGGCAAAAGCCGAAGCGTTGTCGATCTGCTTGTTGAAGAACTCCTCCGGCTCCGAGGCCTTCGCGGCCAGGCGTGCCTGCTCGACCGTGAAGTCGACGACGTCGTTCATCACGGCGATGTTGTAACGAGCGAACTTCTCCCAGCTGTCGACGCCTGCAGCGCTCTTGGCCTGCAGCTTTTCGACGGCTTCCTTCTGGTACTGCGTAACCTGTTCGAGCTGTTCGCTGAACTGCTTCTGGATGTCGATCATGGTGGTTTACTCCTGTTGGGGTGTTTGTTGCGGTGCAGTATAACCCCGTGATTGCTGCGTTGCAACAATTTTTTTCGATTTTTATGTCGTCGCCATTTATTGTTTTAAAACAGTTAGTTAGAAATCCCATAAAACGCGGTTACAGGCGCGGACAGACGAATCCGCGCGGAAAATCCTGTATGCACCGCAAAAATCAGCCGAAGACATAGACGCCGGGTGCATCGCGCAGCGGCTTGTAACCCGCCTTCGGCTTGCCCATCGACGGCGCTTTCCTTCTGCCGCTGCTGCGGGCGTCGAGCCAGGCGTCCCAGGCCGGCCACCACGAGCCATCGACCAGTTCGTTCTGCGCCTGCCATTCATCCGGATCGGTATACAGGTCACCCGGCTGCCGCGTCGCGATCCAGTGCTTGCGGCGCGGGTGGTCCGGCCCGCAGGCGATGCCGGCGTTATGGCCGCCGGTGGTCAGTGCAAAGGTCATTTCGTTGTTCATGAGCCGCATCGCCTTGTAGACGGATTTCCAGGGCGCAACATGGTCCGTAGCCGTACCCAGCACGAATGCCGGTACCTGGATATCGCCGACGCAGACGGGCTTGCCGTTGACCTCGTAGCGGGCCTCCGCGAGGTTGTTCTCCATGTAGCAGTTGCGCAGGTACTCGGTGTGCATCTTGTACGGCATGCGCGTGCCGTCTTCGTTCCACGCCATCAGGTCGTTGAGGCTCCGGTCCTTGCCGAGCAGGTAGCGCTGGAACATCGGGTCGTAGACCAGGTCCGACACGCGCAGCGACGCGAAAGCGCCCGTCATGTTTTCCATCGCGAGGTAGCCCTGCTTGCGCATCAGCGCCTCGAGAAACGTAAACGTGCCCTCGCCGAGCATCGTCGTAATCTCGCCGGCCTCGCGGAAGTCGATCTGCGCCGCGAACATGGTCATGGTCTTCAGGCGGTCGTCCCGTTCCCGCGCCATGTAAGCGGCCGCGATCGCGAGCAGCGTGCCGCCGAGGCAATAACCGACGGCGTGGATCTTGCGGTTCGAGACAATCGTGCTGACCGCATCGATGGCCGTCATGACGCCCTCGTGCAGGTACTCGTGCATGCCGAGATCGCGGTCTCTCTCGTCGGGGTTTTTCCACGACATGATGAACACGGTCTTGCCCTGGCTGACGAGGTAGCGTACCAGCGAGTTACGCGGCGACAGGTCGAGGATGTAGTACTTCATGATCCATGCGGGAACGATGAGAACCGGCTCGGAAACGACCTCTTCCGTCTGCGGTTTGTACTGGATCAGTTCGAAAAGCCGGTTCTGGTAGACGACCTTCCCGGGCGTGACGGCGATATCCTTGCCGACGACGAAATTCTCGAGCCCCTGGGGCAGCTCGCCGCTGCGCTTGCGCCGCATGTCCTCCGCCAGGTTGTGTACGCCGCGTCTCAGGTTCGCGCCGCGCTCGCCTTTCGTCGTCGTAATGAATTCGGGATTGGTCACCGGCACGTTCGCCGGAGACGCCATCTCGACGATCTGGTTGGCGAGAAAACTGACCAGCAGTTCGTGATCCTTGCTGACCCCGTCGACCCCGGTCGTGGCTTCCACGGCGAGCCCCTTGGCAAGCCGGTGCCCGTGGGCGAAGACGTTGAACGGCCACTGCTGCCAGTCTTCCGACAGCATCCGGCGGTCCATGATCGGCGGCAGTCCGTCGGTATCGGGCTTGATTGCCCCGGTGCCGATTTTCGCCAGTTCGACGCCATTGCGCGCAAGACTCTCGGCCAGCGACAACAGCTTGCCCGGCGACAACGCCAGGTGCCCCGCCCAGTCGACGACGGCGGCGGCTACGTCAACCGGCGACACGCCGCGGGTGGCAACGGCCAGCTGGCCGCGCAGCCGATGATCGATCTCGCGCGCCTTGTCCGGCGGCAACAGGCGTTTCTTCTCGTGTTCTTCACTCATCGTCTTTCTTCGCTTTGGTATCCAGAAATGCTTTTTGCATGGCCTGCCATGCTTCCATGTTCTGCTTCGCCACGTCTTTCATGACGGCGAAGGGGCCGTTCTTCATCATCTCCTGCATCTGTTCCTGGAGGGACGACTGCTGCTGCAGGAAGGTCTCGAAACTCTGTTGCAGGTAGCTGCCGAGCATGCCCTGCATCGGGTGATCGTAAAACTGGATGATCTGCGTCAGCATCTGGTCGGAAAGCACCGGCTTGCCACCGAGTTCCTGTTCGGCCACCAGCTGCAGCAACACGCTGCGCGTGATGTCGTCGCCACTGCCTTCGTCGACAATTCGTACATCCTCGCCCGACGCGATCAGCTCGCGCACATCGTCCTTGTTGATGTGCCGGCTCGCCTCGGTATCGTACAGGCGCCGGTTTGCGTACTTGCGAATGATTCGTGGTTTTGACATCGCCGTATCCGCCCGGGTTGGATTGCTGCGTTGCAGCATAATAGCAGCAGTTGCCGGGCCAAGGTAGCACGCATTCGGCTCCATCAGGCCGTCACGTCCGCCACGTACACCAGCGCCCGGCCTTCGCTGACCAGGTTGCCCGCCGCGCCGACACAGCGGGTGCGCAGGTCGACGAGGTCCTTGTCCGGCCGCAGGCGCGTGATCTCGACGCTCGCCGTCAGCGTTTCACCGATCCGGGCCGCGTCGAAAAACGCGCTTTCCTGCTTCAGGTAATTCGTGCCCTGGCCGGGCAGTTCGACCCCCAGGAGCCGTGAGAACAATGCATTCACCAGCGGCTCGGGCACCTCGCCGGCGGCCGGTTCGTGACCGCCGAGCGCCACGTAGCGGGCGACGTCCGCGGCGCTGAACGCGCGCGTCATCTCCGCTGTCTGGCCGACCGCGAATGGCATTACCGAGACTCGGCGCGCAGCAACGTGGCCTCGCCCGCGCAGGTGATAACGCCATCGTCGATGCGTTCACAGCTTACGTCGGCCACGACGTGGCGACCGTCGTCCGACCTGCGAACGACGGCAAATCGCATGGCATCGCCCGCGTAGGTCGGCGAGGGAAACATCAGCTTCTGCTCCACCTGGCGCGCACCGGGCACCAGCCGGTCGAGCATCCCCCGGAGAACCGTCGCAAGCAGCATGCCGTGCGACACGGTGCGGCCGAAACGCGTCATCGACGAAAAGGCCTCGTCGACGTGAATCGGGTTGTCGTCGCCCGAGAGTTCGGCGAATGCATCGAAGTCTGCCTGGGTGAAGACCTTCTCGAGCACGAGGGTGTCCGCCTTCCCCGTCATGAGGCGTCTCCGGCAGCCAGCAGGTGTTTCTGGACTTTGCCGGCGGCGGTCCGGGGAAATTCCTGCACGCTTACATACTCCTTCGGCACCTTGTAGGCCGCGAGGCGCTCGCGGCAGTAAACGGTAATGTCGCTCGCCGGCGGAATTTCGTGTCCGGGCTGTGGCAGCAGGTACGCGCGGCCGACTTCGCCCCATTTTTCGTCCGGTACCGCGACGACCGCGGCCTCGAGGATGTCGGGATGCGCGGCCAGCACGTTCTCGACTTCGGCCGGATACACGTTCTCGCCGCCCGAAATGAACATCTCCTTGATGCGGCCGGCGATGTAGTAATAGCCGTCCGCATCCTGCCGGCCGATGTCGCCGCTCTTCAGCCAGCCACCGTCGGCGAAGGCGTCGCGGGTCGCTTCCGGGTTGCCCCAGTAGCCCGGCGTTATGCCGGGGCCGGCGAACCACAATTCGCCCTCCTCGCCCTGCTCCACGTCGTCGCCGTCCGGCCCGACGAGCCGCACACGCGCCAGCACCTGCGGCTTGCCGACGGAGCCGATCTTCTTGTCGACCATGGCCGTGTCCATGATGAAGACCGTCGGCCCCGTCTCGGTCATCCCCATGCCGTTGCAGACACGTGCGCCGCGCTCCAGGTAGGACTGGATGAGGTAATCCGGCATTGGCGCGCCACCGCAACCCCAGTTGCGAACCCTGCCCAGGTCGAGCGTCCGGAACGCAGGATGCAGGCTGATTTGCTGGTAAACAGCCGGCACGGCGAAAAACGTATCGAGCACGCCGTCGGCCAGCAGCCGGACGACCCGGTCGACGTCGAAACCGGGAATCACGAGGATCTCGCCGCCCTCGATCAGTGTCGGCAATGTGACGAGGTTGATTCCCGCGGTATGGAACAGCGGCAAATAATTGAGGCAGGTGTCCTCGCCGGAAATCGCCATGGCCTGGCGAATATTGACGTAGTTCGCGAGTGCCATCGCCGGCGTCTGCACAACCGCCTTCGGCTTGCCCGTCGTGCCCGACGTGTAGATCAGGTACCAGGTATCGTTCCCGCCCCAGAAGGCTCTGCCGGCGAAGGGCTCCGCAGCTGCCCTGCGCGCCGCGTAGCCCGCCCCGGAATCGTCGTCGAGCCCGACACGTTCTGTGCCGTCATTGCCGAGCGCCTGCGCCACGGCAGCATCTTCCTCGCCGAAGAACAGAAATTTCGGCGCCGCGTCGTCGACGAGCGGCGCCAGCTCGCCGGCCGGCATGCGCCAGTTGAGCGGCACGAGGACGGCGCCCAGCTTGCCGGCGGCGAACAACAATTCGAAGAACTCGACGCGATTCCGGCACAGTACGGCAATACGATCACCCTCGCCCACGCCGCCTGCGTGCAGGAAGCCCGCCAGCGACTGCACGTTCTTCTCGAGTTCGAGATACGTCAGGGTGGTGCCGCGGGCGAGGTCGCGGAAGGCAACCGCATCCGGTTTGAGCATTGCCCGCTGCGCGGTGATATCGGGAATCCGGTCGAACATCTCGAGTACCTGTCTAGCGATTTTTCGCCATGCCTTTCGCCACGAGCTCGGAGGCGGCGGCCGCGACTTCCGCGGCCGGCCGCTCTTCGTCCCAGTCGGCGAAGCGCATGCCGAGGAACACGGTCATGCCGATCAGCGCCCAGCTCCAGACCTCGCGGTCGCCTTCACGAATGTCCCCGGCCTCGGCGGCGCGTTTGAGGTTTTCCTCGTAGGCGCTCGCGAATACCAGGTAGTACTCGCGAAACGCGTCTTCGGCGACGAACTGCGCCATGGAGACGACGCGATACAGGTTTCGGTGCGACCGCACGAACTCGATGAACGCCTCGACACCGCGGCGCTCGGCCGTCAGCCGGTCCGGGGATTCGGCGACGCGCTCCCCGATCCACTGCCGCGTCAGCTCGCCCATGTACGAGACGAGTGCCCGAAAAATGGCTTCCTTGCTCTCGAAGTACACGTAGAACGTACCCAGCGCGACGCCGGCCCGCTGCGTGATGCTGGCGATGGAAGCCTCGGGGAAGCCGCGCTCGCCGAACTCCGCTTCCGCCGCGTGCAGCAGCTTCTCGCGGGTCTTCCGGCCGCGCTTGGTCTTCGGCAGCTTGTCAGAAGTTGAATGTTGATTCATGTTTCACAATATTGCATACTCGGCCGCGACCAGACAAGTGATTGTGCATCGGTACGGGCTGGCTCTCCCCGAGAGATCCATCGTTCCGTCACTCGGATAGTAAGCGGCGGGGCGTGAGGACTCTACAACTCAACGGCGGGGGAACGCTCGAATTCGATGACCAGGGCAGCGGGCCGGCCATGGTGTTCCTGCATGGCTGGAGCCTCGGCAGGGACGCGTTCAGAAAACAGCGCCGCGAACTGTCCGACCGCTACCGGATCGTCGTTCCGGACATGCGGGGACACGGCCGTTCGACGAAGTTCGCCAGGGGCGACGGTATCGACACCCTCGCCAGCGACCTGGAGAAACTTCTCGTCGAACTGGACCTCACCGACGTGATCCTTGTCGGCTGGTCGATGGGCGCACTTATAGCGTGGCAAACGGTTGAGGGGCCGCAGCGCGGCCGCATCAGGGGGATAGTGACGATCGACATGGTACCGAGAGTCCTGAACGGCAACGGCTGGCAGCACGGTCTGCGCGCCGGTACGCATCTCTACGACGTCGACATCGACCTGTCCAGAATGCGCGACGACTGGCGCGCGTTCACGCGCGCTTACGTGCCGATGGTATTCGCCAGCGGAATGACCATCGAGCGCCGCGAGTTGATCGACGAAATGCTCGAACTCGTCAGCGACAACGATATCGAGTCGATGACGAATCTCTGGGACGCCCTCGTTCACGCAGACTTCGTCGATACCGTGCAGAAAATCGATGTCCCCACCCTGATCACCTACGGCGCACTCAGCCAGATCTACACGGAGGAAGCGGCGGTCTGGATGGACGAACACATCCCGCAGTCGAGGCGCGTACGTTTTTCGGCGTCCGGCCATGCGCCGCACCTCGAAGAACCGCAGCGATTCAATCAAACGCTCGTCGATTTTGCCGACGAGCTGGAGCAACAGAGCAATGACTAACTTCAGATATGCATCGAGCACCAAGGGGGTTCAAATGTTCAAAGACAACACCATTTTCATCAACCCGGACCGGCGCTTGCCCGCACTGGCCGGCGCCAGCCTGGCAGCAGCGGCTTTGTCCCTGTTCGCGGTTGCCGAGCCGGCACAGGCGCAGCAAAGCGGGGCGGACAGGACGATCGACGAGATCGTCGTCACCACGGCTCGGCGCCGCGAGGAATCGCTGATGGAAGTGCCGCTGTCGATTTCGGTCCTCGGTGGCGTAGACCTCGAGCGCGTCGGTGCCGTCGACATCGTGGACATTGCCAAACAGAGCCCGAACGTCACGCTCGAGGTCTCGCGCGGTACGAACACGACACTGTCGGCGTTCATTCGCGGCGTCGGCCAGCAGGATCCGGTCGCGGGATTCGAATCGGGTGTCGGCCTGTACGTCGATGACGTGTACTTCAACCGGCCGCACGCTGCCGTGCTCGATCTGTATGAAGTGGATCGGATCGAGGTGCTGCGAGGTCCGCAGGGCACCCTCTACGGCCGCAATACCATCGGTGGCGCCATCAAGTACGTAACAAAACGCATCGACGCCGACCCGATGGTGCGGGTCAAGGGCTCGGCCGGCACGTACGGCCAGCTCGACGGCCTCGTGACCGCATCGACGCCGTTGACCGACAGCTTCCGGATCGGCGGCACGATCGCAGCGTTCACGCGCGACGGCTACGGCGACAACCTGACGCTCGGCACGGAGCAATACGACAAGGACGTGCTGGGATTCCGGGGAACCATCGAATGGGACGTGACGGACAGCCTGTTCCTGAGCCTGTCCGGCGACCACACCCAGGACGATTCCAGCCCCAAGTTCGGCCACCGGCTGACCGACGCCAACGTCTCCGACGCGCCGGTCCTGGATGACGTCTTCGATACCCGCGGCGGCCTCAACGTACCCGAACAGGACGTCGAGATGTCGGGCGTTTCGCTCCTGGCCGAATGGGAAATCAGCGATACCTGGATGGCAAAAGCCATCATCGCCGACCGCGAGGACGAGACCTGGTCACCCATCGACTTCGACAGCCTGGCGGTGGACGATCTCGACGTGCCCGTCACGTACCAGAACGAGCAATTCTCGACCGAACTGCAGTTGTTGTACAGCGGCGAGCGCCTGAACGGCGTGATGGGCTACTATCTCCTCGACGCAAATGCCTACAACGACTTTGACGTCGTGCTCGGACCTACAGGCGACCTGCTCGGCGCGCCGGGACTGAATGCCAACACGGTGGGCGACGTGGATACCGACACCTGGTCGCTGTTTGCAGACTTCTCCTACGATCTCAATGATTTCTGGAGCGTATCGGTCGGCGGCCGCTATACCGCGGATGAGCGCTCTTCGCGCGTGTTGAGGCGCACCTTTGTCGGCGGCGTATCGCCGACATTCGGCGGCGACGCGGTCGTCATCGCGACGACGTCCGACTTCGACGGCAGCGAGGAGTGGACGGAATTCACGCCGCGCGCGTCCGTCAACTGGATGCCCAATGACGAACACAGCGTGTACCTGTCGTATTCCGAAGGGTTCAAGGGCGGCAGCTTCGACCCGCGTGGCCAGACCTCGGCCGCGCCCGACCTCGACGGCGACGGCACGGTATCGGACGACGAAATCTTCGAGTTCATGCGCTTCCTGCCGGAGACCGTTACGTCGTACGAACTCGGCTGGCGCGCAAACACGCTCGACGGCCGCCTGATGTCCAGCATCGCCGTGTTCTTCGCGGACTACGAGGACGTGCAGGTTCCCGGCTCGATTGGCACCGACACCGATGGCGACGGCATTGTCGACACGTTCACCGGCGTGACGACCAACGCCGGCGCGGCGGAAATCCCCGGCGTCGAACTCGAGGGCAGCTTCCGCGCCAATGACAACTGGTCGTTCCGCTGGGCGGTCGGCTGGCTCGATGCCGAATATACGCAGTTTATCGATGCCTTTGGCCAGGACGTCTCGGATCAGGCGGTCTTCCAGAATACGCCGGAATGGACCGCAAGCGGTGCCCTGACCTACGAGCGCCCGCTCTCCCTGTTCGGTAACGGCGGCCAGTTCTTCTTCATCCCGTCGTTCGCGTATCGCGACGATGCGAGCCAGTTCGAGTTCCCGAACGAACTCCTGGACCAGGAAGCCTTCACGCTCTGGGACCTCAGCATCGTATGGGAAGACGACGACGGCCACTGGCGCGTCGGTTTGCACGGCAAGAACCTCGGCGACGAGGAATACAAGGTTGCCGGCTACAACTTCCCGACCCTCGGTCTCGAGGGCAACGTCACCGCATTCTATGGCCCGCCGAGGACTGTAACCGCGACGGTCGAATACGTATTCTGATCGTCCTGCGGCGGGCCGGAAGCTCCCCCTCTTCCGGCCCGCCGCGACTTTTCTGGTTTCATATAAGGCACCGCCATGAGAATGGACCCGAAATCGCCGGGCTATCGCGCCTACGTCATGTTCATTCTCGTCGTCGTCTACACCTTCAATTTCATCGACCGCCAGATCGTCGGCATCCTTGCCGTACCGATCAAGGCGGATCTCGGGCTGACCGACACGCAACTCGGCCTGATGGGCGGCCTGGCGTTCGCGCTGTTCTATACCGGTCTCGGCATTCCCGTGGCGATTCTGGCCGACCGCTGGAAGCGAACCTGGATCATGACGGCCGCGCTGACGATCTGGAGCGGCATGACCGCGGCCTGCGGTCTCGCCACCAATTTCTGGCAGCTGTTTCTCGCCCGCCTCGGGGTCGGCGTCGGCGAAGCCGGCGGCGTCGCCCCGGCCTACTCCCTGATCGCGGATTACTTCCCGTCGCACCAGCGTGCACGCGCGCTAAGCGTTTATTCATTCGGCATCCCCATCGGCAGCGCGCTGGGCATCCTGTTCGGCGGCTACATCGCGTCGATCATCGACTGGCGCTTCGCGTTTTTCGCGGTCGGCATCGCCGGCATCCTGATCGCGCCGATTTTCAAGCTGACCGTCGCGGAACCGCCGCGCGGGCAGTACGACGCCAAAGGCCCCGACGCCCCGTCACCGACGCTCGTGCAGATCGTCCGGCTGCTGATGGACAAACCGAGTTTCTGGATCATCTCGCTCGGGGCGGCTGCCTCGTCGATGATGGGCTACGGCCTGTTCTTCTGGCTGCCATCCTTCTTCGTGCGCAGCTTCGGCCTCGACCTGCTCCAGGCGTCGCTGATTTTCGGCTCGATCCTGCTGATCGGCGGCATCGCCGGCACGTGGGCGGGCGGCTACATGGCGGACCGCTTTGGCGCCGGCAAGCGCGGCAATTACGTCATCATTCCGGCCATCGCCTTTCTCGCGACGATCCCCCTTTACGTGGTGGCGATACTCTCGCCGAACCTGACGATGACCTTCTTTGCCCTGCTGATCCCGACGGGGCTCGGACTCGCCTGGCTCGGCCCGGTTCTGTCGGCGATCCAGCATGTCGTGCCGCCGACGATGCGCGCCACGGCGTCGGCGATCTTCCTGTTCATCAATAACCTGATCGGCATCGGCGCCGGCACGGTCGCGCTCGGCCTGATTTCGGACAACCTCGGGGCGCGGTTCGGCGACGACTCGCTGCGTTACGCCATATTGACCGGCACGAGCTTCTACCTGATTGCTGCTATTCTTTTCCTGATCAGTGCAAGGTACCTGGCGAACGACTGGGAAAAATGAGCGCATCGGACGTGAGTAACATGAACATCGGGAACGGCGAATTTCTCACGGGCAAATCCGCGATAGTCACGGGATCGACGAGCGGCATCGGCCTCGGCATCGCGCGCAGGCTGGCCGCGGCCGGGGCGAACGTGATGGTGAACGGCCTCGGCGACCAGGACCAGGTCGAGGCGGCGGTCCGGTCCGTCTCGGACGCCGGGTCAGGGGATGTCGTCTTTTCGCCTGCCAACATGATCCAGCCCGCCGAGATCGCCGCGATGGTCGACGAAGCCGCCGCCCGCTTCGGCGCCCTCGACATACTCGTCAACAATGCCGGCATACAGTTCGTCTCGCCGATCCAGGACTTCCCGCCGGAGAAATGGGACGACATCATTGCCACCAACCTGTCGTCTTCGTTCCACACGATCCGCGCCGCGACGCCGCACATGCAGGCGACAGGCTGGGGCCGGATTATCAACATCTCTTCCCTGCACGCGCTGGTCGCGTCGCCGTACAAGGCTGCTTACGTCGCCGCAAAGCATGGCATTGCCGGGCTCACCAAGGTGGTTGCGCTCGAACTCGCGCAACAGAACATCACGGTGAACTCGATTGCGCCGGGCTACGTGGAGACGCCGCTCGTCACCGGGCAAATCGCGGACACGGCACGAGCCCGCGGCATCACCGAGGAAGAAGTGGTGCGCGACGTCATGCTCGCCGCGCAACCGACGAAGAAGTTCGTGCAGATCGACGAGATCGCCGAACTCGCAATCTTCCTCTGCGGGGACGCCGCCGCATCGATCACCGGCGCGATACTGCCGGTCGACGGCGGCTGGTCCGCCCAGTAGATCGTCCTAGGCCGGCGCGATGTTCGCGTTGAGCCGGAAAAGATTTTCCGGGTCGTACTTCTTTTTCACCTTCAGCAGCCGCGGGAAGTTGCCCTGGAAATTCCTGTTCACGTATTCCTGTGCCTGGTTGGACACGTCGACCGTGTAGAACCCGTCCGTCCGCGGTTCGATCGTGCTCCAGTAGTCCCCCAGGTAATCGATGTGGGGCGAACCGTCGGTATCGAGCGGCCAGCTGGTCAGGACCATCATGGCTGCCAGCGCGTTGCGGTGAGGAAATGCGGTCGCATCGGTGGGCACCCGGCTGATCGCACCTCCGGACTGCTGGAAATACAGCATCGTATTGCGCCGGGGATCCGGCTCGAACCCGGCAATCGCCGCATCCAGCATGCTGTCCGGGTATTCGTTGACGAATCCACTCTTCAGGTACTCGCCGATATTGCGGAAGTCGGCGTAGTCCCAGCTGCGCTGGATGGCCACGTAGTCGACCGGTCCAAGGTTGGTGAACGCCGGTTCGCCGAGCTTCTTGATGGGCGCAAGGACTTTCTCCGCGTCTTTTTCGGGACCGGAATAGCAAACATGGAGCCCGGCGCCGCTGCCCTCGCCGGTTGCCGTGGCGTTGACGTAGAGATCGATGTACAGGTCGTCGGGTGCCCGCCGGGAGAAATCGGCATAAAAGTGCATGAGGTCGCGCGCGCGGTCGAGCGGGAACACGACTTCGCCGCCGATGACCTGGCGCTGCATCGGGTGCAGCGCATACTGGAAAGTCGTCACGATACCGAAGTTGCCGCCACCACCGCGGACACCCCAGTACAGGTCGGGATTTTCCTCGGCGCTCGCGTGCACGAGTTTGCCGTCGGCCGTGACGATGTCGACGCCCTTGATGTTGTCGAGCGTCAAACCGAAGCGGCGCGATATGCGCCCGAAACCGCCGGCCGTGCTCAGCCCGCCGACGCCGGTATGGGACACGGTCCCGGCAGGCGTTACCAGGCCGTGCGCCATCGCTTCGTGGTCGAGCGCCGCCAGCAGGCTGCCGCCGGCAACATACGCCGTTCGTGAACCCGGATCCACGCGCGCGTGCCTGAACAGTGACAGGTCGATTTGCATGCCGCCGTCGCAAGTGGACTTGCCGGCGTAGCTGTGGCCGCCGCATTTAACGGCGAGCAACAACTGCCGCTCGCGCGCGAATGTCACGGCATTCTGGATATCCGCAACGCCGGTCGGCTGGACGATCAGAGCCGGATGGCGATCGATCGACTGGTTCAGCACTCGCCGGGCTACGTCGTAGCCCGGGTTTCCCGGCAGCAGCAGGTTGCCGCGCAAGCTGTCCGCGAGTTCCTGTACCGCCGCCCGTTCCAGCATTATCTCGTTCCGGTCGCCGGTCACGGCGCGAACGTCGCCGCTGATCTGCAGCAGAGCCTGCAGTGCGGCCCGCGCCTGCGTCGCCGGCAGCGCGGCCATTACGCTTGCCGCGACGGAGGACTGTAAAAATCGTCGTCTGTCCATGTTACCCCCCTCATGTGTTTGTTCCATACAGGGTAACAAAACTCGCGGAGGTTGCACGGCCGGGGCGCTGATTGACAAGCTGAACATGCGGGTGTCATTGTCGCCTGCCTATGAGAAGCCCGTTATCCAGCAAGCTGCCTGACGTCGGCACGACGATCTTCGCGGTCATGAGCCAACTGGCCATCGACTGCAAAGCGATCAATTTGTCGCAGGGATTCCCCGGGTTCGAACCGCCCGCCGAGCTCATCGACCGCATCGATCATTACCTGAGAAGCGGCGCCAACCAGTATGCGCCGATGCCGGGCGTACCGACCCTGCGACGCGCGATTGCCGGGAAGGTCGCGCGCATGCAGGGGC
>DATHRM010000184.1:0-9342 GCA_035465295.1 Woeseiaceae bacterium | reverse complement strand
GACGGCAAGTACTACCGCGCACATGACCAGCGCCGTGGTCAGATTGTCGATCAGCGGAGAGAGCACGAAAGCCAGGCACCCGGTGATCCAGAACAGCGACCGGTAGGTCAGGTTGCGGCGCACGAGCCAGTCCCGCAGCGCATTGAATACGTTGCGCTCGCTCATCGAATTCACGTAGGTCATGGCCGTGAGCAGGAACAGGAACAACTCGGCGAATTCGAGCACGAATTCCCCGATCGCCTCCTCGGCCTCGTGGCCCATGCCCCCTTGCGCATACCGGAACCCGATCATCGCCCAGATGATGCCCGCGCCGAGAATAACGGCCTTGGACTTGCGGAGGCTGGTGTACTCTTCCGTGATTACGAGTGCATAGGCCAGGATGAACACGGCTATTGCCGCGATACCTGTCCACTGGGCGGTCAGATCCATGGAGAATCTCCTGACGTTCCGGCCTCGACGGCGCGATTGACCGCGAAATCGTAGCGCCCCGATTCGCGGCGGAGAATACGTGTTTGCCGAGTCGGCGGGGACGTTCCGGGCGCGTCAGGGCGGGTTGATGCCCCCGTAGGGAATTCCCGTCAGCCGTGCCATGTCGGTGCTGAACGTCGTGAGGTCTTCCCTGCAGAATTTGCGCAGGTGATCGTGCCCGGCCGCCCGGGCCAGCACTGTCATCAGCTCGACGGACGCGCCGAGGAAACGCGCGAGGCGTTCGGCCGCGATATCGACGGGCAGGCGCGCGCGCAGGTGCTCCTTCTGCGTGGCGATGCCGACCGGGCAGTTGTTCGTGTGGCAGGCGCGCATTCCGAGGCAGCCTATGGCCTGGATGGCGGCATTGGACAATGCGACCGCGTCGGCGCCGAGCGCGAGCGCCTTGGCGAAGTCGGCCGGGTGCCGCAGCCCGCCGGTAATGACCAGCGTCACGCCGGCGGCATCGCAGGCATCGAGGTGTCTCCTCGCTCTTGCCAGCGCCGGGATCGTCGGCACGGAAATATTGTCGCGAAAAATGAGCGGTGCTGCGCCGGTGCCGCCACCGCGGCCGTCGACAATGATGTAATCGACCCCGACTTCGAGAGCCGCGTCGATGTCCTTCTCGATATGCTGCGCCGACAACTTGAAACCGACGGGGATGCCCCCGGTCCGCTCGCGGACTTCGGCGGCGAATTCGGCATACTGTGCCGTCGACGTCCAGTCCGGAAACCGCGCCGGCGATATCGCCGCCTCGCCTTCCTCGAGGCCACGGACCTCGGCGATTTTTCCCGTGACCTTGTTGCCCGGCAGGTGACCGCCCGTGCCGGTCTTGGCGCCCTGCCCGCCCTTGAAGTGAAACGCCTGCACCTTGCCGACCTTTTCCCAGGAAAACCCGAATCGAGCCGACGCCAGTTCGTAGAAGTAGCGCGAGTTGGCTTCCTGCTCGTCGGACAGCATGCCGCCCTCGCCGGAACAGATGCCCGTACCCGCAAGCTCGGCGCCTTTGGCAAGCGCGACCTTCGCTTCCTCGGAGAGGGCGCCGAAGCTCATATCCGAGACGAATAACGGCATGTCGAGTTTCAGGGGCTTCTTTGCATTGACACCGATCGTAACCGCGGTGCCGACAGGTTCGTCGTCGAGCAACGGCAACTTGTGCAGCTGGGCGACGACGAACTGGATATCGTCCCACTTCGGCAGTTTGTTACGCGACACGCCCATGGCTGCAGAAGGACCATGGGGACCGGTCTTGCTCAATCCGTCAGACGCGAGCTTGCGGATGAACTTGACGTGCGGCTCGTCCGCGGTGCCCGTGGGGTCCTGGTACGCGCCCTGGTACGCGTCGCGCTGGTACGGCTGCGGGTGCTCCTGCGCCCAGGCCGCGATTTCGTCCTGGTCGACGAACACATTGCCGTCCTCGACCCAGCTGCTGAATTTGTGCAGCGTCTCCGAGTTGTTGTACTCGCTGACGCCTGTATCCAGCCGGTAATCCCAGTGATGCACACCGCAGATGAGGTTGTCGCCGTCGACGAAGCCGTCGGCCATCAGTGCGCCCCGGTGCGCGCAGCGGCCGTACAGGACCGAGACGCGGTCGTCGAAACGCACGATCACGAGGTCCACGCCGGCGACGAGGGCATGCGCTGGCTTGCGGTCGCCGAGTTCGTCCCGGTTAGCGATGCTGATCCTGTTCACGTTATCTCCTTGCCTGGTTGACTCGCGGGCACAACCCCCCGCGTTTGGAGCATACCGGGCGATCCCGAAAACATCGAACGCGTGGGGGCCGCCAGATGTTTTGCCTATAATGCGCGCTGGCCGACGCATACATGGAAACCCGGTGACCACACGACAATCCGCTCGAATCCCGTGCTCGTACAGGCGACTTTTCTGCCTGGCTGCTCTCATGGCCGCGTCGTTTGCAGCGACCCCTGGCAGGGCCGAATCCCCGGTTCCCCCGCTCGCGGCGGACGGATCGGTTTCCGCCGAACAAATAGAATCGGCGATCGCGGCCGTGGAAGCCCGCGAGGGACTCGACGAGGACACCCGCACCCGGGTCATCGACCAGCTGCGCGACGCGCAGGCGCAGCTGCAAAACGCGAGATCTGCCCGCGAAAATGCCGCCGCATTCGCCGCGACAGTCCGGACGGCCCCCGCAGAGACCGAGAGGCTGCGCAATCAACTGGACAAAGGAACGCCGGCTGCACCGACCGCCGCATCGCTGGGTATCTCCGAATCAACACCATTAGCCGAGCTCGAACAGGAACTCGCCACGAAGCTCGCCAAGATGGCCGCAGCGGAAGCGAGGCTGGCCGAACTCGAATCCCAGGTTGCAGCGCAGGCAGACCGGCCAGCGAAAGCGCGCGCGAGGATCAATGAACTCCGCAGCGGTATGGACGAACTTGCGGCCATCATCGAATCACCGCCGCCGCCGGGCGAACCGGCCATGCTCACCGACGCTCGCAAGCTTGCCGCACAACTCAAGCTCGACGCCAGGACAGAGGAACTCAACACGCTCGACCAGGAGATCGTCAGCAACAACGCACGACTCGAGTTGACGCGGGCGCAGCGCGATATAGCCGCCCGTACGCTGGCCAACCTCCGGCGCGAACTGGAAGTGTTGCAGGGCGCAGTCAATGCGAAGCGGCAGATAACGGCAACGCAGGCGCTGCAGGACACGACCCTCGCCGAACTCGCGGCGGCCGGCAAGC
The DNA here is from genome assembly GCA_035465295.1 of Woeseiaceae bacterium. Classification (GTDB taxonomy): domain Bacteria; phylum Pseudomonadota; class Gammaproteobacteria; order Steroidobacterales; family Woeseiaceae; genus UBA1847. Next base: position 6,172 of record DATHRM010000184.1, on the reverse strand, counting down.
ATCCTGTCGTTCGAGAACTCGCTGAAGGCAATGTCGAGCTGACACGCGAACTCCCCGCCGTGGCGAGCGATATCGAGCGCGTTACCGGCGCATTGTCGACTATCGAGAAAAAGGCTCGGAATATCGAAGAGGACCTGGCCCGCTCGCGGCAGCGACTGGAGGTCGGAGGAGTCACCCAGGCGATCGGCCGGCTTTTTGTCGAGGAGCGGCGCAACCTGCCGCAGGTGTCGCAATACCGGGCGGAAGTGCGCGAGCGGCGCCGAACGCTGGCGGACATCGGTCTTGCGCAGGTACGCATCGAAGAGCAACGGCGCGAACTCACGCCGCTCGACGAGCGCGTCGAACAAGTCATGGCGGAAGTGCGCGACGACGTGACGGACGAAGAGCAAATCGCGGAAGTCCGCGACGAGGTGGAACTCCTGCTCAGGAACCGGCGCGACCTTCTCGCCCAGGTCGCAGGCACCTATACGACTTATATCCGTGCACTGGGCGACCTCGACGTTGCGCAGCGTCGGCTGCTGGACGCGGCCGAGGAATACAAGCAGTTCCTCGACCAGAACCTGCTCTGGATTCCGAGCGCATCGCCGTTCTGGCTGAAGGACGTCGGGAACCTCGGGTCCGCCATTGCCTGGGCGTTGTCGCCGGTTTCGTGGTCCAGGACCGTCAGTTCACTGGCAGACGCGGGCAGGTACAGTCCATTGCCGTTAGCCGGGGCCGCGCTGCTGCTTGCGTTGGTTTTTTACGCCCGGCGACCACTGGGAGCCCGATTCAAGGCATTGAACGAAAAAACAGGCCGGCCCTCGACGGACCATATCGGCCTGACGCTCGGCGCACTCGCAATCTCGGCGGCGCGTGTACTGCCGTTACCGCTGCTGCTCGCGATCGTTGGATGGGCACTGACACGGAACCCGCATCATACGGACTTCACCGCAGCCGTTGCCGCATCGCTCCACGTGGTTGCGCCGTTCCTCTACAACACGCTGTTGTTCAGGATTCTCTGCGCCAGGAATGGTGTTATGCAGGTGCACTTCGGCTGGAGTGCCGAACGCCTGCCCGTCATTCGCAAACAGCTCGACCGGCTGACCGTGATCGGCATACCCGTCATATTTGTCGCGGTACTCCTTTACGGTGCGCCAACGCCCGCGTATCGGGAGAGCCTGGGGCGGCTCGCGTTCGTCGTCCTGACGATCATGTTCAGCGGCGTGGGCCACGCATTACTGCACCCCCGGACGGGCGTTGCCGCGCCCTATTACACGGCAAACGCGCCCACCTGGGTAAGCCGCTTCCGCTGGATCTGGTATGCGCTGGGAGCCGGTAGCCCGCTGTTGCTGGGCCTGGCATCGCTGATCGGCTACATGTATACGGCTGCAACCCTGACCGGCCACCTTATCGACACGTTCTGGCTGATCCTGGTCCTCATCGTCGTGAATCTCGTCGTCACGCGCTGGCTTGCGCTGACGAAACGAAAGATTGCCTGGCAGATCGCGATGAAGGAGTACGAGGCGAGGCAGGCTGCCGCTACCGGGGACGGTAACGAGGATGCGGAGGGCGCTGCGGCGCCCGTGATCGAAAGCACCCCACTCGACCTCGACGCCGTCGACCAGCAGACCACGCGACTGGTGAATGCCGGGCTGGTTTTCGTCGGTGCCCTCGCGGCCTGGGGTATCTGGTCCGAGGTCGTGCCGGCGCTGGGTGTGCTCGACCAGGTCGCCCTCTGGTCGCAGACGACGATGATCGACGGGCAGGAAACGACCGTTCCCGTCACGCTGGCCGATCTGCTACTCGCGGTATTCGTGGCCGGCGTCACGGCGATTGCCTCTGCCAACCTTCCGGGATTGATGGAAATCGCGGTGCTGCAGCGGATTACCCTGCAGCCTGGCAGCCGCTACGCGATCAACACCCTGCTGCGCTACGTCGTCGTCACGGTCGGCGTGATCGCCGTGCTGAATATCGTCGGCTGGAATTGGTCGCAGATCCAGTGGCTCGTGGCGGCGCTCAGCGTCGGTCTCGGTTTCGGCCTGCAGGAAATCGTCGCCAACTTCGTGTCGGGCCTCGTCATCCTGTTCGAGCGGCCGGTACGCGTCGGGGATACCGTTACCGTGGGCGAACTGACCGGCACGGTGTCGCGCGTGCGAATCCGGGCCACGACGATTACGGACTGGGACCGCAAGGAAATCATCGTCCCGAACAAATCCTTCATCACCGACCAGGTCATCAACTGGACGCTGTCGGACCCGATTACCCGCATCGTGATCCCCGTCGGCATCTCGTACGGCTCCGACGTAAAGCTCGCGCACCGCGTGATGGAGGAAACCCTGCTCGCGATGCCGGTCGTGCTCGACGAGCCGCCACCAACGGTCTATTTCATCGGCTTCGGCGACAGCTCACTGAACTTCAGGCTGAATGTGTATTCGCGAGAGCTCGCGGATCGCTTGCCGCTGACACATGCCGTGCACGAGGAAATACTCGGCGCATTGCGCGAGAACGGCATCGAGATTCCGTTCCCGCAGCGCGACCTGCACCTGCGGTCGGTGGACGACAAGATCGGTGCGTTCCGGGGCGGCAGCAAGGATGAGGAGGAGAAAGACGACTGAGCCGTCGGGGAAGGATCAGGGCTTGAGTATCATCCGGCCCGCAAAGTCCACCCGGCCCATCAGCGGGCGGATGCCGTAGGCCGCAAAATATTCGTCCACCGCCTTGCGGGCACCCTGCCAGTATCCGTAGTCGTCGAGGATGAGCACGCCGTTGGGCGCCAGACGCGGATACAGGTGCTGCATCTCGTGGCGCGTCGACTCGTACCAGTCCGTGTCCAGGCGCAGGATGGCAATCGGGCCGGCCGGCATGTCGCCGGGGATCGTGTCCTGAACCTTGCCTTTGACAAAGTGCACTTTCGCGACAGGATAGCCGGTGCTTTCGAGGTTGCGGCGGACATCGTCTATGGGCGAACGGCACCATTCCGACGAATCCTCCGTCAGCTGGCGCTGGGAGAACTTCGTGTCGGCGGACTGGCCGCCGATGTCGACGTCTTCCTCCGTCGGGGCACTCATTCCTTCGTAGGTATCGTACAGCCAGAGCTCGCGGGACAGGTCCCCCAGCTGCTTCAGGGCCAGCGCGGCCGCCATGGACGAACCGCCGCGCCAGACGCCGCATTCGACGAAATCTCCCGCGATGTCGTTTGCAACGACGTAACGCACCGCCTCGACCAATGCGGCCACACGTTCCGGGCTCGTCATCGTATACGGATTGACGGCATTGAAAATCTGCGTTGTCTCGTCGTCGAAATCCGGCGGCAGCTTCACAACGCGCTCGCGCTTGCGCTTGATGCCGATCGCGCTCGTGAAATCCTTGATGCGTGGTCGTACGCGAGTGTAAAAGAAGTTACTCATTGCCTGTGGCCTGTTTATACAAGTCGAGGTACTGTTCGGCCATCGCGTCCGCCGTGAAGGCGCGGGCGAATTCCCTGCCGCGGGCGCCCAGCGCACGCCGCAGGTCGGGGTCGTCGTAAAGACGCAGGATGGCCTCTTCCAGCTGGTCCGGGCTTCGGGGATCGATAAGTATACCGTTCTCGCCGTCGTGCACGATCTCCGGAAGACCGCCAACGCGGCTGGCAATGATGGGAAGGGCACGATCCATTGCGTCGAGCAGGATGCCGCCGATGCCCTCCTTGTTGGACGGGAGGATGAACAGGTCGAACGCCGCGAGGTAATCCCCCACGTTGTCCACCCACCCTGCAAATGCCACGTTGGCCAGGTCGGCGGCCAGCTCGCGCAGCATGTCTTCGTCGTCGCCGCCGCCAACCAGCAGGAACTGGAAATGAGGATGCGAGGATTGCAGCCGTCGTGCGACCTCGATGATGTATTCCTGGCCCTTCTGGGCGTTGTCCAGCGCGCCGACGTTGCCGATGATCCATTTTCCCGGGAAGCCGTCACGGATGGCCCTGGCCGTATGCGGATCCACGGGCAAGCCGCTGCTGCTGCTGTGAATGACGCAGCTCTTCACGCGCTCGTCGAACGCCTGCACGATCCGCGCGACGTCGGTGGCGACCGACGCGACGGCGGATGCGCGCGTGTAGGCTCTGCGGGTCAGCGCGCTGTTACCGAGCGGATTATTGACGCGTCGCGTGATGATGTAGGGGGTACCGGAGACCTCGTTGCGCAGCCAGGCGGCATAGACGCCGCGCCCTTCGTGCGAGTGCACGACGTCGACATCGCGGGTCGCGCGGAAGGCCGAGACCAGCCCCGAGCAGTCGCGTATTCCGATGCCGGCATCGGCAAGCCGCTCCGCCAGCGGACAATTCGGCCGGGCGACAAGCACCTGTTCCTGGCCAAGCTTGTCCAGGCTGCGTATCAGCAGCTCGGCCTGGCGTTCGCCGCCGCGATAACCACGGGCCATGTTGATATGGGCGATTCGCATGTCGATGGACGGCCGCCGCTTCCCGGAAGGCCGCAAGCGTATCACGCTCGCCGGCGACCGGGGCGCGTGCGTTGCGGGGCACAGGGCAAGCGAATACAGTACAAAGCTGTCGGCACCGCCGGGATACAGGGAACTCATCATGTGTGGCTTCGTCGGCGGAACGGATCCTGCCTGGGATTTCACCGCCGCGCTCGCATCCATCGAACACCGCGGGCCCGATGACGGCCGCCTGAACCTCGACGGGCCGGTGCGCGTGGGATTTCGGCGGCTTTCGATCATCGACCTCGACGCTGCCGCGATGCAGCCGATGTTTGCCGACGACGGCGAGACGTGGATCGTATTCAACGGCGAGATCTATGGATTTATTGCCCTGAGAAACGAACTCGAGAAGCTGGGCCAGGCGTTCCGGACACACTCCGACACCGAAGTGCTGTTGCGAGCCTACCTCGAGTGGGGCGAGAGCTTCATCGACCACGTCGATGGCATGTTCGCGATCGCCCTGTGGGATGCGCGGGACCGCAAGCTGCGGCTGTACCGCGACCGGCCCGGCATAAAGCCACTCTATTATTTTTACGACGGGCGCCGGCTTGCCATTGGCTCCGAGCTGAAGGCTATCGAAGCGGCGCTCGATGCGACGGATCTCGAGGTCGACGAAACGGCGCTTTACGACTTCCTCGGCTACCGTTACGTGCCGGCTCCCAAGACCCTTTACCGGAACTGTTTCAAGCTGCCCCCGGCACATCGGCTGGTCTACGATCCCGCAACCGGCAAGGCGACCGAACCGGAACGTTACTGGTCCGTCCCGGTACCCGAAACGCCGCGCGACATTTCGGCCGGCCAGGCTGCAGAGGAACTTCGAAGCCTCATCGACGAATCCGTCCGCGACCAGATGATTGCCGACGTGCCGCTGGGCTTTTTCCTGTCCGGAGGCGTGGACTCCAGCACTATCGTCGCGTCGGCGTCGGGTCTCGAAGCGGACGTATCGACGTTTTCGATCGGCTTCGATTCGGATGAAAAGTCCGAGACCCCTTACGCGCGCGAAGTTGCGACGCTGTTCGGCACGAAACATCACGAGCGGATGCTGTCGCAGTCTGCCGCGGGCAACCTCTTGCCGAACCTCGAGAAATGGTTCGACGAACCGTTTGCCGACGAATCGGCAATGCCGACTTACCTGGTATCGAAAGTGGCGCGGGAAAACGTAACCGTGGTCCTGACGGGTGACGGCGGCGACGAGGTGTTCGGAGGCTACCGAACCTACCCGCGCTTCGCGCGCTACGAGCGACTGCCGTCGTGGCCGGCCGCGATGGACCGCTTCGCTTACCGGCTGCGCAAGCCGTTCGGGCGTCGCAGCGCCATGACCCGCATGACAAAGGTGCTCGAAGTTGCGTTCGCGAAAGGCCCGGCGCTGTGGGCGAAAATCATGCACGGCATGCCGGAGGCAGCGAAAGCCGGTTACCGCGAGCGCTTCGAAATTCCGCGCGACTATGACGACTGGTGGCATTATCGCCAGCACTGGCGCGACGACCTGCCGCTACGAACGCGCCTGCAACTCGTCGACTTTCACACCTTCATGCCGGGCATGGTGCTCACGAAGGTGGATCGCACCAGCATGGCCGTATCACTCGAGGCGCGGGTGCCGTTCCTCGCGCGCCGCATCATCGAATTTTCGTTTTCCCTGCCCGAAGACGTGCGTTATCACGATGGCAGGCTGAAGGGCATACTGAAATACGCCTACAAGGACATCCTGCCGCAGAACATC
>DATHRM010000183.1:0-9671 GCA_035465295.1 Woeseiaceae bacterium | reverse complement strand
ATCGAATTGCTGTCGGCGACGCCCGAGGAGCTCGAGAACCTCGAGGTCGGGCTCGCATCGCAGGAGACCTTCGAGCGATACGGTCTCGACCGGCCGTACTACCTGCAGGATCTGCGCTTCGAGATCGTGAGGTCGGGTTCGCCCGAGGGCAATTACATACGGGTCACCTCGAGCAAGCCGATAACCGAGCCGTTTCTCACGTTCCTTGTCGAAGCGATGTGGTCACGCGGGCGCTTGTTGCGCGAGTACACGGTATTGCTCGATCCGCCCACGTTTGCACCGTCACCGGCCGAGGAAACCCGGCCGGCCGTGACGGCGCCCCAGCGCAGCGCACCGGCCGACAGCGGCCGCATCGAGCGCCAGGCCGAGCCGCGGCCGGTGCCCGCCGCCGAGACGCCTGCAGAGCGGCCCCGTCCGGTTCCGGCGCCGGCGCCCCGCAGTGAGCCCGAACCTGCCCCCGAGCCGAAACCGCAGCGCGGCGAACCGGATCTGCCGTTCGAGACGGCAGCCGGCGACGAATATGTCGTACAGCGCGGCGAGACTCTGTGGGGCATCGCGTCCCGCGCCCGTCCGGATTTCCGCCTGACGATGAACCAGACGATGCTCGCCATCTACGAGGCCAATCCCGAGGCCTTCGGCGGTAACATCAATATCTTGCGCGCAGGTGCGCGATTGAGGATTCCGAGCGCCGACGATATTTACCGTATCGATCGTGCCTATGCGTTGAACGAAGCGAAGCGCCAGCATGCAGCGTGGAGTGGCGCGCCGGCACCAGCCCCGGCAGGCGAAGAGCCGGCGGCAACGACGACGCGCCCGAGCCTGCAGCTCGTGCCGCCCGACGAGGAACCCGTCGGCCCGGGTACCGTTGCCGAAGTACCCGACGATGCGCTGGCCACGGCCGAGGAACCCGGCGCATCGCCGCGCGAGCAGGAACTGGTCGACCGGATCGCAGAACTCGAGGCGGCCGATGTGCCGGAGCAGCAGTCCCTCATCCAGATTCGCGACAACGAACTGGCCAGGCTGCGCCAGGAACTTGCCGATATTCGCGGCGAAGTCTACGAGCCGGAAGCGGACACGTTCGAGCCGGCCGGCTACGACACCGGCGTGGCCGAGGACGAACTGTCGGCCGAGGACGAGTTGCTTGCCGAGCCCGGCGAGACCGAGGCGCTCGACGCCGCGGCCGAAGATGAGGCGGATACCGCCATCCGGCCGCCGAGCAACGTGATTTCGACGCCCGTGCGGGCCGAGCCGTCGCTGCTCGACAGGATCATCGGTATCGCCACGAATACGTGGGTCCTGATCATCGCCGGCGCCGTGCTCCTGGCCGGCGCCGTGGCGTTCTGGTTCGTGCGCCGTGGGCGGGACGACGAGGAAGAGTGGACCAGTGCCGGCATGTCGGCACCCGATCTCGACGATACCGCGTTGTCGTCCACGGAGGCACTGCGAGCGCCCTCGCGCGAGGACGAATCGATCGTCGTCGTGGAGCAGGGTTCGACGGGCATCGGACCGCTCGACGAGGATACGGTCGACGCGCCCGGCCCGCAGGGGGGCGGCGCCGGACAGACGGTCGAGACGAGCGCACTGGGCTCGATGGAAGACACGTTCAGCAGTGAGACGGCGGTCAACCTCGACCAGAGCGACCCGATCGCGGAAGCCGATTTCCACATGGCCTACGGCCTCTATGACCAGGCAGCAGACCTGATCAACGGCGCCCTCGAGGCCGAACCGGACAGGCTCGATCTCCTGACCAAGCTCTGCGAGATCTATTTCGTATGGGGCAATCGCGACGCGTTTGTCGACGCGGCTGCCCGCGTCAAGCAGGTTGCCGGTGACGACGAAGACGGTGAATGGAACAAGATCGTCATCATGGGGCAGCAGATTGCCGCGGACGACGCCATGTTCGCCGGCGCCGGTGTTGCCGGTGCCACGAAGGCCGTTGACCTCTCCTTCGATGCCGACGACGAGGGCGGTGCTCTCGACATGGATTTCGGCGCAAGCGACGAGGGCGGCGACGAAGTCATCGACCTCGGCGGGGACGGTGGGGACGACGACGTCTTCGACTTCACGGCCAGCGATGATACCGCGGAGGAGGTCATCGACCTGAGTGGTGCCGAGGAAGACGCCGCCGGAACGGACGACGATGACGACGGCGTTGACTTCGTGTTCGACGAAGAGCCGGAACCGGAAAAGAGCGCGGCCGACAGCGACGATGGCGACTTCGACTTCCCCGCGGCGGAACCGGAGCGCGACAGCCCGGCCATCGAGGACCAGTTCTCCGGCCTTGATGCGACCTCCGAGTTACCGTCGATTCCGGACGCTGTTGAGGAATCCACTGCCGAGCCGGCGCCGTCACCGGAGGAGACCGCCGAGATCAATCTCGATGAACTCGGCCTCGACGTGGACGACTACGAGGAGACCGAGGTCGCGTCGCTCGACGACATCGAGGATTTCGACGACGTCGACGATGACGACGTCACGGCGAGCCAGAAAATACTGGACCCGGCGAGCCTGGACGAAACGCCGGAAGACAGCACCGAGGCGACGGGCCGGAATCCGGAAGTCGATCCCGATGCGACCGGCGTACAGGAAGGTTTCGACGCCGATGATACGAGCCTCAACGAGGAGCTCGACATCGAGCAGGCATTGTCGAGGACCTCGGAAATGCGGCTCGCATCCGACGAGACGGGCCAGAACCCGTTGATGCAGCGGGCCGACGAGGACGACACCGACATCGGCTTCGACGAAAGCCTGCTCGAGGCCACGGGGCGCACGCAGATCCTGCCCGAGGATTTCGCGGTCGAGACGACCACGGATGCCGGGGATGACGAGGACGTGATCCCCGACGAGGCGGAGACGCTGCTGGCGTCTCTGGACGACGAGGACGATGACGTGGGGGGTGACGACGACGAGACGGTGCTCTCGCGCACCCTCAGCGAGGACGCCGATTTCGACTTTGCGAAGACCGAGGCACTGCCGCCGGACGTCTTCACCGGCAACATGGACCTCGACGAAACCGGCGAAATGCCCGCCGTGGCGAGCACCGACGTCGACCTCGATCTCGACGACCTGACCGCGGCACTCAAGGTCAGCGAGATGGGCGACACCGTGGATATGCCGCGCGACGATGCAACCGTGGAGCACGTGCGCCCGAGCTTCGACGACTCCGACGAGACGTCCGAAGTGCCGACAATGTCGCTGTCGCCGGACGACATGAGCGATGACCTGCACGAAGCGCGCACGATGACGGAGGTGGGCACCAAGCTCGACCTCGCCCGCGCCTACGTGGACATGGGCGACCCGGGCGGGGCGCGCAGCATCCTCGAGGAAGTTCTCGACGAGGGCGATGAGTCCCAGCGCCAGCAGGCGCAGCAACTGCTGGAATCACTGCCGGGTTGAGCGACCGCATAGCTATCGGCATCGAATACGACGGTACGGCGTATAACGGCTGGCAGCGCCAGCGCACCGGGCTGGGTGTGCAGGAACGGCTGGAGCAGGCACTGGGCGACGTGGCGAACGAGCCCGTCGAGGTCACCTGCGCGGGGCGCACCGATGCCGGGGTGCATGCGAGCGGGCAGGTGGCGCATTTCGATACCCGCGCCGAGCGCAGCGAACGTGGCTGGCTGCTGGGCGCGAATACCAATCTTCCCGACGATATCTGCGTGACGTGGGTCAAACCCGTTGGCGACGACTTTCACGCCCGCTTCTCGGCCACGGCGAGGCGCTACCGTTACCGGATTCTCAACCGCCTCGTGCGGTCGGCCCTGCACCGTCGCCGGGCCTGGTGGGTTCACCGGGATCTCGATCACCGGCGCATGCACGAGGCGGCGCAGGGGCTGCTCGGTGAACATGACTTTTCGGCGTTTCGCGCGGCCGGCTGCCAGGCGTCGAACGCGGTGCGGGAGATCACGGATATTCGCGTGACGCGCGACGGTGACTGGGTGCTGCTCGACGTCACGGCCAACGCCTTCCTGCAGCACATGGTGCGCAATATCGCGGGAACGCTCGTCGCGATCGGCAGCGGCGATGAGGATCGCGGATGGGCGGCGAGGTTACTGGCCGGCAGGGACCGGACCCGCGCGGGCGTGGCGGCGCCGCCGCACGGGCTGACGCTGGTAGCGGTGTTCTATCCCGATGCGTTCGGCATTCCTGCACCGTTCGAATTGGGGCAGTAGCGGAATTTGGATATGATGCGCGCATGAGCTGGTTCGAGAAATTGATGCCGTCGCGCATCAGCACGGAAAAGCGTACGCGCTCGGTGCCGGAAGGTGTGTGGATCAAGTGCTCGCGCTGCGACGCGCAGCTGTACCGGAACGAGCTGGAGCGCAATCTCCATGTCTGCCCGAAGTGCAATTTCCACATGCGCATCGGTGCGCGGCAGCGCCTTGAGGCGTTTCTGGACCCGGAGTCGGTTCAGGAGCTGTTCGGCAACCTCGAGCCGGAGGACCCGCTCAAATTCCGCGACAGCAAGCGCTATCGCGACCGCATATCGCAGGCGCAGAAGAAGACGGGCGAGAAAGACGCGCTGGTTGCGGCGACCGGGGCCTTGCTCGGGCGCCCGGTCGTCGTTTGTGCTTTCGAGTTTGCGTTCATGGGTGGCTCCATGGGCTCGGTGGTCGGCGAGCGCTTCTCGCGCGCCGCGCGCCATGCGGCCGACAATGGCATGCCCCTGATCTCTTTTGCGGCAAGCGGCGGTGCGCGGATGCAGGAGGCGCTGTTCTCCCTGCTGCAGATGGCCAAGACGTCTGCAGCGCTGGCACAGCTGGGCAACAAACGGGTGCCGTACATTTCGGTCCTCACCGATCCGACGACCGGTGGCGTATCCGCCAGTCTCGCCATGCTCGGTGACGTGAACATTGCCGAGCCCGATGCGCTGATCGGTTTCGCCGGGCCGCGCGTGATCGAACAGACCGTGCGCCAGACCCTGCCCGAGGGCTTCCAGCGCAGCGAGTTCCTGCTCGATCACGGCGCGCTCGACATGATCGTGGACCGTCGCCAGATGCGCGACCAGATTGCCGATCTGCTCGCCAAGTTCGAACACCGCCCGAGCCCGCTCGAGACCGACTGACGCGGATGTCACCGCCCGGATTGCCGCTGCCGGACTGGCTGCGCCGTCTCGAGACCCTGTCTCCCAGCGAAATCGACCTCGGGCTCGAGCGCGTGGAGGAGGTGCTGGGGCGGATGAACCTCGAGCCCCCGGCCCGGGTCATTCTCGTTGGGGGGACCAACGGCAAGGGCTCCAGTGTCGAGATGCTGCGCGCGCTGCTGACCCGCGACAATGTTGTCGGCACCTACACCTCGCCGCACGTCGTTCGTTACAACGAACGCATCGCCGTGAATGGCCTGTTCGCAACGGACGACGAGATCGTTGCCGCGTTCGAGCGCGTCGAGGCGGCGCGAGGCGAGGCCCGATTGACCTACTTCGAGTTCGGCACGCTCGCGGCGCTTGCCGTGTTCGAAACCGCGAACGTCGACACGGCCATCCTCGAGGTCGGCCTGGGCGGCCGCCTCGACGCGGTGAACGTCGTGGCTGCCGATGCGTCGCTGATCACCAATGTGTCGCTCGACCATTGCGAATGGCTGGGCGACGATGTTGAAACCATCGGTTACGAGAAAGCCGGCATTATGCGTACCGGCAAACCGACCGTGTTCGCGGACCCGGAAATGCCGGCGTCCGTGGCCGCCCACGCCGAGGCGCTCGGCGCCCGGCTCGTCCGCGCCGGGCGTGACTACACGTGGACGGCGGATGAGGACGCCCGCTGGTCGTGGCATGGCCGGGGTATCGAACTCGCCGGTCTCGCGGTACCGGCGCTTCGCGGGCCCATGCAGCTGCAAAATGCGGCCGGGGTTCTGGCGCTCGTCGAAGCGCTCGGGCTGACGCGGCTCCTGGAGCCAGCGCACGTCAACCGCGCGTTCGGCGGCCTGCACCTGCCCGGACGCATGCAGGTTATCGAGCGCGAGCAACGATGGTTGCTCGACGTCGCCCACAATCCCGCGGCGGCTGCCGCACTCGCGGCGAGCATGCGGCAATACGAGGCGCGTGCAGGCGTCGCGATCGCCGGCATCCTGGACGACAAGAACGTCGAAGGCATCGTGGGTCCGCTCGCGCCGCTGGTCGACAACTGGATAGCGGTTACCGCGAACAGCCCGCGGGCGATCGACGCCGCCGAACTCGCGAGAAGGATCGCAAACGAGACCGGCAAGGCCTGCCTGATTGCCGAGACGACGGATATGGCCGTCGAGCGAGCCCGCGTAATGGCCGGGAGCGGCGGCCGGGTGCTCGTCACGGGCTCGTTTTACACGGTCGGGCCGTTTCTCGAACGCCTCTCGGCGCGCGACTGAGATATACTGCGCCCGCCTGGGAATTGACCTGCCAACCATGGATCGAGCATTGAAAGAACGCATTATTGGCGCGGCCGTGCTCGTCGTTTTCGTCGTGCTCGTCGTGCCGGTTTTTCTCGACGGGCCGCCGCAGAGCGGCGAGATCGTGAGCGAACGTGTGCCCCTGCCCGGGCAGGCTGCCGAGGGCGAAACGCGGACCGTCGTGCTGGAGCGCGACCGGGACGAGCCGGTGCCGGTGCCCGCGCCGGTCACGGAACCGGAAACCGAGCGGGCACAACCCGTGCAGCCGGAATCGAAACCCGAAGCCGAACCCGAAACCAGGCCCGACCCCGAGCCGAAACCCGAGCCGACAAAACCGGCGGCGCAACCGCCGGCCGCGGCCGGCGACTCGCCGACCGGCATGTGGGCGGTACAGCTCGGCAGCTTCGGCAACCAGCAAAACGCCGAGCGTCTCGCGGCGGACCTTCGAAAACAGGGGTTTGCGGCCTTTCTCAGCCAGCTGTCGACGGGCTCCGGCGAGCTTCACCGCGTTCGCATCGGCCCGCAGAAGGACCGCGAGAGTGCCGAGGCGATGGCCGAGCGGCTGGCCAGGGCCGGCCACAAGGGCCAGGTGGTGCCGCATCCCTGATTCGGGATGCGTTGTGTAAACGTTCTGTTAGAATTTGCTCCCATCCCGTTCCGAGCTGCGCACTGGACTCTCGTCATCGCTGATGCCGGTCATCGACATAATCATCCTCGTTGCCATCGTGGTCTCGGTAATCGTCGGCATGGTGCGCGGCTTCGTGAAAGAGGCGATCTCCATCGCGGCGCTGCTGCTGGCGATCTGGGCGGCGCTGTACTTCGGGCCCGCAGTCGGCACGGCGATGGCCGGCTGGCTGGAATCCGCGGAGCTGCAGATGTGGTTCGGGCGTATCTTCCTGTTCGCCGTCATCCTGGCCGTGGGTGGGCTGTTGAGCTGGGGTTTGTCGAAGCTCGTTCGCCTGTCGATCCTGTCGGGCATGGATCGTTTTCTCGGTTCGGTGTTCGGCATTTGCCGCGGCCTGCTGCTCATCGCGGTCGCGGTCATTCTCGGCCAGTTTGCGGGATTCTCGAACGATCGCTGGTGGCAGGACTCGATGCTGATCCCGCATCTCGAGGTCGTGGCCGACTGGATCAAGGTGATGGCGCCGCAGGGATACGAACTGCTGACGCCGGATGCACCGGCAGATTCGCTGCCGGTCGAACTGCCAAAGCAGCTCAGGCTGCCCGGCGGTAATTGAATACGGAGTAATGCATGTGCGGCGTTATCGGAATCGTTAGCAGGAACCCCGTCAACCAGGCGCTCTACGACGGCCTGACCGTGATGCAGCATCGCGGCCAGGATGCGGCCGGCATCGTCACGTGGGGCGAGGAGGGGCTGATGCAGCGCAAGGCCAACGGGCTCGTCCGTGACGTGTTCCGCACGCGACACATGCTGCGCCTGTCCGGCAACGTGGGTATCGGCCACGTGCGCTACCCGACGGCCGGCGGCTCGAAATCCGCCGAGGCGCAGCCGTTCTACGTCAACTCGCCGTACGGCATCTGCCTCGCCCACAACGGCAACCTCACGAATCACAACGAGCTGGCCGATCTCCTGATCCGCGAGGATCGCCGCCACCTGAGCACCGACTCCGACTCCGAGGTATTGCTCAACGTATTCGCCCACGAACTGCAGATCCGCGTCAACGGCCATCCGACGGCCGAGCAGGTTTTCGACGCTGTCGAAGCGCTGCACAGGCGCTGTTCCGGTGGCTACGCGGTAGTCGCGCTCATCGTCGGCCACGGGATCGTGGCGTTCCGCGACCCGAACGGGATCCGCCCGCTGGTGCTCGGCAAGCGCGAAGCCGGCGACGGCCACGACTACATGGTGGCCTCCGAGAGCGTTGCGCTCGATGTGCTGCAGTACGAGCGCGTGCGCGATCTCAAACCGGGCGAGACGATTTACATCGAAAACGGCGGAAGGCTGCACAGCCGTGAGCATCGCGGCAAAATACGGCACACGCCCTGCATCTTCGAATACGTGTACTTCGCGAGGCCCGACTCGATCCTCGACGATATTTCGGTCTACAAGGCGCGCCTGCGCATGGGCGAGGAGCTGGCAGGCAAGATCGTGCGGGACTTCCCGTCCCACGACATCGACGTCGTCATTCCCATCCCCGATACCAGCCGTACGTCGGCGTTACAGGTCGCCTACCATCTCGGCGTCAAGTACCGCGAGGGGTTCATCAAGAATCGCTATATCGGCCGGACGTTCATCATGCCGGGACAGGAGGAGCGCGATAAGTCGGTGCGCCGCAAATTGAACGCGATCGGCCTGGAATTCCGCGGCAAGAATGTGCTGCTCGTTGACGACTCGATCGTTCGCGGCACGACGTCGAGGCAGATCATCAAGCTCGCGCGCGACGCCGGCGCCAAGAAAGTCTACTTCGCTTCGGCGGCACCGCCGGTGCGTTACCCCAATGTTTACGGCATCGATATGCCCGCCGCCTCGGAGTTGATCGCGAACAGCCGCGACGTCGATGAAATTGCGAAGCTGATCGGCGCCGACAGGTTGATCTACCAGGACCTGCATGGCCTCATTCGATCGGTGCGACACGACAATTCAACGATCGAGGAGTTCGATGCATCCTGTTTCTCGGGCGAATACGTGACGGGGGATGTTACTGCGGAATACCTGCAGAACCTCGAGGAGCGCCGCAACGACCGTGCCAAGCAGGCACGCGAAGCGCGCTACAGGGATCTCGTCGCGCCCGACGAACCAGCGGCAGGGAAGCGACCCAAACCGGCTATCGGCATGTAACGCCGTGGCGGCCGGCGCAGTCGCATGAGCGTACGCTTCATGATCATCGACGGCCAGGCCGAGTTTCGCAGCCTGTTGCGGCATCACGTATCCACGCACTGGCCCGATGCGATCATCTCGGACTTCGACCCGGTCGCGAACGGCCACCTGCCAGACGAATTTTCCGGTGCCGGCAACGACATCATCCTGCTCGGCAACCGGCTCGGCGACCGGGCGGGTGCGGACGTGGTCAAAAGTTTCAAAAAGAAAGCCAATTTCCCGGCCGTGGTCTATTTCGGTAGCAAGGAGGAGGCCGGCCAGGTTCTCCAGCGCGGCGCGGACGGCTGCTTTAACCGCGGGGGGTTCAGCCACGACGCACTGGTCGTTCGCCTGAGCGACATTCTCGTCAAGCGGCGGCGGGTGTCGTCTACGGGTTCACTGTTTGTCGGCGACAAGGCGGCCGGAATAGACCCGCTGATCAAGGGCTATCGATTCCTGAAGAAACTCGGGACGTCGTCGCATTCGAGTGTGTACC
>DATHRM010000182.1:0-20809 GCA_035465295.1 Woeseiaceae bacterium | reverse complement strand
CCGCATGCCGTGGTCGCGCTTCGACGCGCCCGGCAGCTTGGACAATATGGTGGCGGCGTAATCCATACGCCAATCATACCCGCGAAAAGCCGCGGTTAGCGCGTCAGTCGCCGATCGAAATTCCGCGTACGTGGAAGTCGTCGCCCGACTCCGCGGACTGCATCAGGTTGTCCGTCGGCGGCTGGTCGATCTCGTCGAGAATGGCGGGCGTTACGTGGCCATCCGCAATCTCGCGCAGCGCGAGGACGGTGGGTTTGTCGTTCTCGAGCTCGACCATGGGGTCGGCGCCGTGGGCGATGCGCCGGGCGCGTTTCGCGGCGACGAGCACCATTTCGAAAATGTTGTCGATGTTCTCGAGGCAGTCCTCGACGGTAATTCTGGCCATTTATGGTCTTCCTTTTACATATTCGGCAAAGCTGGCTGCCGAACACGGTGATTCAAGCGAGGCCGCGCAGCGTAGCGCAGGGCGTCGCGCGATAGCCACCCCATATAACGAAAAGTTATGAACCTGGTGGGGCGTGGCCCGGTGGTAAGCGCCGGCAGGCAGGGTATTCCTCTCCCTCATGGCTCACCGCGCTGCGCGCGGCTCCGCTTTACTTCGGTCGAAGAACACCCTGCCTGCCGGCGCAGATGCCGGGTCAGCGGAAAAGAGCGTCTGCAGCGGCGCGGACGCCAGGATTGTCCGTCGCGCTGGCTTCTCCGTTCCCCGCCAGCACGGCCTCGAGGTCGGCCACCGCCTGGTCGAGGTCGTCGTTGAAGATCACGTAGTCGAACTCGTCCCAGTGCGACATGTCGGACAGCGCATCGCGCAGGCGCCGTTCGATGACGTCGTCGGTGTCGGTGCCGCGGCTGCGCAGGCGCCGCTCCAGCTCCTCCCGCGACGGCGGCAGGATGAATACCGTCGTGCAGTCGGGTTTCGCTTTCCGGACCTGTTGCGCGCCCTGCCAGTCGATTTCGAGGATCACATGGTGGCCGGCGGCCAGGTGTTCTTCCACCTGCTCGCGGCTCGTGCCGTAATAATTGTCGAACACCTGCGCGGATTCGAGCAAGGCACCGGCGGCACACAGGCGTTGGAACTCGTCCGGATCCACGAAGATGTAGTCGGAACCATCGACCTCCGTGCGGCGCTGTTTGCGCGTCGTGTAGGAAATCGAAAAGCGAAGTTCCGGGTTGCGCGTCGTCAGCGCCTTTACGAGCGTGGTCTTGCCGGCGCCGGACGGTGCGGCGATGACGAACAAGCGGGAAGGAGTGCCGGGCATGGGAGGGGCTACTCGACGTTTTGTATCTGCTCGCGCATCTGCTCGATCAGCACCTTCAATTCGATGGACGCCCGGGTCGTTTCGGTGTCGTTCGATTTCGATGCTAGCGTATTCGCCTCGCGGTTGAGTTCCTGCATGAGAAAGTCGAGACGCCGGCCCACCGGTTCGTCGCGCTGCACGATGTCGCGTATCTCGACGAGATGGCTGTCGAGACGGTCGAGTTCTTCGTCGACGTCGAGTTTCTGTGCGATGAGCGCCAGCTCCGTTTCGAGCCGCGCCGGATCGGCTTCCACGTCGAGCTTCTCGATGCGCTCGCGCTGTTTTACCCGGGCCGCTTCCAGCACCTCGGGCATGCGCGCCCGCACCGACTTCGACAGGGACGCGATATCGGCGCAACGGGACTCGAGCATCTCGGCGATGCGCGCGCCTTCGGAAGCGCGCATTGCGTCGATTGCGTCGAGCGTTTGCTGCAGCAGCGGCAGCGCGGCCTCGAACAGCGGCTCGGATTCGATGTCGGGCTGTTCGACGACGCCCGGCCAGCGCATCACGTCGAAAGGATTGACGGCGCCGGTTGCAGGGAGCTCCGCGGACATTTCCTTGATGCGTTTACCGATGAGCTCGACGAGCTCCGTATTGATCTGCAATTCCGCCTGGCGGCCGAAGGAGCGGCGGAAATTCAGCGAACATTCGATCTTGCCCCGACTCAGTTTTGCGGCGACGGCCTGCCGGAAAGCCTGCTCGTGCGCGCGCATCTCTTCCGGAAGCCTGAACTGCACGTCGAGGTAACGGTGATTGACCGCGCGTATTTCCCAGGTCAGTGCGCCGATTTCCGCATCAAGCGATTCGCGCGCAAAGCCTGTCATACTGTGTAACATTGGCAGCTGTCTCCGGTTGTGACGTATCGATCACGTTTTTTCGAAAGAGGGGCGGGCATACTTTCGCCTCGTAATGCCGGACCGTGGTTCGTCTCGGCAGCCGGTCATTCTAAGCGCACCCCACTATGCAGGTCGAATACGCAAAAGTTTCCGCCCTCGGCGACAGGCAGGACAACCAGGATCGTGCCGCGGTCGTCGTGGCGGACGAAGCCGCGATCATGCTCGTGTTCGACGGCATGGGCGGTCACTCCGATGGCGCCCGCGCTGCCGAGACCGGCTTGAAGGTCGTGCAGGACATGTTCATGTCGTCGACGCTGCCGGTCTTCGATCCGCAGGGCTTTCTGTACACGGCCCTGGCACGCGCCCACGACAAGGTCGTGGCCCTAGGCAGCGAAGTGGCGGTGGACTTCCGGCCGCGGGCGACCTGCGCCGTGTGCCTCGTGCAGGAAGGCGGTGCCTACTGGGCGCACATCGGTGACAGCCGTATCTACCAGATTCGCGACGGCAAGGTGCTGTCCCGTTCCCGCGACCACAGTCACGTGGAGGTGCTCATCCAGGAGGGCGCCATCACCGAAGAAGAAGCGCAGGACCACCCGATGCGTAACTTCGTGGAGTGTTGCATCGGCGGCGACGCCCCCGTGCCGGACATGTCGATAACCCGGAAGCAGGCGCTGGAACCGGGTGACGTTTTGCTGGCCTGCACCGACGGCCTCTGGTCCGGCCTCCGCGAAGAGGATGTCGCCGCGCTTGCTGCACCCGGTGAGAACAATATCGGCGAAAACCTGAAGGCGCTCAGCATCAAGGCGTTGAACGTAAACTCACCCTACAGCGACAATACGACGGGCGCTGCGCTGCGGTGGCTCGGCGACTGATACCGAAAACCCGAAGAGCGGAGAGCAATGATGCGCCCCAGCGGCCGGCAGGCGAACGAGATTCGCCGAGTATGTTTCACGCCCGATTTCACCCGCCACGCGGAAGGCAGCGTGCTGGTGGAATTCGGCGACACGCGCGTCTTGTGTACGGCAAGCGTCGAGGACCGTGTGCCGATATGGATGCGCGGCAAGAACAGGGGCTGGGTGACCGGCGAATACGGCATGCTGCCCCGTTCGACGCACACGCGGTCTGCGCGCGAGGCGGCCCTTGGCAAGCAAAGCGGCAGGACCCAGGAAATAGCCCGCCTGATCGGCCGCTCGCTGCGCGCCGTCACCGATCTCGAGGCGCTCGGCGAACGCATGGTGACCGTGGACTGCGACGTCATCCAGGCGGATGGCGGTACGCGTACCGCGGCCATCAGCGGCGGCTACGTTGCGCTCGCGCTGGCGATGCGGCGCCTGGCCAGCGGCAAAGCCGTCAGGAAAAACCCGCTGCACGGCCGTGTCGCGGCCGTGTCCGTCGGCATTTACCGCGGCACCCCGGTACTCGACCTGGACTACGACGAGGATTCCGAGGCCGAGACCGATATGAACATCGTCATGAACGAAGCGGGCCGTTTCATCGAAATCCAGGGCACGGCCGAGGGTCATGCGTTCACTGACGACGAATTCGCGGCGATGATCGGCCTTGCCAAACTCGGCATCGAGCACATAATCGCCGCACAGGACGACGCGCTCGCCGGGACCGGCGGCTAAAGGCATGTCCCTGCCCGACACGATCGTCCTGGCGACGGGTAATGCGGGCAAGGTCCGTGAGATCCGCCGCATCCTCGGCGAGCTCGGCGTCGACGTCGTGCCGCAAACCGAGCTTGGTGTCGGCGACGCGGACGAGACCGGATCGAGCTTCGTGGAAAATGCGCTGATCAAGGCAAGACATGCGTCGCTGATGACCGGCCTGCCCGCGATCGCGGACGACTCCGGACTCGTCGTGGACGCGCTCGACGGCCGGCCCGGTGTCTACTCGGCACGCTACTCCGGTGCCGGCGCGACCGACGACAGCAATATCGACAAGCTGCTGCAGGAACTCGAGGGCATCCCCGACGAGAAACGCACGGCCGCCTTCCATTGCTGCGCGGTATACGTGTCCGCCGACGATTCGACGTCGCTGGTCGCGGAGGGCCGCTGGCGGGGAAGGATACTCGCCGGGCGGCGGGGAGAAGGTGGCTTCGGGTACGATCCCGTGTTCTTCGATCCCGAATGCGCGCGAACCGCGGCCGAGCTCGGGCCGGAGCTGAAGAACGCCCGCAGCCATCGCGGCAAGGCGCTGACGGCGCTCGCCGAGATGCTGCGCCAGCATTATGCCTAGCCAGGCGCCGCCGCCGTTGTCCCTGTACGTGCACCTGCCGTGGTGCGTGCAGAAATGCCCGTACTGCGACTTCAACTCCTACGCCGGCGGCGACGACGCGTCCCGCCGCCGGTACCTGGATGCGATCTGCCGGGACATCGAGGCCGAAGTGGCCAGCGCCGACGGCCGGCCGCTCGTCAGTATTTTCCTGGGCGGCGGCACGCCGAGCCTGTTTCGCGCCGCGGAGATCGGCCGCCTGCTGGACCTCGTACGCGCGCAGCTCGCCTGCGCCGACGATATCGAGATCACGATGGAGGCCAACCCGGGCGCCGTCGAGCGCGGCGACCTTCGCGGTTATCGCGACGCAGGCGTGAATCGCCTGTCGATCGGCGCCCAGTCGTTCGATTCCGGCAGCCTTGCCGCGCTGGGCCGGATCCACGGGGTGGAGGACATCGGGATGACCGTGGCCGAGGCCGCTGACGCGGGATTCGACGACATCAATATCGACATCATGTACGCGCTGCCCGGCCAGGACGTCGCTCTGGCGTTGGCGGACATCGACGCGGCCGCGTCGCTCGAGCCCACGCATCTCTCCTGGTACCAGCTGACGCTGGAGCCGAACACCGTCTTTTACGCGCGCCCGCCGCGGGACCTGCCCGATGAAGACCTGTCGTTCGCGATCCAGGAGGCCGGCGAGGCGCGGCTCGCGGAGCTCGGCTTCGAGCGCTACGAGGTGTCCGCCTGGGCTCGTGGCGGCCGCCGCTGCCGGCACAACCTGAATTACTGGTCGTTCGGGGACTACCTCGCGGCAGGCGCCGGGGCGCATGGCAAGCTTACGACCCCGGACGGCATCGTCCGCTACCGGAAACCCGCGAACCCGCTGCAGTACATGCAGCAGATGGAAGCCCGCGGCGAGACGTGCGGCGAACCGGGCGCGATCCAGACGATCAGCGACGGCGACCTGCTGTTCGAGTTCATGCTCAACGCCCTGCGGCTCGTCGACGGCTTCGACGAGCGGCTGTTCGTGGAGCGGACCCGGCTGCCTTTGCGGGCACTGCGGGAGCGGCTTCTGCCGCTCGAGACGCGCGGCCTGGTCGCGGGCGGGGAAGGGGGACACTGGCGACCGACCCCAAAGGGGCGGCAGTTTCTCAATGACCTCCAGGCGCATTTTCTGCCCGACTGAGGGGCCCGGGGCGCAGCCGCGCCGGGCCGCCCAGGGACCGGCCGGGGGAGCCGGGCCGTGTCCACCCCGGTCAATTTATGCACATTGCGGCGCGTACCCCTATATTTTCAGTGCCGGAGGCACCCGAATTCATTCGAAGCGTCGAGAAACGTCAATAAGCTATTGATTTTAAAGCTCTTATTAAAGTGGACACAAAATAGTCATATTGGCAACCTGCTTTGCAAATCCGCACCTTATGGCACTCGTTCAAAATTCTTCCACAGGTTTATCCACAGCTTCTGTGGATAATGCGGGGTGGCCTTCGAGGCATGGCTTCGCACTTGCGGCCGCCCCCACTTAGCTATATCCTACGCGGCCCTTTTTGACGGCACCGAAGAGACATCCAGCCATGAAAGCCGATATCCATCCCAACTACTCGGACATCAAGGTCACCTGCAGTTGCGGCAACGAATTCACGACGCGTTCGACGCTCGGCGAAGACCTCGTCATCGAGGTTTGCTCTTCCTGTCATCCTTTTTACACGGGCAAGCAGAAGATCGTCGACACGGGCGGCCGCGTTGACAAGTTCCGCCGCAAGTACGGCATTAGCTGAGCGGCCGGCGATTCCTTTCCGGGCGGGCCCTGCCGCTCCCCGGGACATTAGACATGTGGATAATCCCTAGGTCGTAACGACCCGGGCTTTGCTATCCTTGTGGGCCGATTTTTTGCTACGGCAGACAACGCAAAGGGATAACCATGACCGAGGAAGCCTTTCGACTGATCAATCCTGACGGTCGCGAACTGGAATTGCCTGTCCACAAGGGTACAACCGGCCCTGACGTCATCGATATCGGAAGCCTGTATCGTGAACAGGGGGTGTTTACCTACGACCCCGGATTTGTTGCTACGGGCAGCTGCAAATCTGACATAACCTTCATCGATGGCGAAAAAGGCATCCTGATGTACCGGGGCTACCCGGTCGAACAGCTGGCCGAAAATTCGAACTTCATCGAGGTTTGCTACCTGCTGCTCAACGGCGAGTTGCCGACGGCGGACGAACTCGAGGAGTTCGACACCACGATCCGCACGCACACCATGCTCAACGAGGGCATGCTCAACTTCTTCAAGGGTTTCCGCTACAACGCACATCCCATGGCGATGCTGTCGGCCGTCGTCGGCTCCATGTCCGCCTACTACCACGACACGACAGACGTACATAACCCGGAGCACCGCGATATCTTCGCGCACCGGATCGTCGCCAAGCTGCCGACGATCGCGGCAGCCGCCTACAAGCTGAGCACCGGCCAGCCGTTCATGTACCCGAAGAACAAGCTCAATTACACGGAAAATTTCCTGCAGATGATGTTTTCCGTGCCGGCCGAGCCCTACGAGATCGACCCGATCCAGGCCGAGGCGCTCGACCTGTTGTTCATCCTCCATGCCGACCACGAACAGAACTGTTCGACGTCGACGGTTCGCATGGCCGGAAGCTCGGGCGCGAACCCGTACTCGGCGATCGCTGCAGGTATCTCCGCGTTGTGGGGGCCCGCCCATGGCGGCGCCAACGAGGCGGTCCTCAAGATGCTCGCCGAGATCGGCGACGTAAGCCAGATCGACAAGTACATCGCGAAAGCCAAGGACAAGGACGACCCGTTCCGTCTCATGGGTTTCGGCCACCGCGTGTACAAGAACTTCGATCCCCGCGCGACGATCATCCGCGAGATGGCTCACAAGGTGCTCGACGCGCTGCCCGATAACAACGAGACGCCGCTCTTCGAGCTGGCCCGGAAGCTCGAGGAAGTCGCGCTCAACGACGATTACTTCAAAGAGAAGAATCTCTACCCGAACGTGGATTTCTACTCGGGCATCATCTACAAGGCGCTGGGCATACCGACGTCGATGTTCACGGTCATGTTCGCGCTCGGCCGCTCGGTCGGCTGGGTTGCGCACTGGCGCGAGATGATCTCGGCATCGAACCAGAAGATCGCCCGCCCGCGGCAGCTCTATGTGGGCGCGCCGGAGCGCGATTACATTCCGGTGGACAAGCGCTGAGGTTCGCGCTGTAGGAGCGCGCCGCGGCGCGCGATCGCGGTCGCGGTTCGAGAGCCGCTCCTACAGTTGACGCAGCAGCTCCCGCACGGCTTTCTCGTCGGCGCGTTTCATCGGCTTGCCGTCTATCGGGCTGATCGGTGCCTGGCGGATCCCGTCCACCGGGAATACCGTGGCCTGCACCGACGCTTCGCCGTGATGGAACTCGAAACCGGCGTAGGTCTCGGCACGGTCGCGCCGGCTCTTCAGGCGACGTTCGTAGGGCTTGTAGTTCAGGCCGCTCCGGTCCAGCGCGTGAGCTACCGACTCCGCGCTGTCGGCGAACACGTGCAGGTTGACCGCCGAGTTTGCATCGGCGGTTCCGTTGAGCACCGGGCCGACCAGGCGCGGCGTAAACGGCGACAACATTTCCATCGCCGAAAGCGCCGCCTGTCTCATGGCCTGTAGCAGCTCGGCATGCGAATCGCCGGCAAACAGCTGCAGGTGCTCGCTGACGGCCTGCTCTATCTCGGCATTGCCGGGCAGCGAGCCCCGAGCCCCGAGGCCGAGCCTTTCGGCTGCCTTTTTCTTGGCGATTCCGTAGTCGCGTATTCCCTGGTTGACGATGATACGCGCCGCTTCCTGCGCGACCATGAGGCGCGCTCGCTCCCCGTTGTTGGTTCTTTTCTTCGGCATGGAATCAGAACAGTGACTCTTCCGTCTCTTCGGCATCCTCGCCGGTGCCGTCCTCGCTGCCGTTCGTGTCGTTGAAGATGTCCTGTAGCTCCTCGACGGACTCGCACTCCGGCACGTGCTCCTGCCGGAATACCTCGAACGTGACGTTGCTCTGTCCCGCCCGTGCGGGGCAGCCCGTCTCCTTGTCGATGAGTACGGAGACGATGCCGGGCGGCATCGGCATCTGGTTTTCCGGCACGCCGCGCAGCGCTTCGCGCATAAACTCGATCCATACCGGCAACGCCGTCCGCGAGCCTTCCTCGCCAGGGCCCAGCGGCCGGTCGTCGTCGTAACCGATCCACACGATCGCTGCGAGATCGGCGTTGAATCCGCCGAACCAGGCATCGCGGCGGTCGTTCGAGGTTCCGGTTTTCCCGGACAGGTCTTTCCGGCCCAGGACCAGCGCGCGCCGGCCGGTGCCGCGGCGGATGACGTCGCGCATCATGTCCTGGATCAGGAACGCGTTCTGTTTCGCCACCGCCTGCGGCGCGGCATTGAAATCGGCGAACAACGCAGGCGCCGTGCTCGCGTCCGGCCGCTGGAAGGGCGCGATATCCATCATCTCCTCGAGCGCAAGCGCTTCCTCCGGGTCGGGTACGTAATCGTCCTCCGGCTCCGCCAGGCAGGGTTCGCAAACCACGGCGGGATTCGCGCGATACAACGTAGAACCGTCGGCGCCGTAAATCGCGTCGATGACGTACGGTTTCACGGCATAACCGCCGTTGGCGATCGTCGCGTAGCCCTGCACCATGTCGAGCGGCGTCGCATTGCCGCCACCGAGCGCCAGCGAACCGTTGCGCGGCAGCGCAGCGTCATTGAAGCCGAATTTCGCAATATGGCGCACCGCGTTGCCGATGCCGGTCTCGAACAGCAGCAGGCGCACGGATACCAGGTTCATCGAGCGCACGAGCGCTTCGCGCATGCGCGTCGGCCCGTAGAAGCGACCACTGTAGTTAATCGGCCGCCAGACGGCTTCGAGTTCGGACGAGGTGATCACGACCGGGGCGTCGAGCACGACCGTGGCCGGCGTGTTGCCCTGCTCGAGCGCCGCCGAATAAATAAACGGCTTGAAGGACGAGCCGGGCTGCCGGAACGCCTGTGTAACGCGATTGAATTTCGTGGTTGCGAAGTCGAAACCGCCCACCAGGCTGGTAATCGCTGCGTCTTCCGGATCGACCGACACCAGCGCGCCCTGCGCCTCGGGCACCTGCGCGAGCGCCCAGAAACCGGCGCTGGTCGGCATGACGTATATCACGTCACCCGCCGCCAGAACCTCCGCTGCCGTCTCCGGCGCCGGGCCGGTGGTTTCGCGATCGATAAACGGTTTCGCCCAGCTGATGCCGCGCCAGGGTATGGTCGCCGGGGTGCCGTCACGGAAGACGATATCGGCGGAGTTGTTCTCGTTGACCTGCGTGACCAGCGCCACCGACAAGCCGCCCGGCGCGTACTGGTCGAGCACCTCCAGCGTTTCGGCGGGCCACTCCGCGATTTCCAGCCCCGGCAGTTCCGGCGGCAACTCCACGGTCGCGATCGGGCCGCGGTAGCCGCGGCGGCGGGTGAATTCCAGGAGCCCGTTGCGCAACGCGTAGGTGGCCGCTTTCTGCAATCGTGAATCGAGCGACGTGACGACCTGGAAACCGGCCGTGTAGGTTTCCTCGCCATAACGCGACAGCATTTCCCGCCGCACCATCTCGGCCACATAGGGCGCGTTGAGCTCGACCGCGGCGCCGTACATGCGGGATTCGACCGGAATCGCCATCGCGTCGTCGTACTCCTGTCGCGTGATGAAGCCGAGATTGAGCATGCGTCCGAGGACGTAGCCGCGGCGCCGCTTGGCGTTGACGGGGCTGCGCACCGGGTTGTAACGGGACGGCGCCGGCAGGACACCGGCCAGCGTTGCGGCTTCCGCGATGCTGATACTGGCGAGCGGCTTGTTGAAATACACCTGCGCGGCGGCGGCCACGCCGTATGCGCGCTGGCCGAAGAACATCTTGTTGAGGAACAGCTCCATGATCTGTTCCTTGGTGAACTCCTGCTCGATGCGCACGGCGAGCGACGCTTCCTTGAACTTGCGCTCCGCCGTCTGCTCGAGCGACAGGAAGTAGCTGCGCGCGAGCTGTTGGGTCAGCGTGCTGCCGCCGCTCGCAACGTCGCCGGTCAACAGCAGCTGGGAGAGCGCCCGCAATATGCCGCGGTAATCGATGCCGTGGTGCACGAAAAAGCGCTGGTCCTCTGCGGCGATGAACGCGTTGACGACATGGGGCGGCACGTCTTCGTACTTGATAAGTATGCGCCGCCGCTGTCCGATCTCTTCTATAAGGTATCCGTCGCGGCTGAATATGCGCAGCGGGATCTGCAGTGGAATGTCGCGGATGGTCTGCGCGGCCGGCAGCCCCGGAGCCACGAAATAATACGCACCGACGACGCCCGCGACGCCCGCGATCGTCGTGATCACGGCGAGCCCGGCGATTACGACCAGCGTGCGCCAGAGTCCTCGATGAGGCCGCTTAATGGCTTGCTTCCTCGGCTTTCGCATATGTGATCGACTCACGCGTAACTGGCATTACGGCGCGGAAAAGTGTGCCGCTGCCTGCACGAGCATACAGGTAGGGTGGTGTCCGACCGGTGTTGTCTGTGTGGCATTTTGCGGGCAAGTGCCCAAGCGAGGCAATGTTGCCGCGGCCGATGATAGCGAGTGACGGGCATAAGCTGCAATGCCCGGGCTGTTCCCGGGGCTGCGGCGCCCACATCACGACCAGTTCACGGAATAGGTGCCCTGCTATCAGTAACATACGTTCCCGGGATCGTGAACAAAGTCACGTTTTATTTAACATTTTGTTGATATATAGTTAAATCGATTTGCTCAGGTCCTTACTACTTTTGACTCGCAACTTACCGACTTAGAAGGGAAAACACGTGCTTTTCGGCAAGAAAACTCAACCCCTGTTGGGCCTCGATATCACGACGTCGTCGGTCAAGCTGATAGAACTGTCGCAGAGCGGCAAGCGCTATCGCGTCGAGTCGTATTCGGCCGAGCCCACACCGCCCAGTTCCGTCAGTGAGAAAGCCATCGTTGATGCGAAAGCCGTGGGCGAAGCCATCCGCCGCGCCGTGAAACGCGCAGGCGCCAAAGCCACGGATGTTGCAGTAGCGATCAGCGGCGACGCGGCTATTACCAAGGTCATCCAGATGTCGTCGGGGCTCTCCGCGCGGGATCTCGAGGGCCAGGTCGAGATCCAGGCGGACCAGTACATACCCTTCCCCATGGAAGAGGTCAGCTTCGATTTCGAGATCGTCGGCCCGAACGAGAAAGACCCGGAGCTGATGGACGTGTTGCTCGTTGCAACGCGCACCGAGAATGTCGAACAGCGGCAGGCTGCCGTCAATGCGGCGGGTCTCTCGGCGCAGATCGTGGACGTCGAGGCGTTTGCACTCGAGAACGCCTGCCAGTTGCTGAGTCACCAGCTTCCCGATGGCGGCATGGGACATTCGGTTGCCGTCGTCGACATCGGCGCGAGCAGCACGACGTTCTCGGTGCTCGAGGATCTCAAGGTCATCTATACGCGTGACTTCAACTTCGGCGGCCAGCAGCTGACCGAGGAAATCATGCGGACGTACGGGCTCTCGATGGAAGATGCGGGCCGCGCCAAGAAGCAGGGCGGCTTGCCGAGCAACTACCAGCCTGAAGTTCTCGAACCGTTTATCGACGACATGACACAACAGGTCAGTCGTTCACTGCAGTTCTATCTCGCCTCCGGCGGTGGTCGCGAACAGCCCGATATGATCGTCGTGTGTGGCGGTTGCGCAAACATCCCGGGTATCGCCGACGTGATTTCGAGCCGTGTCGGCATACCGACGGAGGTCGGCGATCCCCTCGGCCAGATGAAGATCTCGTCGAAAGCCAAGTCGCAGGGCGTTCACAAGGATGCAACTGCGCTGCTTACCGCGTGCGGGCTCGCACTGAGGAGCTTTGAGTGATGCCACGGATTAATCTACTCCCCTGGCGCGAGGAAGAACGCAAACGACGCCAACGCGATTTTGGCCTGGCCATGGGTGGCGCGGTACTGGCGGCAATTGCCGTCATCATGCTCACGATGCTGGCCTACTCGCAGATGATTTCCACGCAGGAGCGGCGCAATGCCCGCCTCACGGAAGAAATCAACGAGCTGCAGCGCAGCATCGAGGAAATCGACGGGCTCGAGCGGCAGAAGGAACGCCTGCTCGCGCGCATGGAGATCATCGATGAGCTGCAGAAGAGCCGCCCGGAAGTCGTGCACCTGTTCGACGAACTGACCCGCCAGCTTCCGGAAGGCGTCTACCTGACGGGCATCAAGCAGACCGGGTCGCGTATCGAGGTGCGCGGCGTCGCGCAATCGAGCACGCGCGTCTCGGCGCTGATGCGGCAGATCGATGCATCGGAATGGCTGGCCGACCCGGAAGTCGAGCGAGTGGAAACGACGACGTCGGGAGCTTCCCGGCAGGCCGAGTTCATCGTTTACCTCAAGCAACGCCGAAAGGGTGACGACGCGGAGGAAGACGTATGAACCTCATCGAAGAACTCCAGAGTCTCGACGTCAATGATATCGGCCGCTGGCCGCTGGTCTTCCGTGCGGCAGTCATCGCCCTGGTCTTCATCGCCGTGACGTTCGCGGGCATCTGGTTCACGATCGTCAAGGACAAGGCGCCGGTGCTGCAGCGTGCCGAGGCCGAAGAACAGGAACTCCGCGTTACGTTCGAGAACAAGCAGCGCAAGGCGGCGAACTACGATGCCTACAAGGCGCAGCTCGCGCAGATCGAGCAGTCATTCGGCACCATGCTCAGGCAGCTTCCCGGTGAAACCGAGATTCCCAGCCTGATCGTCGATATATCGCAGACCGGACTTGCGGCGGGCCTGCAGGAAAAGCTGTTCCAGCCACAGGCTGAGATTCCCAAGGATTTCTATGCCGAGAAGCCGATCAAGATTCAGCTCTCCGGCGGTTACCACGAGATGGCGAACTTCGTGAGCGGCATCGCCGCGTTGCCCCGGATCGTCACCCTGCACGACATCAACATTACGCCGGAGAAGCAAGGTTCGTTCGACAACCTGAGCCTCGAAGTGACTGCCAAGACATATCGATACATCGAGGAGGCAGAGCCGCAATGATTGCTTCTCTCACAGTGCGCAAGGGATTGCTGCTTGCGATTGCCGCTATGGGCCTCGCGGCCTGCGGTGCAGACATGGATGACCTCGACAGCTACATCAACGAGGTGAAGGCACGCCCGGGCGGCCGAATCGAACCGTTGCCCGAGATTACGCCGTACGAAGTGTTTACCTACGTCGCCGATGCGCAGGGCCTGCGCTCCCCGTTCGTGCCCGACACGCCGCAGGCGGCCGGCTCGGCCGCGGGCGGTGCGAGCCCCGATCCGGACCGGCCGGCCGAATTTCTCGAGAGCTTCCCGCTCGACACCCTGCGGATGGTGGGAACGCTCGATATCAACGAAACAGTCTATGGCCTGGTGCAGACTTCCGATGGCCTGATCCATCGCGTCATACCCGGCAATTACATGGGACAGAACGACGGCCGAATTACCGAAATCACGGAATCGGAAATCGTTCTGGTTGAAATAATTTCTGACGGAATCGGTGGCTATATAGAACGAGACGCCGCTATCGGTCTTTCAGACTGATGCCTGAGTGGAACTGGGAGTAATTGGAATGATGCTCAAACTGAAACCGACGATCGGCTACCGACGTTTGACCTTGCAAACGGCCGTGCTGGTACAGGCGTTGCTCGTGATGTTTGCGGGTGCGGCGGCAAACGCGCAAGAGGGCAACCGTCTGCAGGACATTCAGGTACAAAGTCTGTCCGGACAGAGAATAGAACTCAAACTCATCATGAGCGGCACGGCTCCAGAGCCGCTGGCGTTCACGATCGAGAATCCTGCGCGCATCGCGCTGGACCTGCCGGGCACGACCCTCGGCCTGACCCAGCGCCGCCGCGACGTCAACCAGGGTCCGCTCGACACGATCCTGACGGCCGAGGCCAACGGCCGCACGCGCGTCGTGCTGAATCTCGACCTGATGGTCCCGTACGAGGCCAAGGCGAGCGGCAACACGGTAACCGTCACGCTCGGCGACGGTGACGACTACGATGCTGGTACCACCCAGTTCGCCAGCAGCCCGTCGTCTCCGTCCAGCGCGCCGTCTTACGCCGCCCCGGGTGGCCGCGCCATCACCAACGTCGACTTCCGCCGCACACGCGACGGCGGCGGTCGCGTGGTCGTCAGCCTCACCGACCCCTCAACGCCGGTGGATATTCGCCAGGAAGGCGCTCGTGTCGTGGCCATCTTCAAGGACACCGCGCTGCCCGCAGAACTGATGCGGCGCCTCGACGTCATGGACTTCGCCACGCCGGTATCGACGGTCGACACGCTGAAGACCAACCTCGATACCCGTATCGTTATCTCCGCCGAAGGCAACTACGACCAGCTCGCCTACCAGTCCGACAACGAGTTCTCTATCGAAATCAACCCGGTCGAGGACGACATCGAGGAAGCCTCGAGCCTGTACTCGGAGTCCAAGGAATACGAAGGCCAGCGGCTCACGCTCAATTTTCAGGACATCGAGACGCGCGCGGTATTGCAGCTGCTCGCCGAGACGTCCGGCAAGAACATCGTCGTTTCCGACACGGTCCAGGGCAATGTCACCCTGCGCCTGCGTAACGTTCCGTGGGACCAGGCCCTCGACATCGTAATGACGACGAAGGGCCTCGACATGCGCCAGAACGGCAATGTCATCATCGTCGCGCCGGCCGAGGAAATCGCCGCGCGCGAGACCGCGGACCTCGAAGCCAGGAATGCCATCAGCGAACTCGAACCGATGTATTCCGAGTTCCTGCAGGTCAACTACGCGAAAGCGGCCGACCTCGCCGCGCTGATCGGCGCGGAAGGCAGCGGCAACAAGATGCTGTCGGAACGCGGCAGCATCGCTGTCGACGATCGCACGAACACGCTGCTCGTACAGGACACCGCGAACCGGCTGGAGGATATCCGGCGCATGGTCCGGGCGCTCGACGTGCCCATCAAGCAGGTCCTGATCGAGTCGCGAATCGTGGTCGTCAACGATGACTTCAGCCGCGACCTGGGCGTGCGCCTCGGCGTCACGGCCTACCGCGAGAACGGCACCGACGGCGCCGCAGTGATTTCCGGTACGGGTTCGGGCACGGACACGATGGTCAACTCGATCATCGACAACCTCGGCACCACCGGGCAGATCACGCCGGTCCAGCTGCCGATCCTCACCGACCGTTACAACGTGAACGTACCGATCGCCGAAGCGGCGGGCCGTTTCTCGCTCGCGGTGCTCGAGAGGGACTACCTCGTCGACCTCGAGCTGACGGCCCTGGAGGCGGAAGGACGCGGTGAAATCGTTTCCACGCCGCGCGTGATTACCGCGAACCAGAAGGAAGCCCGCATCGAGCAGGGTGTCGAGATCCCGTACCAGCAGTCCGCGTCTTCCGGTGCGACGACCGTGCAGTTCAAGAAAGCGGTACTGAGCCTCGAGGTCACGCCGCAGATCACGCCGGACAACAACATCATCATGGACCTGCGCGTCCACAAGGATAACGTCGGTGACATCATTTCGACGGGCGGCCTGGGCGGCACCGTGCCGAGTATCGACACGCGCGCGGTAGAAACGCAGGTGCTCGTCGAAGACGGCCAGACCGTCGTGCTCGGCGGCATCTACGAGACGGAGCGCCGCGAGACGATCTCGAAAGTGCCGTTCCTCGGCGACATACCGGCGGTCGGTGTGCTGTTCCGCAGCAAGCAGCTGCAGAACGACAAGTCCGAATTGCTGATATTCGTAACGCCGCGCATCCTCGAGGAAGGTTCGACGATTTACTGAGCAAACTGTCAGGTATGATCCGGTGAAAGCCAACCTTCGGGTTGGCTTTCTCTTTGGAAGATTCGCTGCGAGACATCCGTGAAGCATCCGCAAAACCTGTTTCTCGTCGGCCCGATGGGTGCCGGAAAGTCCGCCGTCGGCCGGCAGCTGGCGCGGTTGCTGCACCTGGAATTTCTGGACAGCGACGAGGAAATCGAAGCGCGCACCGGCGTGGACATTCCGTTCATCTTCGAGAAAGAGGGCGAGGCCGGCTTTCGCAGGCGCGAGGCGAAAGTGATCGAGGACCTCTCGCAGAAAGACGGCATCGTGCTCGCCACCGGCGGCGGCGCCGTGATGGACCCGCAGAACCGCAACCATCTCGGCGCGCGGGGCTTCGTCATTTACCTGCACACCAGCGTCGACCAGCAGCTGTCGCGAACGCGCAAGGGCCGCGACCGGCCGTTACTCGCGAACGACGATCCCCGCGCGGTACTGGAAGCGTTGATGGCAACGCGCGAGCCGCTGTACCGGGAGATCGCCGACCTGACCGTCGAGACCGACGGCCGCAAGGTCCGCGCCGTCGCCAACGAAATCCTCGACCGCCTCTGAACCACCCCCACCCCTGCGCTCGCTACAGCGCCAGGAGTTCAGGTGTCCCGGTCATGTCTCTCCCTCATGGCTCACCGCGCTGCGCGCAGCGAAGCGAGCCATGAGGGAGAGAAATGACCCGGGCGCCTTACCCATGTTTCTATTGGCACTCTGCCGCTGCGCCTGGTTTTCATTGTCGACGGTCAGGTTGCCCCGGATGTTGTAATCTACGGCCACCATGACTGACACGCGATCAATTACGGTCGAACTCGGCGAGCGCAGCTACCCGATTTTCATCGGCAGCGGCCTGCTCGGCGGCGGTTTCGACCTCTCGGCACACGTTCGCGGACCCGACTGTCTCGTGGTCACCAACGAAACCGTCGAACCGGTGTATCTCGACGCGCTCGTCGCGGACCTGACCGGCAAGCAGGTCCGGGTGATCAGCCTGCCCGACGGCGAAGCGTACAAGACCCTGGAAACCGTCGAGGACATTCTCGACACGCTCGTCGACAACGGCGCCAACCGGGATACGACGGTCGTCGCGCTCGGCGGCGGCGTCGTAGGCGACATCGCCGGTTTTGCGGCCGCCTGTTACATGCGCGGTGTCGACTTTATCCAGGTGCCCACGACGCTGCTCGCACAGGTCGACAGCTCGGTCGGGGGCAAGACGGGCGTCAATCACGCCTCGGGCAAGAACCTGATCGGCGCATTCCACCAGCCGCGGGCGGTGCTCATCGATTCGGGTACGCTGAAGACGCTTCCCGACCGGGAGCTGAAGGCGGGGCTCGCGGAAGTCATCAAGTACGGCGCCATCGTCGACGCGGAATTTTTCGCCTGGATCGAAGACAACCTGGAGGCCCTGATTGCGCGCGACGCGGATGCCCTCGCGGCCGCCATACAGCGTTCCTGCGAACTCAAGGCCGGGATCGTCGCCGAGGACGAGCGCGAGAGCGGCCGGCGTGCGCTCCTGAACTTCGGTCATACCTTCGGCCACGCCATCGAGCGCTGCCAGGGCTACGGCAAGTGGCTGCACGGCGAGGCGGTTGCGGCCGGCATGGTGATGGCGGCGCAGCTGAGCGCAGACGGCGCGGCCCTTTCCGGGCGCATCGAGAAGCTGCTCGAGCGAGCGGGACTGCCCACGCGACCCCCGGCAATCGCCGCGAACGATTTGCTGGCGGCGATGAGCCTCGACAAGAAAGTACAGGGCAAGCAACTGCGTTTCGTGCTGCTGCGGTCGCTGGGCGAGGCTTTCGTCACGAGCGACTACGACACGACGCGGCTCGAGGCCGTCCTGGAGGCGGCGAGCTGATGCAACCGGCGCCGCTCGCGCCTTATGCGGCAACGGAGTCGCGGTCGAAAGGCCGGCGCTACAGTGAGCCGGACGCCAGGTACCGCGGGCAATACCAGCGCGACCGGGACCGCATTATCCATTCCACCGCTTTCAGGCGCCTGGTGTACAAGACCCAGGTGTTCGTGAATCACGAAGGCGACCTGTACCGAACGCGCCTGACGCATTCGCTCGAAGTCGCACAGATCGGCCGCTCGGTGGCCGTGGCGCTGCGGCTCAACGAACCGCTCACCGAGGCCATCTGCCTTGCGCACGACCTGGGCCACACGCCGTTCGGCCACGCCGGGCAGGATGCCCTGAATGCCTGCATGCGCGATTACGGCGGCTTCGAGCACAATCTCCAGTCGCTGCGCGTGGTCGACGAGCTCGAAACGAAGTACGCCGATTTTCCGGGTCTCAACCTCATGTTCGAAACGCGCGAGGGCATCCTCAAGCATTGTTCGAGGAAAAATGCGCAGTTGCTCGGCGACCTCGGCAAACGGTTTCTGGAGCGCACGCAGCCGGGGCTGGAAGCACAACTCGCGGACATCTGCGACGCAGTTGCCTACAACAACCACGACGTCGACGATGGTTACCGGGCCGGACTCATCAGCCTCGATCAGCTCAGGGAACAGCCGTTGTTCGAACCGCGGTATCGCGAGGTAACGGGGCGCTACCCCGGCCTCGAAGACAGGCGGCTCATCTACGAGATCATTCGCCGCATGATCAATACCGTCGTCACCGATCTCATCGAAACGACGCAGCGCAACCTCGATGCAGCCGCACCGGAATCCATCGACGACGTGCGCGCCGCCGGCAGGCCGCTGGTCGGTTTCTCCGCGGAAATCGGCGAGCAGCACCGCTCGCTCAAGCAGTTCCTGCAACAGCACCTGTACAGCCACGAGCAAAAGCTGGAAATGACGCGCAAGGTGCAGACCGTGCTGCGGGAGCTTTTCGAGACGTTCATGAACGACGTCGACACGATGCCCGCGGATTTTGCCATGAACGCGGCAAAGGGCGACGATGCCGCGCGGGCACGCGTCGTGGCCGACTACATTGCCGGTATGACGGATCGTTACGCATTCGCTGAACACGAGCGCATCTCGGGTTAGAATTCGCGGCCGGCAACCCGAACCCTGGATTCTCACGTGGCCCCGAAAGACATTCCCTGCAGAGACCGGCTGATATTCGCCATGGACGTCCCCGACTGCGATACGGCGATGAAGCTGTCGGAAGAACTGGGCGACGCCGTCACTTTTTACAAGCTCGGTCTGGAGCTGATGATGAGCGGTGGCTACTTCGAGCTGCTCGACTGGATGCTCGCGCGCGACCGCAAGGTGTTCTGCGACCTCAAGTTCTTCGACATCCCGGCGACCGTCGGCTCTGCGGTGCGGCAGCTGAAAGACCGCGGCGCGAGTTTCGTGACCGTGCACGGCAACCAGTCGATCATGGAGGCGGCGGCCGAAAACAAGGGCGACACGCTCAAGGTGCTCGGCGTAACCGTGCTGACGAGTCTCGATCGCGGCGACCTGGACGACCTCGGTTTCGATTGCGACGTCGGCGAGCTCGTATTGTCGCGCGCACGACGCGCGCTGGAAGCCGGCTGCGACGGCGTCATCTCATCCGGGCTCGAGGTTCCCCGGCTGCGGGAATTCGTCGACGAGACGCTGGTCGTCGTGACGCCGGGGATTCGCCCGGTCGACAACAAGCCGGCGGGCGACCAGAAGCGGGTGGTTACCGTCGAGACCGCGTTTTCCGGCGGCGCCGACTACATCGTCGTCGGCCGCCCCATCCGCGACGCAGCAAGTCCGCGCGAGGCCGCGGAATCCATCCAGGCATCCATCGAGGCACAGTTCGCATGACCAAGCTCAAGAACGATTTACTGATTCGCGCACTACTGCGCCAGCCTGTGCCGCGCACCCCGGTCTGGATCATGCGCCAGGCAGGCCGTTACCTGCCCGAGTACCGGGCAACGCGGGCCGAGGCGGGCGACTTCATGAGCCTTTGCCGGAACCCCGAGCTCGCCTGCGAAGTGACGATGCAGCCCCTCCGGCGCTACAAGCTCGACGCCGCGATCCTGTTTTCTGACATTCTCACCGTTCCCGACGCGATGGGCCTCGGGCTCCATTTTGCGACGGGCGAAGGGCCGAAGTTCGAGCGCCCGGTACGCACCGCCGCCGACATTCGCAAGCTGCCGGTTCCCGACGTGAGCGAGGCGCTGGGTTACGTATTCGACGCCGTGCGCACCATCCGCCGGGAGCTGGATGGCACGGTTCCGTTGATCGGTTTCTCCGGCAGCCCGTGGACGGTCGGCACGTACATGGTCGAGGGAGGATCGAGCCGCGACTTCCCGAGGATCAGGGGTCTGGCGAAGGAAGACCCCGCGGCGCTCGAGGAACTGCTCGGGAAGGTCGCGGCTATAACGACCGACTATCTCAACGCGCAGATCGAGGCGGGCGCCCAGGCGATACAGATTTTCGACACCTGGGGTGCCGCACTGCCGCGCGACGAGTACCGGCGCTATTCCCTGGCAAGCATGCAGCAGATCGTCGACGGGCTGACGCGTGATAAAGACGGCGAGCGCATCCCGGTGATCCTGTTCACGAAAGGCGCGGGCGAAATGCTCGCCGACATGGTGGGCACCGGCTGCGATGCGCTGGGCGTGGACTGGACGACGGACCTGAAGACGGCGCGGGAGTATGTCGAGGACAAGGTCGCATTGCAGGGCAACGTCGACCCGGCCACGTTGCGCGA
>DATHRM010000181.1:0-4651 GCA_035465295.1 Woeseiaceae bacterium | reverse complement strand
CCGGCGGACGGTCGGTTCTACAAGCACGATTCGCCGTACACCTACTTCAGCTCGGAGGAGCTGCATCTGGGTGAAATCAGTCTCGAATGCTCGCGTCCTGGCGCCTCCGCGGTTGCACTGTGGGCAACGCACCGGCTTTTGCCGCCGGTCAGCGGCGGCGGCTTCGCGCAGGATCTCGAGCGTTGCCTGGTTGCCGCCCGCGAGTTCTGGTCGCGGCTCGATGCGAGCCCGTCTTTTCGCCCGCTGATGAAGCCGGAACTCGACATCGTGACCTATGCCGTCAATGCGCCGGACACGGCCACCGCGTCACGGCAGGCGCGGCAGGTCTTCAAACGCGCCGCCGAAGAAAACCTGCACCTCGCACTGATGGAGCTGCCCGCCGCGATGCTGCGGGCCTGTGCGCCGGAGATTCGCGAAACGACGGCCACGGTGACCTGCCTGCGCTCGGTACTGATGAAGCCCGAACACCGCGACTGGATTGACCGCCTTGTTGCAATCTTGGAGAATGCAGCGGTAACTGATTGATTCCAAATGACCGAATCGTTATTCCTGCCTGTCGGGACTGACGCGCGTCGACAGGTCGCGTTGCGGCCAGGGTGAAATTGAAGGCGATTTTCCTACAAGCGTTCCTGGTCGGCCTGGGTGGTTTCTTCGGTGCCCTGGGCCGCTATGCACTTGCCGGCTTCGTGCATCGCGGCATGCCACAGACGACCTTTCCCGTCGGCACGCTGGTCGTCAATCTGCTCGGTTGCCTGCTGATCGGCTACCTGGCCGGGCTGGCCGACTCGCGCCAGCTTTTCGCGCCCGAGCTCCGCTTGTTCGCCTTCATCGGGCTCCTGGGCGGATTCACGACGTTCTCGACGTTCGGCTATGAAACGGTCGCGCTCGCTCGCGACGCCGGTTACCTGCAGGCGGCCGTCAACGTCGGACTGCATGTCGTGCTGGGGCTGATGCTGGTATGGCTGGCCTACGGCCTGGCCTCCGCGAGGTAGACGGATATGAAATTGCCGAAGCAGGGCAAGTTGTTGCGGATCTTCATCGGCGAAAGCGACAAGCACGACGGCATGCCGCTGTATGAATGGATCGTTCGCGAGGCGCGCCAGCAAGGCCTGGCCGGCGCCACGGTCCTGCGGGGCCTCGAGGGTTTCGGCGCACACAGCCGCCTGCACACGGCCAAGATCCTGCGCCTGTCCACGGACCTGCCGATCGTGGTCGAGATCGTCGATGTCGAGGAAAAGATCGAGGCATTCCTGCGCAGCACGGACCACGCCATTGGCGAAGGCCTCGCCACGCTCGAGAAGGTCGAGGTGCATTTCTACCGTTCGGGCGGTTAGCGGAACAGCCGGGCGCGCGCGGCCCGGTACTCGTCCTCGATGCGCAGAACGAGATCGTGGGTCGGCAGAATATCGTCGATATTGCCGACGCCCTGGCCCGCTCCCCAGATGTCTCGCCAGGCTTTTGCGTCCGATTTGATTGAACTCGCGAAGTCCATCGCGGACGGATCGGGGTCGGGCAGGTTGTCCGGGTCGAGGCCCGCATTCTCGATGCTGCCCCTGAGATAGCTGCCGTGCACGCCGGTAAACACCGGCGTGTACACGATGTCGGCCGCCGTACTCGATACAATCATCTGCTTGTACGCGTCAGCGGCATTCGCCTCCTGCGTGGCGATGAAACGCGTCCCGATGTACGCCAGGTCGGCGCCCATCGCCTGCGCCGCCAGGATGTCCTCGCCGCTCGACATGGCGCCCGACAGGATGATGACCCCGTCGAAGCCTCTCCGGATTTCTTTCACCAGTGCGAACGGGCTCAGCGGACCGGCGTGACCCCCGGCGCCGGCACAGACCGCGATGATGCCGTCGACGCCCTGCTCCATCGCCTTGTGCGCATGCCGCTGGCTGATCACGTCGTGAAAGACCAGGCCGCCATAACTGTGGACCGCCTCGACGACGTCGCCCGGCGGACGAAGACTGGTAATGACAATTGGAACCTCGTGACGGACGCAGGTTTCGAGGTCTGCCATCAGCCGCGTATTGCTGCCGTGAACGATCTGGTTGACGGCGAAAGGCGCAACGGGTGCGCCCGGGTTGGCCTCCGCGTAGGTCGCGAGGCGCGCCTTGATGTCCCTGATCCACTCGTCCAGGCGCTCCTGCGGCCGCGCATTGAGCGCCGGAAAAGCGCCGACGATACCCGCCGTGCACTGCGCGACGACCAGGTCGGGCACGGACACGATGAACATCGGCGCCCCGATCAGCGGAATCCGCAGGTTCCGGGCGAGAAGCTCGGGTAACGCCACAGTCAGCGCGTTATTCGACCGGTGTGTCGATCGACAGGACTATCGAGCCGTTCTCGTCCGGCTTCACGATGACGCTGCCGAACCAGTCGCCGGGCTGGCTGACAGGCTGCCCGGACAGCGACACGCGAGCGACCAGTTCGAACTCCTCGAACCCGGACAGCTCACGCCCCGGCACCATCGATTCGCGGTCGCCGAGCTGCACGACCGCCGGCAACTCGGCGAGCCTGCGGCGCGTCACGGCTATCGGCGGCGACGGCTGCGACGGGTCGCGCGCGATCACGAACACAGTGGCGTCCGACGGCAGCGCGCTCTGCGCCGCCTCGGACAAGGCGATATTGGCGCTCACGATTGCCCCGGCCTCCAGGGGCTCGGGCGCAGGCTCAGGTTCGGCGGCCCCGGGTGGCGGCCCCGCATCCGCGACTGCCGCCGGTGCCTCGCCGCGCCACTCGGCTATACGTTGCTCGATCACACCGCGGATATCGTCCGGCGGATTCGTGCCCAACAGGCGCTCCCAGCGGTCGGCGGCAACATCCGTATCGGCGCGGTTGACTGCGGCAAGGCCGCCCCAGAACAGGGCCGCCTGGTTGTTGGGCTCGACGGCGAGGGCATTCTCGAACAGCGACATGGCGCGAGGGGGCATGACCTGCCCGCCGTCGGCCGCCAACAAGGCTTCGCCGAGTTCGACCAGTCCCTGCGCGATTTGCGCATCCTCGAGTTCGACGACACGCTCGAACGCCGCGATGGCCTTCGGATAATTGTTGAGCGACATGTAGGAGCGGCCGAGCATCCGCCAGCCGCCAACGTCATCGGGGTTCTCCTCGAGACGCTTGGCGAGCGCCTCCACGACCTCGACCATGTCGCCGCCCGGGCCGCCACCGTGAGCCAGCCTTTCGTTTTGCAGACCCGGGCTGCCGATTACGGCATACAGGCCCGCCGAAGAGGCGACCACAAACAGAACCGCGCCTGCCACGATGCCGAAGTTGCGCGAGTTTTCGCGCAGGAACGGCCACACCGTGAACAACACGCCCGCAAAACTCATGACACCAAGCGTTAACCACAGCATGGCTTTTCTACTCCTCGGCTGCTGCGTCGTTTTCGATGGGCATGGCCATGCGACGCCGCAGGATATTCACCAGCACGAATCCGCCGGCAAGCAGCAATACAATCGGGGCAATCCACAGAACCAGCGTTTTGCCGGACATGCGGGGACGGTAGAGCGCGAACTCGCCGTAGCGAGCCACCAGGAAATCGTAGATCTCGTCATCCGTCTTGCCCTCGGCCAGCATGCGCCGGATTTCGCGGCGCAGGTCTCCGGCGAGGAATGCATTCGAGTCCTTGATGCTCTGGTTCTGGCATTTCAGGCAGCGAACTTCCTCGATGATGTGTTCATAGCGGGCCTGAAGCTCGGGATCGTCGAACGCCTTGTCGGTGTCGATTGCGAGTGCGGGCGAGGCCAGCGTTACAAGCAGCACGCAAGCAACGAGCTTTCTCATGACGACGGCACTCCTGCTTCGATGAGCGGCACGAAATCTTCCTCCCAGGTCGCGGCATCCAGCGGCCCGAGATGCTTGTGCAGGACGATTCCCTCGGGGCTGATCAGGAACGTCTCCGGCGCGCCGTATACGCCCCAGTCGATACCGACACGGCCGTCCGCATCGTACGCGGAGAATTCGTACGGGTCGCCGAGTTGCTTGAGCCAGCGCAGCGCTTCCTGGCGATTGTCGCGCCAGTTGATGCCGTAGATCGGTATCGCGCCGGAACGTGCGAGCTGCAGCAGGAAGGGGTGCTCCTGCCGACAGCCGCCGCACCACGTAGCCCAGACGTTGACGAGCGCCATTTTCCCTGCGTAGTCCGCCGAACCGACCATGCGCCCCGGTTCTGTCAGGGACTCGACTTCGAACGTCGGCGCCGGTTCGCCGAGGAATGGCGACGGCAGTTCGCGCGGATCGTTGAACAGGCCGAACGAGAAGACGACGACCAGCAACAGGAATACGACAATCGGGATCGCAAATCTCATTACGCCGTCTCCGCTGCCACCTTGCCCGTGGCGGGGCTCTCCGCCGCCACAGTGCGATAGCGCCGGTCGCTCGCGGCAATCAGTCCGCCGAGCGCCATGACGAGGCAACCCAGCCAGATGAAACGAATCATTGGCTTGTACTGGACGCGCACGCTCCAGGTGTCCGCGCCGATCTGGTCGCCCATCGCGACGAACAGGTCGCGGCTAAGGCCGGCGTCGATGCCGGCTTCGGTCATCGGGCTCTTCTGCACGAGATACTGGCGCTTCTGCGGACGGACCTCTGAGACGAATTCACCGTTGCGGCGGATCTCGATGACCGCCTCGCGCGCCGTGTAATTCGG
>DATHRM010000180.1:0-4113 GCA_035465295.1 Woeseiaceae bacterium | reverse complement strand
CATGATGTGCCTCGCAATGCCGGCCGGATCAGGCGGCGCGCGTGTTGTCGGTAATGATGTGGCCGTCGAACAGGTTGACCGTGCGGTGGGCGTAGTCGGCGTGAGCCGGCGAATGCGTCACCATGACGATCGTCGTGCCTTCCTTGTTCAGGGAGCGCAGCAGGTCCATGACCTCCTGGCCGTGCACCGAATCGAGGTTGCCGGTAGGTTCGTCCGCGAGAATCAGCGGCTGGTCGCCGACCACGGCGCGGGCCACGGCGACGCGCTGTTGCTGCCCGCCGGACAGTTGTCCAGGCATGTGCTTCGCGCGATGCGCT
The DNA here is from genome assembly GCA_035465295.1 of Woeseiaceae bacterium. Classification (GTDB taxonomy): domain Bacteria; phylum Pseudomonadota; class Gammaproteobacteria; order Steroidobacterales; family Woeseiaceae; genus UBA1847. The sequence continues at coordinate 3,796 of DATHRM010000180.1, read as the reverse complement.
ATGCCCATGCGGTCCATGACCTCCTCGACCCGCTTCCTGCGTTTCGATGCCGGCATGTTGTGATAGAGGAGCGCCAGTTCGATGTTCTCGGCGACAGTCAGTTCGTCGATGAGGTTGAAGCTCTGGAAGATGAAGCCGATGTTCATCTTGCGGATCTGGCTGCGCTTCGCTTCCGAATAAGGCGCCACGTTCTCGTCGAAAAAGAAGTAGTCACCCTCGGACGGATTGTCGAGCAGGCCGACGATGTTCAGCAGCGTCGATTTGCCGCAGCCGGACGGCCCCATGATCGCGACGAATTCCTCCTGCGCGATCTCCAGGTTGACGCCGTTCAGTGCGACGGTTTCGATTTCGTCTGTCTGGTAGACCTTGTACAGGTTGTGCAGCTTGAGCATGTTGTTCCCCTTGTCAGGAAGGTTGGTTCGAATCGGTCAATCGGCGTCGAGGACCAGCCGGTCCATGCCGGTAAAACTCGTGTACGGAGAGGTGATGACCCGTTCGCCGGGCTCCAGGCCGTCGAGCACTTCGATGAAATCGGTGTTGCGGCGGCCAAGTCGCACGGTGCGCCGGATCGCTTCCGAACCGTCCGCTGCAACGACGAACACCCAGTTGCCGCCCGTCTCCTGGTAGAAGGAGCCGTTCGGTATCAGGATCGCGTCGGAGTTGTCGCCGAGCGTCAGGCGCAACTGCAGTGTCTGGCCGCGCCGCAGGCCTTCGGGCTCCTCGTCGAAAGCCATGTCGACCTCGAACTGCCCGTCGTTGACCTGCGGGTAGATCTTCGCGACCCGGAGATCGAGCTCGCGACCGTTGTGGGTAGCCGTGGCCGTCTGGCCGATATCGACGCGGCCCAGGTAGAACTCGTCGATGCGTGCATTCAGCTTGTAGGCATCGGGGTCGTCGATCTGGCCGAGTCGTCCGCCGCGCACGATCGACTCGCCGATCTCGACGTCGAAGCCCGAGAGCTTGCCGGCGACCGGCGCGCGCACGTTCAGGTCGTCGAGGTTCCTTCGCGCCAGGGCGAGGCTGGTCTCGAGCTGGGTGCTGGCTGCCCGCAGCTGCCTGAGCTGTTGTTCCTGCAGCCGTGCGTCGGTCGACTGGCTTTCGAGCGTGACGGCACGACGGTTCCGGTAGTAAGTCAGTTCGTCCTGCAGTTCGTCGAGCGTGGACTTCGAAACGAGCTCCTTCGCCGCGAGATCGCTCTGGCGCTCGATGCTCCGCGTCAGGCGTGTGATCTGGTAATCGATCTCGACCAGGTTGCGCTTGTGCGCCAGCCGGTTTTGCTCGAGCTGGAGTTCGAGCGTGCGCATGAAATTGAGCTGCTCCGTTACGGCGGCCTCGCGGCCGAGCACCTCGAGCTGCAGGTTGGTATTCGACAGCCGCACGATCGGGTCGCCGGCGGCGACGATGGCGCCGTCCTCGACGAGCACTTCTTCGACCCGGCCGCCTTCGACCGCGTCGAGATACACCGTGCTGCGGGGAACCAGGCGGCCGCGCAACGGGATGAAGTCCTCGAAGGTGCCGACCGTGGCGTCGGCAACGGCGATACGCTGGGAATTGACGCTCAGGCTGCGCCCGGCAAGCAGCGTGCTGACCAGCCAGCCCGCAAACAGCAGCACGAGGAGGCCGCCGAGCCCGTACATCACCCTGCGGCTCACCGGCGTCTTCCGCGCGACGCGCCGGTCCATGCCCTGCCCGGAGATCGAGCTGCGGTTGTCCTGTTGCGCCTGCCTGAGACTCGAGATCTTGTTCACTGGGATTCCCGTGGTGTTCGCGAAAGCGGTATGCCCGTTAGGTAGCAATACCCGTGCCAAGTTTATAAGTGCTTGATTCATATGGCTTGACTAGCCCAAATCGCGTCGTCGTACGGCCGCCACTGTACGCCTGCGAACAGCGAGTGTACGATTCCGGACAGTTTCCAGGGCCCTGTCATGAGCACTACCGGCACCATCCTGGTCGTCGATGACGACGACGACATACTGACGGCGGCCCGCCTGCTGCTGAGGCGCCGTTTTGCCGAGGTGGTGACCTGCCGGCGGCCCGAGCGCATCCCCGACCTCATGGAGCGGCACGCCTTCGATGCCGTGCTGCTGGACATGAATTTCGGGCCCGGCGAGTCGTCGGGCAAGCAGGGACTCGACTGGCTCGAGCGCATCCTCGGCATCGACCCCGAGGTCGTCGTGATCATGATCACGGCGCACGGCGCTCTCGATACCGCGGTGGAGGCCATGAAGCGCGGCGCCACCGATTTTGTGACCAAGCCGTGGCAGAACGAGAAGGTCGTCGCGACCGTGTCGGCGGGCGTCGAACTGCGGCAGAGCCGCAGCGAAACCGCGACGCTCAGGCGGACCAACGAAGCGCTGCGCGAAGCCGCGTCAGGCACGACCGGGCAGGAGATCATCGCCGAATCGGAGGCGATGCAGGAGGTCTTCTCGATCGTCGAGCGCGCGGCCCCAACCGATGCGAATGTGCTCATCCTCGGCGAGAACGGTACCGGCAAGGAACTCATCGCGCGGCGTCTGCACGCGATGTCGCCGAGGGCGAAGCAGGTATTCCTCGCCGTGGACATGGGCGCGATCAGCGAGAGCCTGTTCGAGTCGGAGCTCTTCGGTCACCGCAAGGGCGCATTCACCGGCGCAAACGAGGACCGGCTCGGGCGTTTCCAGGCCGCCGACGGCGGCACCCTGTTTCTCGACGAGGTCGGCAACCTCGCGCCGCACCTGCAGGCAAAGCTGCTCGGTGCCCTGGAACAGCGTGAAGTGACGCCGGTGGGGGCGGACCGGCCGCAGCCATTCGATATCCGTGTAATCGCTGCAACCAACACGCCGGTCGAACACCTGCGCGACGCCGATCTGTTCCGGCCGGACCTGCTGTTCCGCCTCAACACGGTGGAGATAACCCTGCCGCCGCTGCGCGAGCGCAAAGACGACATCCTGCCTGTCGCCCGTCACTATGCCGCGGTCTACGCGAAGAAATACGGCAAGGCCGCGCGGACGTTCTCGGCCCCGGCCGAAGCGGCGCTCCTCGACTACGACTGGCCCGGGAACGTGCGCGCGTTGCGGCATGCGGTCGAGCGCGCCGTCATCCTGACGAGCGGCGAGCGGATCGAACCCGCGGACCTGCAGCTCGATTATCCCGGCGATACGCCAGCGCCGTCCGCGCCGACGGCGATTCCCACCATCCTGAATCTCGACGACATGGAGAAGGCCACCATCGAGCGGGCGCTGCGCAAGCACGGTTTCAATATTTCGCGAGCGGCGGCGGAGCTGGGCCTGACCCGGGCATCGCTTTACCGGCGCATGGAAAAGCATGGTATTTAGGCATTTCGTTGTCGCGCTGATCCTGCGCCTCGTCCTGGTCGGCGTGATCATGGCGCTGGTCATCTGGCTCTTCCTGCAACCCGGTTATCACAGTGCGACGCTGCTCACGTCCATCGTGCTCCTGGTGCTGGTCGCCGAACTCTGGCGCTACGTGAGCCGCACGAATCGCGAAGTGGCTCGCTTCCTGGACGCGGTGCGTTTCGCCGATTACTCGCAGCGTTTCGATTTCGACAAGGCCGGCTCCGGTTTCGCGGATCTCGGCCGGACGTTTACGCGCATCATCGACGAGATGCGCGACCGCAGGGCGGACCAGGAGTCCGAAATGCGCCGTCTCAAGGCGCTGATCGAGCACATACCCGTGCCGCTGATGACGGTCCACGCCGACGATGCGATCACGCTGCAGAACAACGCCGCGCGCAGGCTGTTCGGCGCGACACACGTCACCCGCGTCAACGACCTTCGGCAGTTCGGGCCGGGCTTTG
>DATHRM010000179.1:0-1707 GCA_035465295.1 Woeseiaceae bacterium | reverse complement strand
CATCGCGCCGCCATTGATCCACAGAATCTACGAGCCCAACCACCACGGCGACCAGTCATTTTATCTGGCCGCCAAGCAGGGGGTCCGCTCTCACCATTGGCCATTTGGCGACATGCCGCCCGTCGAAAGCATCACCGATGCCGAGGTCGGCCAGATCGTCGCCTATGTCCGCACGCTGCAACGCGCCAACGGCATCGAATAAGCGCAGGAATTGCGTCAACGGCAAACCAGCAAGCCTATTGCGGCATGAGCGGAACCGATTCCGGAATCAGCGGTTATCCAACTGGACGGTTCTATCAACGGCTTGATGGGTGGCGTCTGCCCTTGAGTGCCGCGGATGATGCGATCAGGCACGGTTCTGGGGTCTGTTGACCCGTCGCCGCTACTGAGTGGAGGTGTTGTGACCCTTGCTCCGGTTATGCTGCCGCGGTTCGTTGCAGGAAGATCAGGCGCTTGATGTTGTAGACGATGTTGGCCATGCCGATCTTGGTCATCGCCCGCGCCATGCCGATGGTCCGGATAAACAGCCCCATACGATCCTTCTGCTCGGCGAACACATGCTCGACGCGGGCGCGGGCCTTGGACTTGGCGTTGTTGGCGCGCCGCATTGCTTGCGGCATCGGTCTTCCCTTGGGTTTCTTGCGATGGACACGGCTGACGAAGCCGTTCTTGGCCATGAACGTCTCATTCGCCGCCGAGCGATAGGCCGTATCGGCCCAGACCGTCCTGGCCGTGTTGGTCTTGTCGAGCAGATCCTCGCGCAGCCGCGCGCCCTCGTAAGCCGCCGCATCGGTTACCGTCCACGTGCGGATGAAGCCGAAGCCGCGGTCGATGCCGATATGGTTCTGATAGCCGAAGGACGGGATCGCGATGTCGACCGGTGGCCTGGAGCCGTCCGCCTTCTCCTTCGCCTTGGTGAACTTGACGGTCCAGCGGGCATCCCGGTCCTTGTGCCGCAGTTTGGCAGGCTTGGCTTTCCAATCCTGCGGAATGCGGCCTTCCTTGATCGCTTTCTTCTCGTCGTCGGTATTGCGCTGCTTGGGCGCGGCGACCAGGCTCGCGTCGATGATCTGGCCGCTCATCGCGATATAACCCGAGCCCCGAACCGCCTCGTCGAACCGCTTGAACAGCGTCTTGATGACGCCGGCCTTGGTGAGTTTTTCCCGGAACAGCCAGATCGTCCGAGCGTCGGGAACGCGATCCGAAAGACCAAGCCCCAGAAAGCGCATGAAGGACAGACGGTCGTTGATCAGGAACTCGGCCCGTTCGTCCGACAGATTGTTGGCGGCCTGAATGACGAGGATCTTGAACATCATCACTGGGTCAAAAGGTGGGCGTCCGCCCTGCGGTCCGTTTGTGTACTCCAGCGCCGACACCAAATCGGCGCGGAATATCTCAAAATCGACCGCCATCCGAAACGCTTCGAGCTGATCGCCCAGATCGCTCAGCCGCTTCAGACGGTCGTCAACATCGAAAAAACCTGGCGTGCCCCGCATCGATCCACCTCCGAATCATTCGACCGGAGTGAATCAGAAGGACCCATACGTCGCGAGGTTTTTAGAACCGTCCAGTTGCAAACGGAAGCCGGCTCGACGAGCTATCATCGGTTCAGAGCAATCCGAAAGTTGCGCGACACCAACATTTCGGCAAGGCATTCGAGGTCAATAAAGAAAAGGCGAGCTACCCACTATGTCATTTGGTGCAATT
>DATHRM010000178.1:0-1722 GCA_035465295.1 Woeseiaceae bacterium | reverse complement strand
GACGGTCGCGCAACTCGCGCCGTCCGGTAGTTTTTTCGCACCCGACACGATTTACTGCGGCAATCCACTGCTGTCGCAACAGCAGTTCGATATCGTTTGCGGCCAGTACAACCTGACGACGGACGACTTCCAGTGGTCCTTCATCGGTCGTCGGAATGCCGAGGGCGGGCCGCGCCGCTCGGAGCTGAAACACGAACAACAGCGTGTTGTGATCGGCGTGCGCGGCGATCTCGGCGCCACATGGTCCTACGATGCCTATGCCAACTACGGCAGGGTCGAGCACTCGGAGTTTTTCGACGAAGACCTGTCGATTACACGGATGATTCGTGGGATCGATGTCGTGTCCGACCCGGTTTCGGGCGCGCCGGTCTGCCGCTCGGTGCTTGACGGCAGCGATACGTCCTGCGTGCCCTGGAACATCTTCGAGTCCGGCGGCGTTACCGAGGAAGCGCTCGACTACATCACGCAGCCCCTGTTCTTCCAGGGCTCGACAAGTCAGGTCCAGTTAAACGGCTACGTAAGCGGAGACCTGGGCGATTACGGCTTGCGTCTGCCTGGCGCTGACGGCGGGATCAAGGCCGTATTCGGGCTGGAGTACCGCGACGAGCAGCTCGACTACGAACCCGATCCCGCCGCCCTGACCGGTGACGTGGCGGGATTTGGTTCGAACGTGACGGCGATCGATGCCGCCTACTCGGTGCGGGAGATATTCACGGAAGCTTCCATTCCGATACTCGAGGGCAGGACCGCGGCCGAACTCGTGTCCGTGGATCTTGCCTACCGCTATTCTGACTATTCGACCGGTAAAGCAACAAACACCTATAAATATGCAGGGGAATGGATGGTTCACCCGAGCCTCCGGTTCCGGGCCAGCTTCCAACGTGCCGTGCGCGTCGGCAATGTCAACGAGCTATACAGGCCGCTGCAGGACGGCTTCGGCAATGGCGGCGACACTTGCGTCGGCCAGAACCCGGAATCCTCACTCGAGGAATGTCAGCGAACCGGCCTCAGTGCGGCACGATATGGAACCCTGCCTGAACCGTTCGGAGACCCTTTCTTCCAGATTCAGTTCGGCGGCAACCCGGACCTGGAACCGGAGAAGTCCGATACCGTGTCATTCGGGTTTATCGTAACGCCGGAACTCCTGCCTGAGCTTTCGATCACGGTCGACTATTACGACATCGACATCACCGGCGCGATTGCCGAACCGGACGCCAGGTTCATCTTCGACCAGTGCATCGAGACCGGCCTTGCACGTTTCTGTGATGCGGTGAATCGCGATCCGGGAACCGGATTTCTCGACCTCGGCGAAGGGTATGTCGATGTTCGCAACACGAATATCGGCGCGATTCGGACCAGGGGCGTCGACGTAGTCGCCGACTATGTCGTTGCGCTCGGTGCGAGCGACCTGCAATTCAATCTCGTCGGCACCTGGCTCGACAGCTGGGAACTTCAGGAACTGCCGGGCGAGACGCCGTTTGAGTGCGTGGGCACCTACAACAACGGCCCCTGCAGCCGCCCGCGGCCGGAGCTTGCCACCAACCTGCGCACCACCTGGATTACACCGTGGGACGCCTCGATCTCGCTCCTTTGGCGCTATTACAGCGACATTCGCGACGAAGGCCAGTTCGGCTACGACCTGCCGTCAACGGATTATTTCGACCTTGCGGGCGTGTGGGACGTGACGGACCAGGTGACGTTGCGTTTCGGCATCAGGAACCT
>DATHRM010000177.1:0-2738 GCA_035465295.1 Woeseiaceae bacterium | reverse complement strand
CGTCGGCCGGGCTGTTTTCAGGTCATGCGGGAATGTGTGCAGCGACTCGACGAAAAAGATCCTGGCGCCCGCGTAAATAGACGGGCCGACGAGCGCCATGCGCTCTGTTACGTGCGCCAGTGGCAGGTAGGAAAGCAACCGGTCCTCCGTCCCGAAGCCCACGATGTCGAGCGCGGCGGTGCAGCCATACGCGTAGGCGCGGTAGCTGATAACGACACCCTTGGGCCGGCCGGTACTGCCCGACGTGTAGAGGATCGTCATAACGTCGCCGGGCGCCGGCTCGTGCGGTGCGGCGAGCGGCTCCGCGTTGTCGATCAGCTGCTGCCATCCGTACCGGCACTCGATCGTCGGGTACGGAAACGCGATCGTCGGCAGAGCCTCCGGTATGGCGTTGCCGATGGCATCGGGCTCGTCGACTTTGCCCACGAACAGCGCTTTTGCCCCGCTGTGGCTGATGATGTAGGCCACGGTGTCCGCGCTGGCGGTCGGATAGATCGGTACGGAGACCAGCCCGGCCATCGCGATTGCCAGGTCGGCGAGCAGCCATTCGGCGCTGTTCTTGGCAAGTATTGCGACCTTGTCACCGGCATTCAGACCCAGCCCGGCCAGCGCCGACGCCATTCGCCGCGACTCGTCCGCTGCGTCGCCGAACGTCGTGGCGCGTAGCCGGCCGTCCACCGGCTGCAGCAGAAATTCGCGGTCCGGCATCTTGTCGGCCCATTCGGCAACGACGGCGTGGGCTGTCATGAGTTTATCCATGACCGCATTATGCCTGCAGTCGGATTGCCGATCGAAGGCCGGGACCCGTCGGGGTCCCGGCGCAATCGGCCTACTTCTGCAAGCCGGTCAGAAACGCTCTCGAGCCGTTGTCGTTGGCCAGAATCAGCGCATCGTTCGGCACGAGCAGGTCGCCGAGGAATGCGAGCCCCACGTAGTCGCCGGCCAGCGCGCAATCGACGATCGTGCTCTGTACCCCGTAGAGATTGAAGCCTTCATCGATAATGGCGAACTGGCCCGTGCTGTTGCAGCCGTGCACGTTCTGCCCGGTAAAGCTGCCGTCGGCGGCAATCGTAAACGTGGCCTCCGGATTCATGAGTTCGTCATAAGCGATCCACGATCCTGCCAGCAAATCGAGCGGCGACGCGCGCTCGTAGAACGTCGGATCGTAGAAGAACTCGAAAGTGCCCCGCTCACCGGCCGTGGTCGTCCAGGTGCCCGACATCTCGCTGCGCGAGCTGATTGTCCCGTCGATCGTTACGGGCGTGGCGGACGTTGCGTCGAGCCAGAATACACCGGCATCGGCAAACGCAGTGCCGTCTCCCGCCAGGGTGTCGCCGACGATTGCGAAATTGCCGGACATCTGTACGGCCGAGTCGACCGATGCGAAACGAAAGCGGCCGTTCTCGTCGACCATCGCTATGTATTCTTCGGTTACGGCATGGAGGTCATTGGTGACGGTCCCGAACCAGTGGCCGCCGGGCAGGGCGTCGGTGGGTGGCGGGGGCGGCGGCGGGGCCGGAGGGTTGGGCGCCGGTGAATCTCCGGAGCCGCCTCCACCGCAACCGGCCACGGCCAGCACGAAGCACGTGATTATGAAACGCGTGTAAGTGTTCATTGTCGTTACTCCCCAAAACAATGTGCCGGCGGACCGTGTTTCGGTCCTCGGACCGGCAATTGCACGATGCTCGCGGGCAGCAATGGCTGCCTGATGCACGGGCAATTTCGGGGAAATGAATTCCTGATGCTGCGTTACGGGCGCCGGTCTTTGATCATCAGCAACCAGTTTTCGCCGTCGTTCTGCCACTGCTGTTTGATCATCGGCCGGTTGGCTGTCTCCTGGTAACCGAGGCGCTCGTAAAACCGCCGCGCGCCCCTGTTCGCATCGGAGACAATCAGGCTGACGCCGCGAAGGCCGAGTTCGACGGCGCGGCGCTCGGCCCATCGCATGAGTTCCGAGCCGACGCCGAGTCCGCGGGCTTCGGGGAAGGCGGCGACGGCATTGACGTACCAGGTTCCCGCCGCGAGGTTCTCCAGTTCGATCAGGGGGACGAACAGTGGCGGTGTATTCGCAGGATCGACTGCCTCCGGCTCATCCGCTATCGGGTAGCCGACCAGGGCACCGACCGTTTTCCCGTCCACTTCGGCGACGACACTGTTCCGGTACGAGAAGCTCCCGGCGTCACGGGCGGCACGCTCCCGCGCGATCTCCCAGGGGTCTTCGCCGGCCCCGGCCATTTGCCGCCAGAGATAAAGCGGCAGTCCGTCGCCGGCGACGTTGATCAGTTGCGCCAGCTCGGCACAGTCGGCCCTGGCGGCATCCCGAATCGTCAATTGCCGGGTACTAAAAGTCACTGGCCCCTTTATTCTCGGCGTACACCTGCACCCAGTAGATATCTCGTCCGTCACCGGGATTCAGGGCATACGCGATCCCGGTTTTCGAGTACTTCGGATCCATCAGGTTCGCGCAGTGGCCGGCGCTCTCGAGCCAGGTAGCGGCGATATCGTCGGCCGACGTCTGGCCGGCCGCGACGTTTTCTGCGACGACCTGCCAATCGAAACCCGTACGCGCGACTCGCTCACCGGGATTGCTGCCATCGGAGCCCGTGTGCGCGAGAAAGCTGTTCTGCGCCATGTCCTCGGCATGAATGCGCGCGGCTTCATCGAGCGTCGGGGAGCGCGTCAGGGGCGGGGCGGGTGGAAATTCACGGCCGCCGCAGCGGCCGCCACCGGCACGAATG
>DATHRM010000176.1:0-45823 GCA_035465295.1 Woeseiaceae bacterium | reverse complement strand
CCCAACCTCGCGGCCGGGACCCGTCCTTCCGTGGGCCGGCCGACGGGGCGGGACACCGGGGCGCCGTCCATGGCCGCCCGGCACGCGTGGCGCCCTGCGGCGCCGGGGCCTGCGTGCCCGCCGGCCGGTGTCGACAATGTCCCACGATGCCCGCGAGGCTATGGCCTTTGTTACTCGTTGATGCATTAATAAAGAGCCGGAGCCGCGGATAACTGGGGGGATAGCGCACATATGATCGGGTTGCTTCAGCGCGTCAGCAGCGCCAGCGTCGGCGTCGACGGCGAAACCGTCGGCGAGATCGGCCGCGGCCTGCTGGTGCTGGTCGCGGTACACCGCGACGACGACGAGCGTGACATCGCCCGCCTTGCGGAACGAATCCTCTCCTACAGGGTCTTTCCCAATAAGGATGGGCGCATGAACCGGAGCCTGCTCGACGAGGCCGGGGGCCTGCTGCTCGTGCCGCAGTTCACGCTGGCTGCGGACACGAGGAAGGGCACGCGCGCCAGCTTCACGCGGGCGGCGTCCCCGGAGAAGGGCGCAGCGTACTTCCGGCAGCTGGTCGCCATCTGCCGGGAACGTCTCGAAATTGTCGAGACGGGGCGATTCGGCGCGGACATGCAGGTTGCGCTCGTCAACGACGGGCCGGTGACGTTCTGGCTGGAGACCTGAGCGTCCGCAATCCGTGATATTGGTACGGTTTTATTGCCAATTCATCGGTATCATGAACATAATGCGCGCCCGGATTTGACCGGGCCTTTGAGAGGATTAGGGGCTCTGCCCCGGGAGTATCGGATGTTTGCCAACATTAGCTGGCCACAGCTATTGATCATCCTGGTCATCGTGCTTGCCATTTTCGGTACGAAGCGTCTGCGTACACTGGGTTCCGACCTGGGAAGTGCAGTCAAGGGTTTTCGTGGTGCGATGAAAGACGCAGAAGAAGAAAAAGATCAGCTCGAGGACGATTCAAAGGAAGACGCCAACTTCGAAAACACGCCAGTCGATGAGCCCCGCAAAAACAGCTGATTGACCCTTCCCCATGTCCGGCGTCGGCTTTTTCGAACTCGTGATTCTGTTCATGATCGGGCTGGTCGTGCTCGGTCCCCAGCGCCTGCCGAAAGTCGCCAATCAACTCGGCACCTGGATAGGGCAGGCGCGGCGCATGACCCGCGTCATGAAGCGCCAGCTCGAAGACGAACTCGATCTCAACGACAACTTCAAGAACATCAAGAATCTCGGCGACGAGCTGAAAGACGACCTTACGATCGGGCCCGCGGCAGCGCATGTGCCCCGCGACGACGATACGTATTCGCCGTTGCATGACAAAGGTGCGGGAGCCTCCGTTGCCGGCATGAAAGTCGATGAAGAGGTCGAGCCTGTCGAAAGCGAAGTACCGCCGGACGACGAAAACGAAGCGCAACCGGACGACGAGGGGGACGCTGAAGAACAGGCGAAAGAGAAACCGGCGTGACCGACGAACCCGGCAACAAGGACGAGGAAGAGCAGGAAGAACAGCTCGCGGAGGGGACGCTGCTTTCCCACCTCATGGAGCTGCGCACGCGCCTGATCAAGATCTCGATCGCGGTCGTGGGCATGTTCGTCATCCTGCTGCCGTTTTCCCAGAAGATCTTCGTCGTCGTGTCGAAGCCGCTCGTCGACGTCCTGCCGGGGCAGAAGATGATCGCGACGGCCGTGGCTTCGCCCCTGCTGACGCCGTTCAAGCTCACGTTCTTCGTCGCACTGTTCGCGGCAATGCCCGTCGTTCTGTACCAGGTCTGGGCGTTCGTGGCGCCGGGCCTTTACAAGAAGGAGAAACGCTTCGCGTTCCCGCTGCTCGGCACCAGCATCGTCCTTTTTTATGCCGGTATCGCGTTTGCGTATTTCGTCGTGTTCGAACTCGTGTTCGGTTTTTTCGCGTCGGTCACGCCGCAAAGCGTCGAGATGATGACCGACATCGCCGCCTACCTCGACTTCATCACCAAGATCTTCCTCGCGTTCGGCCTCGCGTTCGAGGTGCCGGTGGCCACGGTGCTGATCGTGTGGACCGGCCTGACCACGCCCGAGAAACTGGGCAAGGCGCGGCCATACGTCTTCCTCTCGGCCTTCATCGTGGGCATGTTCCTGACGCCGCCGGACGTGATCAGCCAGACGCTGCTGGCCGTGCCGGTATACCTGCTGTACGAACTCGGCATCATCATGTCGAGGATCTTCAGCCGCGATCGCCGCCGGGATGCCGCGAAGACCGCCACGGAAGACGCTAATTAGCTGAAACCAATAGCGATTTTTCCTGTCAACTATCGGAGTAGGTAAACGGCGTCGGGTGGAAACTGCGCGTCGAAATAGTGTTTAATGCATAGCCTTTCGGCCCGCATTCCGCGCGCCAGGCAGCAATTGGGGGATACCTGATGAGTGACTCCGCCACGACCACGGCAGAGGACTATTCGCGGGACGACGAACTCTGGGGCCATCCGAAGGGCCTGTACGTCTGTTTCACGACCGAGCTCTGGGAGCGATTTTCGTTCTACGGAATGAAGTACCTCCTGGTCCTGTACCTGACCAAGTATCACCTCTTCACCGACCAGATGGGCCTCGACGTCCTCGGCGCCTACGCCGGCCTGGTTTACGCGTTGCCGCTGATCGGCGGCCTGATCGCGGATCGCTACCTCGGCATGCGCAAGTCCGTGCTGTTCGGCGGCATACTGCTGTCGCTCGGCCACATCCTGATGGCTGTCGAAGGGTACCAGGCCGTGTTCTATGCCGCCGGCACCCGGCTCGTCGAAGACCTGACGCTCGCATCCGGGCAGGTGCTCGCCGCCGGTACCGTCCTGGCCGAGGACATCACGATCCGCGACACCGCCGCGCTCAAGGTCTTTTATTTCGCGCTGGCGCTCATCGTGATGGGTGTCGGCTACCTGAAGCCGAACATCTCGACCATCGTGGGCAAGCTGTACGGCCGCGACGACCCGCGCCGCGATTCCGGTTTCACCATTTTCTACATGGGCATCAATATCGGCTCGTTCACGGCGACACTGCTGTGCGGCTGGCTCGGCGAGACCTTCGGCTGGAAGTACGGCTTTGGCGCCGCCGGTATAGGCATGATCATTGGGCTGTTCACGTTCATGTACGGCCAGAAATACCTGCACGGTTATGCAGAGCCCTCGGATCCCGAAAAACTCAGGAAGCCGTTCTTCGGTCCGCTGAACGTCGAGCAGGCGATTTACGTGTTCAGCCTGCCGGTGCTCGGCCTGCTCTGGTGGCTCGTGCAACACGAGCACGTGGTGCTGGCATCACAGAACGTCTTCCTGATCATCGCGATCGTCGGCCTCATCCTCTACTCGATGATCCACGACAAGACCCACTCGAACAATCGCGCCGCGTTCGGCATCGCCGGTATCGCCATCGCCGCCGGCTGCTACGCCGTGCTGGTGAACCTGCATTTCCTCCCCGGCAGCGAAGCGCTGGCGGAGAACGTGCTGTACGGGGCAATCGTCCTGATCGTGGGATTCGTCGTCTACGGCTTCATGACCCATTACTCCGAGGAATTCGGCAGGACGGTCGTCCTGATGATCCTGATTCTCTCGACGGTGGTCTTCTGGGCGCTGTTCGAACAGTCGGCCGGTTCCATGACCTTTTACGCCGATCGCGTCGTCGATCGCGAGGCGCTCGGCATCACGTTTACGGCGGCCCAGTTCGGCTCTCTCAATGCCGGCTTCATCATGCTGCTCGCGATACCGTTTGCGACGCTCTGGGTGTGGCTGGCCAAGCGCAACCTCGAGCCTTCGACGCCCGTCAAGTTCGGCCTCGGCATCGTCCAGGCCGGGCTGGGTTTCGGCGCGCTGGTGCTGGGCGCGCAGTTTCCGGACGAAACCGGCCATATCGCGATGATCTGGCTGGTGCTCGCCTATCTGCTGCACACGACGGGCGAACTTTGCCTCTCGCCGGTGGGCCTGTCGGCGGTCACGAAGCTGTCGATTCCGAACGTCGTCGGCGTCAGCATGGGCACCTGGTTTCTGGCCACGGCGCTGTCCGAAACCGTTGCGACGCGCATCGGCCGCCTGGCGGCGATCGATACCCCGCGCGGCGAGGACGTCGACCTCACGGCCGCCGTTGCGAAATACACGGAGCTCTACGAGTTCCTGATGTGGTTCGGCCTCGGCGTCGGTGTGTTCATGATCGTCATTTCGCCAATTCTCCGGCGCTGGATGCACGGAATTCACTAACCACGGATCGACCAGGAAACAGTAAAGGTGTTACCGATGAAGTACCTCGCACGCACGTTTGCGAGCCTCCTGCTGTTGTCGTTTGCCGCCGCGTGTTCGCAGCAGGGCCCTGACGACGCGGCCGGCTCGGAGCCGGCTGCCGCACCGCCCGCCGAATCGGCCGAGGCGTTCGTCGCGCGGATCAATGAAGAACTGGCCGAGCTGGGCCGCGAGCTCGGCGCTGCGGGCTGGGTCCGCGCCACCTATATCACGAAAGACACGGCGCTCCTGCAGTCGCGGGCGCGCGAGCGCTACGCCACCTGGCACAGCAACGCCGTCAAGCAGGCACTGCAGTACGACGGCCAGGAACTCGCGCCCGAAACCCGCCGGGCCCTGGACCTCCTGAAACTGGGTACGTCGCTGCCGTCACCGTCCGATCCTGCCAAACGCCGCGAACTCACACAGGTAGCGACCGAGATGAAAGGGATGTACGGCGCCGGCAAGTACTGCCGCAACGGCAACGACTGCCTCAGCGGCTCGGAGCTCGAGGCGCTGATGCAGACGAGCCGCGATTACGCCGAGCTGCTCGAGGCCTGGCAGGGCTGGCGCACGATCTCTCCGCCGATGCGCGACATGTTCGAGCGGTACGTCGAACTCGCGAACGAAGGCGCCCGGGAGCTCGGCTACGACGACCTGGGCGAAATGTGGCGCGCAAATTACGACATGAGCCCGGACGCATTCGCAGCCGAAACGACACGTCTCTGGGAGCAGGTGAAGCCCCTGTACGACGAGCTGCACTGCCACGTGCGCGCAAAGCTCGGTGATTTTTACGGCGAGGACAAGGTGCCGCAGGACGAGCCGATTCCCGCGCACCTGCTCGGTAACATGTGGGCCCAGAGCTGGGATTTCCTCTACGACATCATGCAGCCGTACCCGGGTGCGGCCGATTTCGACGTCGACGCCACGCTCAGGAAGAAGGACTACTCGCCGCAGGAGATGATCCGCTCCGCCGAAAGTTTCTACGTGTCGCTCGGCCTGCACCGGCTCCCCGACACGTTCTGGGAGCGCTCCATGTTCACCAGGCCGGCGGATCGCGACGTCGTCTGTCACGCCAGCGCCTGGGGGCTCGACGGCGGTAACGACCTGCGCATCAAGATGTGCATCAAGCAGACCTACGACGAACTCAAGGTGATCTACCACGAGCTCGGTCACAACTATTACCAGAGTGCATACAAGGACCAGCCGCGGCTGTTCCATGGATCCGCGCACCCCGGTTTCCACGAGGCGATCGGCGACACCGTGACGCTGTCCATGACACCCGGCTATCTCGCCGAGGTCGGCCTCATCAAGGCCGCGGAGAACAGTCGCGAGGCCGACATCAACCGCCAGATGCAGATGGCGCTGCGCCGCATCGCGGTGCTGCCCTGGGCGAAGCTCGTCGACGAGTGGCGCTGGAAGGTCTTCTCCGGCGAGGTGACGCCGGATAACTACAACCGGGCCTGGTGGGAGCTGCGCGAGAAGTACCAGGGTATAACCCCCCCGGTCGAGCGCAGTGAAGCGGACTTCGATCCGGGCGCCAAGTACCACATCCCGGCCAACGTCTCCTACACCCGTTACTTCCTTGCCCGCATCCTGCAGTTTCAGCTGCAGCGTTCACTGTGCGAGGTCGCCGGGCACGAAGGCGAGCTGCAGGCCTGTTCGCTGTACGGCAGCAAGGCGGCCGGCGAGCGCCTCTGGGGCTTGCTCGCGAAAGGCGAAAGCCAGCCCTGGCAGGACACGCTGGAGGAATTCGCCGGTACGCGTGAGATGGATGCTACCGCGATCATCGACTACTTCGCGCCGCTGATGGAATACCTGCAGGAGCAGAACGCGGATCGGCAGTGCGGTTGGTAACGAGCCCGGTTCGGGGTGAGGCGGCCCGGGGCGTTTTTCGACCGAAGTAAAGCGCAGCGAAGCGAGCCATGAGGGAGAGAAATGCCCCGGGCCGCCGGCGATGCGCGCGGGGATTCATGTAAACTCGCATTTGCGATTTGACGGGAAACAACAATGGCAGAAGAACAACAAGAAGCGACCAGACCCGGCCTCACCACGCGCATGCTCGCGACCGTCGAACGCGTGGGCAACAAGCTGCCCGACCCGGCGGTGCTGTTCATCGCGCTGCTCTTCATCGTGTGGGTGCTGTCGTGGTTACTTTCCTACGTCACCTTCGGCGTGATCGACCCGCGCTCGAACGAGCCGCTCGTCATCAACAACCTGCTCGCACCGAGGGCGATGACCGAGTTTTTGTCGGTCATGGTGACGAACTTCTCGCACTTCCACCCGGTCGGGGTGGTGCTCGTCGCCATGCTCGGTATCGGCGTTGCGGAACACACCGGCTTCATCAATTCCGCGATCCGTTCGCTGCTGAACGTGACGCCGGCGAAACTGCTGACGCCGATGGTCATTCTCGTCGGTATCGTTTCGCACTCGGCGGTCGATGCGGGCTACGTGCTCGTCATACCGCTCGGCGGCGTTATCTTCTACGCCGCCGGCCGTCATCCGCTGGCGGGCATCGCCGCGGCGTTCGCCGGCGTGTCGGGCGGCTTCTCCGCGAACTTCGTGCCGAGTTCGCTGGACCCGCTGCTGCAGGGCCTCACCCAGGAAGGCGCGCGGATTCTCGATCCGGACATCCTGGTGAATCCGCTGAACAACTACTTCTTCACGACCGCGTCGTCGGTGCTGATTATCGGCCTCGGCTGGTACATCACCGAAAAGATCGTCGAACCGCGGATCTCGAGCACCGAGATCGACGGCGACGCGGAAGACCTTCCCGAGATGCACGAACTGCAGCCGAATGAGCGCAGGGGATTGCGCTGGTCGCTGGTCGCGATGCTCGTCGGCATCGCCCTGCTGTTCGTAACGGCCGTGCCGGAAGGCTCGGCGTGGCGCACGCCGGAAGGCGAGCTCACGTCGTTCAGCGCGCCGATGATGCGCGCCATCGTCTCGCTGATTTTTCTGCTGTTCCTGGTGCCGGGCATCGTCTACGGCATCGTGGCGGGCACGATGAAAAGCTCGAAGGACATGATCGAAGGCATGACCCACGCGATGCACGGCATGGCGTACTACCTCGTCATCATGTTCTTCATCGCCCAGTTCGTGTATGCGTTCGGCGAGTCGAATCTCGGCGTGCTGCTGGCTCTCGAGGGCGCGAATTTCCTCAAGGCGATGAACGCGGCGGCGCCGGTCACGATCGTCGGTATCGTCTTCCTGACCGCATTCGTCAATATCTTCGTCGGCTCGGCAAGCGGCAAGTGGGGCCTGCTCGCGCCGATCTTCGTGCCCATGCTGATGTCGCTGGGCATCTCCCCGGACCTGACGCAGGCGGCCTACCGCGTCGGCGACTCGAGCACCAACATCATCACGCCGCTGATGCCGTACTTCCCTCTGGTCGTCGTTTACTGCCAGCGTTACGTGAAGAACACCGGCATCGGTACGCTGACCGCGATGATGCTGCCGTACTCGGTGACCTTCCTTATCCTCTGGACGATCTTCCTGCTCATTTACTACGCGATCGGCTTGCCGCTCGGCATACAGGCGAGTTACACCTATCCCTGAGGAAACCGCGGCAATGCTGGACTTCGAGAAACTCGGCAGCTTCTATCTCGGCAAGCGGCACGACACGGATTCGGGCTCGCTCACGGACGAGCTGGTGCTGTACGACTCGAAGGACCTCACGACGCACGCGGTGATCATCGGCATGACCGGCTCCGGCAAGACCGGGCTCGGCATCGGCCTGCTGGAAGAGGCGGCGCTGGATCATATACCGGTCATCGCGATCGACCCGAAAGGCGACATGGGCAACCTGTTGCTGACCTTCCCGGACCTCACGGCCGGGGATTTCCGGCCGTGGGTCAACCCGCGCAGCGCCACCGACAACGGCCAGACCGTCGAGGAGTTCGCCGCGGCGCAGGCGGCGCTGTGGAAGAAAGGCCTCGGTGAGTGGGGCCAGACGGGCGCGCGAATCAGGCAGCTCTGCGACAGTGTCGACATGGCCATCTACACGCCGGGCAGCAATGCGGGGCTGCCGGTCTCCGTTCTGAAATCGTTCGCCGCCCCGGAAGCGGCGCTGATGGACGACGTCGACCTGTACCGCGAACGCGTGCAGGCAACCGCGACCGGCATCCTGACGCTGCTCGGCATCGATGCCGACCCGGTGGCGAGCCGGGAACACATACTCATCTCGCGCCTGCTCGATCACGCGTGGCATGAAGGCCGGGAACTCGACATCGCGGGGCTGATCGCGGCGATCCAGAACCCGCCGTTTACCACGATCGGTGTCATGGGGCTCGATGCCTTCTTCCCGGAAAAGGACCGTTTCGCGCTCGCGATGCGGCTCAATAACCTGCTGGCGGCGCCCGGCTTCGAAGCGTGGATGGAGGGCGCGCCGCTCAGCGCGAAAAACCTGCTGTACACGCCCGAGGGCAAACCGCGCATCTCGGTGCTGTCCATTGCGCACCTCGACGACGCGTCACGGATGTTCTTCGTGTCCATGCTGCTGAACGAGATCATCGCCTGGATGCGCGCCCAGCCGGGCACATCCAGCCTGCGCGCCATTCTCTACATGGACGAGATCTTCGGCTTCATGCCGCCGGTGGCCAACCCGCCGACCAAGACGCTGTTCCTGACGCTCTTGAAGCAGGCGCGCGCTTACGGGCTCGGGCTGGTGCTCGCGACGCAGAACCCGGTCGACCTCGATTACAAGGGGCTATCGAACACGGGCACCTGGTTCATCGGCCGCCTGCAGACCGAGCGCGACAAGGCCCGGGTCATGGAGGGCCTCGAGGGCGCGAGCCAGGGCGACTTCGACAAACAGGGGATGGAGCGAACGCTCGCCGGCCTCGGCAAACGCCGTTTCCTGCTGCACAACGTGCACGAGGACGAAGCCGTGGTGTTCGGCACCCGCTGGGTCATGTCCTACCTCGCCGGCCCGCTGACCCGCGATCACATCCGCACGCTGATGGCCGGCGCCCAGCCGGTGCCTGCCGCGGACACGCCCGGCCCCGCAAAACCCGAACGCAAGCAGCGTTCCGACGCGCCTGCGTTACCGCCGGCCATCGACCAGTACTTCGTGCCGGGCGGAGGCGAGGACGTGACCTATTTTCCGCGGCTGATCGGCGGCGCCAGCCTCGTGTATTCGAGCGCACGCTACCGGGTCGAGGACGAGCGCAACGTCCTTTATACCGTCGAGATCGACGACGGCCCGGTTGCCGTCGACTGGGACAACGCCGAGCCCCTCGACATGGCGATCGAAGCGCTCTCTGACGACGCGTTGCCCGGCGCCTCGTTCTCGGAGCTTCCGGGTCCCGCGGCTGACGCGAAACAGTACGCCGCATGGCAGCGCGACTTCAAACGCTGGGTGCGCCAGAACGAGACCGTCACGCTGTACCGCAACAAGCGCTTCCGGCTCACCTCCGATCCCGGCGAGACCGAGGGCGATTTCCGCGTGCGGCTGCAGGCGCTGGCCAGCGAACAACGCGACCAGGAGATCGCGAAGCTGCGCAAGCGTTATGCGGGCAAGGCGACGACGCTCGAAAATCGCCTGCTGCGGGCGGAGCAGGCCATCGCGCGCGAGCAGGAACAGGCCAGCAAGAAGACGCTGGACACGGCCGTCTCCATCGGCACGGCCATCCTGGGCGCCGTGCTCGGCCGGAAACGACTGTCGACGACCTCGGCAAGCCGCGTCGGCACGGCCATAAAGACCGCGGGCAGTGCACGCAAGGAAGCGGCCGACGTGGCGCGCGCGAAGCAGACGGCCGAAAAAGTCCGCGCCGATCTCGAGGCGCTCAATGCGCAGCTGGAGAAGGAGGTGGCTGCGCTCGATACGGCATTCGATGCGCAGGCCGAAGAACTCGACGAAATCGTCGTTCGTGCCAAAGCATCCGACGTTCACGTTCCGGTTACGGCGCTCGCCTGGATGCCGTACGCGCCGGATTCACAGGGCCGGCTACGCCCGGCCTGGGGTTAGCCAGTTATCGAGCTGCAGGAGCGGTTCTCGAACCGCGAACCCAGCCGAAACATCTATCGTGCGCCGAGGCGCGCTCCTACGGAAACGTCCGGGATTGCGGAAATGCCTAGTCGCCGATGCAGGCGCCGGCGTAGGCTTTCAAAACGCCGGCGTTTTCAAGCTGGCATTCGTTGTCGTAAGTGATGCCGTCGAGCCCGCACACGGGCAGGTAGACACGCGGGCAGTTGCGGCCCTGTTCTTCGCACATGCCCGCGTAGTCGATACGCGTGCCGCGGCGTTCCGCGTAGCAGGCATTGCCGTAGGTTACGTTATCCGCGCCGCACACGGGAACGAACAGGTTCGGGCACGGCCGCTGCCTGCAGAGGCCGACCGTGTAGGTCGTGATGCCGGCCTTGTCCGCCAGGCAGGCATTTCTGTACGTCACGCCGTCGTTGCCGCACACCGGCGCGAACACCGGCGGGCAGTTTTCGATGTCACAGGCGCTCGCGCGCTGCACGGGCACGCGATCCACGTTCGCCTCGCAACGGTTCAGGTAGGTGCGGCCGTTCATGCCGCAAACCGGGTCCGGGACGCCCGGACAGCCGCTCGGCGCACAGGCGCCGAGCCCCGCGATCTCGACGCGGGATTTCGCGGCGAAGCATTCGTTGATGTAGGTATTGCCGTCGACGCCACAGACGGGGTCGTACTCCTCGCCGCACTCCCGGGGCGTGGCGAGGGATTCGGCGTCATCCGTATCGCCGCCGTCGTCCGCGCCCGTGTCGTCCTGTTCGGCCTCCTCGCCGTTGACCTCGGCGGGGCATTCGCCCTCGGCCACGATGTCGACGCCCGCCACGTTGGCGAAACACTCGTTGCTGTAGGTCTTGCCGTCGGCGCCGCAGACCGGCGTGTAATCCATGGTGCAGGCCACCTGATCGGCTTGCGCCAGCGGCTGGGGCGATTCAGCAGCAGTAACGACGGGCACGAGCAGGCACGCGGCCGCGCAGGCAATCGGGAGTTTCATCATCAGGGGAAGTGTATCAGTTCGCGCAGCGACACCAGCTCGATGCCTTCTTCGACAAGGCCCGGGATCGCTCGTTCCAGGAACGCCAGCGTCCCGGGATAGGGATGGCCGATCGCGACGGCGAGGCCGCGCTCCCGGGCCAGTGCCTTGAGGCGCTCGAATTCCATCGCGACCATTTCGGGCGCCGGGTCCGCATCCAGGAATACGTCCCGCTTGATAGCCGGCACGCCCTGTTCCGACGCGATCTGCAGCGCAACGCTGCGGTGAGTCGTGTAGCTGTCGACGAAATACAGGCCGCCGGTCCGCATCAGCTCCTCCATGAGCCAGCTCATATGCCCCGGGTGCCGCGTCAGGAGGCTGCCGCGGTGGCCGTTTACGCCCACCGCGAACGGCACGCTCGCCATGGCACTCGCAAACGTATCGGCGAACGCCTCCCGCGTCATGTCCAGCGTGATTGTCCCCGGCTCCACCGCGCCGTCATGATCGACGGACTGCAGCGGCAGGTGCAACAGCACCTCCTTGCCGCGTTCCCATGCCGCCCGCGCCAGCCGCGCCGCTCCCGGCGTGCCGGGCAGGATCGCGCAGGCGACGGGGCCGGGCAACGCCACGGCACGGTGTCCGGCCGCCAGCTGGTAGCCGAGGTCGTCGATGATGATTGCGATGCGGGGTGCGGTCTGGGCGAGGCTCTGCGACGCGAGCAATACGAGGATCGCCGCAGCGCGGAGCTGTCCGAACGTCATTGAGCCTTGCTGTGCATCACGTCGCCGCGCTGCAGGCGATTCAGCGCTTCGAGCAGCTGCGCGTCATGCTCGCGATCGACGAAAGCGCTCAGGCTCATGTCCGGGTAACCCGGCGTGCCCTCGACATACACGTCCGGCGTGATGCCGGTTTCATGGATCGAGTCGCCGGACGGCGTGTAATAACGGGACGTCGTCAGTTTGAGCGCGCGGCCCTGCGACAGCGGCATGACCGTCTGCACCAGGCCCTTGCCGAAGGTGCCGGTGCCCACCACGATTGCGCGGCCGTGGTCCTGCAGGGCGCCAGCCACGATCTCGGAAGCCGACGCGGAGCCTTCGTTCACGAGCACGACGAGTTCCGCGCCGTCGAGCACGTCACCCCGATGGGCGGATCGCGAGAAGCGTGCCTCATTCGTACGGCCGTCGGCCGACACGATAATGCCGGAATCGAGAAACAGGTCGGAAACGTCGACGGCGGAATCCAGCACGCCGCCCGGGTTGTTGCGCAGGTCCAGTATCAGCCCCGCGAGCAGCCCGCCGCTCGCTTCCTGCATGGCGTCGATTGCCCGGCTGAGTTCGCGGGCCGTGGTTTCACTGAACTGGCTCACACGGACGTAACCGTACGAGGGCCCGAGCACTTCGTAGTGAACGCTGGCGACGCGGATGATCTCCCGCCGCATCTCGTGCACGATGGCTTCGCCGTCGCGCAGCACCGTGATGCTGATTCGCGACCCGGCGCGACCGCGCATGCGGCCGATCGTCTGGTGCAGGTGTTCGGGTTCGACCGCGATCCCGTCCACGGCGATGATCTGGTCGCCGCTCCGCATCCCGGAGCGCGCTGCCGGCGAACCCGTGATCGGCGTCACGACCTTGATGATGCCGTCGATGTCCGCGACTTCGACGCCGACACCGGTGTAGCTCCCGGTGGTGCTGATGCGGATATCGCGGTACTCGTCGGCATCGAGATACTGGGAGTGGGCATCGAGATCGCTGACCATGCCGCGAATCGCGCTCTCCAGGAGCTGGCTGTCGTCGAGCGGTTCGACATAATCCTGCTTGACGCGCTCCATGACCTCGGCGAACAGCCTCGCATTCTCCCAGGCCAGCTGCTCTTCGCCCGGCGCGCTTCCGTTGGACAGCAAGCCGCCGCCGATGGAGAGGCTCAGCCCCATTACGGTTCCTATCACGACGACCAGGATAGCCCTGACTTTCAACGACATACGCGACTCCGAGCGCCGGCCCTCATCGTTGCCCGGCCGGTTCAAATGACGATACCACAGTCGGCCGGTGCTGTACTGTGAGAGCCGACAAGTTCGGCGGTACCGCTATTCCCCGGGCCGCCGGGTCACCCAGCGCCTCGGGTTGAGTGGCCGGGTACCCTGCCGGATCTCGAAATACAGTCCGGCTTCCGACTGGCCGCCGCTGTCGCCGACCGTGGCGATCACGTCGCCCGGAGCCACCCAGTCGCCCGCATTCTTGAGGATCGTCTCGTTGTAGCCGTAGAGGGTCATATAGCCCTCGCCGTGATCGACGATCACCAGGAGCCCCATGCCCGCGAGCCAGTCGGCAAACGCGACCCGGCCGTGATACACCGAGCGCACCTCGCGACCGCGCGGGGCAGCCAGCACGACCCCGTTCCATTTCAGCTCGCCCCCGACGCGCGGCTGGCCGAAGTCGCGCAACAGGGTGCCCGCAACCGGCCAGGTCAGGCGGCCGCGATGCTCGCTGAACGGTTCCTCGGAGGTGATCGGGTAGTCGGACAGGATGCTGGTGAGTTCCGCAATCAGGCGGGCGAGGTCCTTTTCCTGTGCCGCGAGGCGCTCGATTTCGCGCCCCTCGGCCGCCATCCGCTCCTTGAGTGCCGCCAGCAGCGCCTGACGCTCAGCCTGGGCGGCCGCCAGCTTCTCGAGCTCGGCGGAACGCGACCTCGCAAGGTCCGCGAGGCGCGCCTCTTCCGCGGCAACCTCGCTGTGCATCCCGGCGAGCTCGCGTAGCTTCGCCGTTACCGCGCCGATGTTGTCTGCCCGGTAATCGTTGAAATACCGGTAGTAGGCCATCATGCGGCCGAGCATCGCGGGGTCGCGCTGGTTCAGGAGCAGCTTGAGCTTCTCCTGGTTGCCGCTCATGTAGGCCGCGCGCACCTGGGCTGCGAGGTGATCGGTTTCGAGTGCGAGCTCGGCTTCGCGCTCCGCGATCGCGGCGTCGAGCTCCGCCAGGCGCTTCGCGCTCCAGGCCCGCTCGCGCTCCAGGTCCTGCAGGCGGAGGCGCTTCTCGGCGATGGCGACTTCCGCGTTCTGCAGGTCTTCGGTGAGCCGGTCGCGATCCCTCGCGCTCTTGTCCATGCTCTCTTTGAGGTCGCTGATCTTCTCGCGCACCTCCTCGAGCTCCTGCTCCTTGATCCTGGCGAGGCCGGCCCCGTCGTCCTGGGCGACGGCACCCGGCGGCACGGCGAGAATCAGCAGGATCAGGGTCGGCAGGCAGCGCATGGGCGCACAGTGTAGATCGTTTGCGGGGTATTTCCATCGCCGCGCACTGTTATAATGCCGCCTTTCGACCAACCCTGCGCGGCCCGCGCACACGACGCCTCATGGACAGATTATTGGAGTTTGCCGGCAACCATACCCTGCTGGTATTTGCGCTGGTGACCAGTTTCCTGCTGGTCGTATTTACCGAGCTGAGGCGCAAGGCCACCGGCATGCTGGCCGTCGGCCCTACCGATGCCGTCAAGCTCATCAACAACGACGCCGTGGTCCTCGACATGCGCAGCGCCGAGTCTTATTCGCGCGGCCATATCGTCGGTGCCCGCAACGTCCCGATGGACGAACTGGACGGCCACCTGGACAAACTCGCCAGGTTCAAGAACAAGCCGGTCGTGGCCGTCTGCGACGCCGGCATCACCTCGTCGAAGGCGGTAACCCGGCTGCGAAATTCCGGCTTCGAGAGCGTCTACAACCTCAAGGGCGGCATGAACGCATGGGGCCAGGCCGGGCTGCCGGTCGTCTCGGGCAAAAAGACAAAGAGCAAGAAATAGGCGCCAGTGCATTGATGAGCGACACGATTCCAGTGGTGATTTACGGCGACGAGTTCTGCGCATACTGCGCGGCCGCCCGAATGCTGTTTACGAAGAAAGGGATTCCTTTCGAAGACATCCTGGTATCACGCGACCCGGCACGCTTCGACGAGATGCAGGCGAGAAGCGGCGGCCGCCGCACCGTGCCCCAGGTATTCGTGGGCGACGTGCACGTCGGCGGATTCGATGACTTGTGTTCGCTCGACAACAGCGGCGAACTCGATAAATTGCTCGCCGGGGAAACCGCCGGCGAGCGCTCTCATTAGACCAGGACAGGAACATGGCTGAACAGGAAGCACAGACCAACGGTAAGCGTCTCTCCGTCGTTAAAATATACGTGAAGGACTTTTCCTTCGAGTCACCACAGGCGCCGAACATCTTCAACTCGAAGGAATGGTCGCCGAACACCAACCTGAATCTCCGCAGCTCGCACTCGCCGGTCAGCGACAACCTCCACGAAGTCGTCCTGACGATCACCGTCGACGCCAAG
The DNA here is from genome assembly GCA_035465295.1 of Woeseiaceae bacterium. Classification (GTDB taxonomy): domain Bacteria; phylum Pseudomonadota; class Gammaproteobacteria; order Steroidobacterales; family Woeseiaceae; genus UBA1847. The sequence continues at coordinate 30,326 of DATHRM010000176.1, read as the reverse complement.
GAAAAAGAGGGCGACAAGACGATCTTCCTGGTCGAGGTGCAACAGGCGGGCCTGTTCGACATCAGCGGTTACGAGCAAGAGGAAATGGGCGTGCTCATCGGCAGTTTCTGCCCGAGCGTCCTGTACCCGTACGCGCGTGAGGCGATAGCCGGCACGATCCAGAGGGGCGGCTTCCCCGAGTTCGTGCTGCAGCCGATCAACTTCGAGGCGTTGTACCAACAGTCGCTCGAGCAACAGCAGGCCGAAGCAGCCCGGGCGGCGGAGACACACTGATAAGCGGCGCCCGCTCACAGCCGATCGCCGTCGTCGGCGCGGGCTCCTGGGGTACCGCGCTTGCGCTGCAGTTCGCCCGCTGCGGCCGGCCTATACGGTTGTGGGGGCGTGACCGGGACCAGCTCGCGACAATGCGCGAGGAGCGCACGAATTCCCGTTACCTGCCGGGGGCCGCTTTCCCGGACAACCTCGAGGCCGTCGTGGAACTCGAAGAATGCCTCGACGGCGTACGCGACATCCTGGTCGCGGTGCCGAGCCATGGCTTTCGCGAGACCCTGGAAGCCATCGAGCCGCTGCTCGGTAACGGCGCGCGGATCTGCTGGGCCACCAAGGGATTCGAACTGCACACCGGCAAGCTGCCGCATGTCGTCGCGGCCGAGGTGCTCGGCGCCGGGCGGCCGGTTGCCGTGCTCTCCGGCCCGACGTTCGCCAGGGAGGTGGGCGACGGGCTGCCGACCGCGCTGACGATCGCCGCGAACGACGCCGATTTCGCACAGGACCTGGCGGTAACCCTTTCCGGGGACAATTTCCGCGCGTACACCTCGGATGACATGATCGGGGTCGAGGTAGGCGGCGCCGTCAAGAACGTTCTCGCCATCGGCGCCGGCATGTCCGATGGCCTCGGCTTCGGAGCGAATACCCGCGTGGCACTGATTACCCGCGGTCTCGTCGAGATGACGAGACTGGGCGTCGCGCTCGGCGCGAAACGTGAGACGTTCATGGGCCTGGCCGGCATGGGCGACCTGATGCTGACCTGCACCGACAACCTGTCGCGCAACCGGCGCATGGGCCTCGCGCTCGCGGCCGGCAAGTCGGTCGATGAGGCCCAGGAAGAGATCCAGCAGGTCGTCGAAGGCGTCCTCGCCGCCGAGGCCGTGCACGAGGTGGCAGAGAAGCTGGGCATCGAGATGCCCATCTGCCACCAGGTCTATCGCATCCTCTACGAAGGCGCGTCGCCCCGCGAAGCCGTCGGCGCACTGATGCGCCGGGACCTGAAATCGGAGCACTGATCAACGCCATGGCTGGCGATCGGCCGGCTTTAAGCTAAACTTTTTCCGCATACGGCGCTATTTACGGTATGCGCTCAAAAATATAGGGGAACCATCATGGACAGACGTCAATTCTGCCGGTCTGCCGTTGCTGCCGGCGTGGCCGCGGCATTTCTGCCCGCCTGCGGCAAGAAAACACCGGTTGCCACACAGGCCGATACGGGCATCACCGCCGTCTCCCTGGACGGCGCCGAGATCGAACTCAGCAAAGCATCCGTCAGGGAGCTCGGCGACGCCCTGTCGGGCCCGGTGATGCTCTCGGGGCATCCGCAATACGACTCGGCACGCATGATCTGGAACGGCATGCACGACAAGCATCCCGCGCTGATTGCGCGCTGCCTGAGCGTGGAAGACGTCAGCAATGCCGTCAGTTTCGCACGCGACAACAACGTGCTGCTTGCGGTGCGCGGCGGCGGACACAGCTGGCCCGGCAAGTCCGTCTGCGAGGGCGGACTGATGATCGACCTGTCGCAGATGAATGCGGCAACGGCCGACGCGGGCACGAAGCGCGCGCGCGTCCAGGGTGGCGCCTTGCTCAATAACCTGGACAGCGCTGCGCTCGAGAAAGGCATGGTGACCACCGCCGGTGTCGTCTCGCACACCGGCTGCGGCGGGTTTACGCTCGGCGGCGGGTTCGGGCGCCTCAATCGCAAATACGGCCTGACCGTCGACAACGTCACCGGTGCGCGGATCGTCACGGCCGACGGCCGGGCGCGCTGGATCAATGCGGACGAGGAGCCGGACCTGTTCTGGGCCATCCGCGGCGGTGGCGGCAATTTCGGCGTCGTCACGGACTTCGAATACCGGCTGCATCCGTTCGACCGCAACGTGCTGTCCGGCAATATCGTCTGGCCGGTCGAGCAGGCGCGCGACGTACTCGAGTTCTACGCGGAATGGTCGGCGGGGCTCTCGGACGAACTGTACGTCGGGCCGTCGCTGGCGCGCCTGCCCGACATCGGCGACTCGGTCATCATGGAGGTCGTTTACAACGGCGACCCGGCTGCGGGCGAGAAAGAACTCGCGCCGCTAAGGGCAATCGGCAAGCCACTGGTGGACGGCGTCCAGGTGCAGGACTACATGATCATGCAGACGCAGGAAGATGCCACCCTGGCACACGGTGTCCGGTCCTACGCCAAGAACGGCATGGTGAAGGAATGGTCGCAGGGTCTCGTGGACGCGATGATCGACGCCTACGATCCCCGCGTGTTCCTGACCAATCACGTCGCCGGCGGTGCCGTCAGACGCGTGGGGGAGACCGACACGGCATTCCCGCATCGCAACGCCGAGCTCATGCTCGTGTTCGTGTCGGGATGGGTCGACCCGGCGATGGACCAGGAAATGATCGCGGCGACGCGCGCGCAGTACGCGGCGCTCGAACCGTACATGGGCGGCTATTACGACAACATCGAGTACGACCGCGACGCCAGGACGCGTAACTTCGGACCGGTTTACGGGCGGCTGGCGAGGATCAAGGCGCAGTACGATCCGGGCAACCTGTTCCGGCTCAACAGCAACATCGAGCCGGCGGCCTGATCAGCCGCCCCGTTCGAAGCCGAGCTGCCGCCACGCCTCGTAGACCACGACGGCGGCAGCGTTCGACAGGTTGAGGCTGCGGTTGCCGGGACGCATCGGCAGCCGCAGCCGCTGCTCCCCGGGCAGGCTGTCGAGCACGGCCTGCGGCAGGCCGCGCGTTTCCGGGCCCATCAGGAACGCATCGCCCTCCCGGTATCGCGGCGCGTCGTAGCGGGTAATGCCGCGCGTGCTCAGCGCAAACACGCGCGAATCGCCGATGGATGTCAGGGCATCATCGAGCGAAGCGTGAGTCCGCACGCTTGCAAACTCGCGATAGTCGAGGCCCGCCCGCCTGAGGCGCGGCTCGTCGAGTTCGAAGCCGAGCGGCTCCACCAGGTGCAGGTCCACCCCCGTGTTCGCGCAGAGGCGAATGATGTTTCCGGTGTTGGGCGGAATTTCCGGCTGGTACAGGATCAGGCTGAACATATCGTTTAGAATGCCGCATCCGATGAGCCACCGAAACAATCCTCTGCGCACCGATCTCTGCGGCATATCGATGGATTCGCCCATCGTGCTGCTGTCCGGCTGCGTCGGTTTCGGTGAAGAGTACACGCGCATCGAGGGCTTCTCGAACCGCGACGTCGGCGGCATCGTCCTGAAGGGCACGACCGGCGAAGCGCGGCTCGGCAACCCGCCGCACCGTGTTTACGAGACGCCGATGGGCATGCTGAACGCGATCGGCCTGCAGAACCCCGGCGTCGAAACGGTAGTGAACGAGATCCTGCCCGGCCTCGACTTCAGCGAGACCCGTTTCTTCGCCAACGTGTCGGGTTCGACGATCGAGGAGTACGAGCGCGTTACCCGGCGCTTCGACGACTCGCCGATCGATGGCATCGAGATCAATATTTCCTGTCCCAACGTGAAGGAGGGCGGGGTCCAGTTCGGCAACGACCCCGAGATGTCCGCCCGGGTCGTCGCGGCCTGCCGGGCGCAGACCACGAAGCCGATTTTCACCAAGCTGTCGCCCAACCAGACCGACATTCGCGACAACGCGCGGCTGTGCATCGAGGCCGGGACGGACGGCTTTTCGGTGATCAACACCGTGACCGGCATGGCGATCGACGCCGAAGCGCGCAGGCCCGTCATCGGCAACGTGCGCGGCGGCCTTTCCGGGCCGGCGATCAAGCCGATCGCACTGCTCAAGGTACACGAAGTTTACGAGGTTACCGCACCGCATCGTATTCCGATCATCGGCCAGGGCGGGATACGCACCGCCACCGACGCACTCGAGTTCATCATTGCCGGCGCGACCGCCGTGGGTGTCGGCACCGCGCTCTTCTACGACCCGCTCGCCTGCAAAAAAATCAACGCCGGAATCCTCGACTACCTGGAGCGCCACGGCCTGGGCGCCGTGGCCAGCCTCGTCGGCACGCTGCAAGCCCCGTAGGCGGGATCGCGCGCCGGGGCGCGCTCCTACAGAACGGACCGGCCCGTAGGAGCGGTTCTCGAACCGCGACCGGGCGACGCCTCAATCGAGGTGCAGCGCCTTCATCTTGCGGGTGAGGGTGTTGCGGCCCCAGCCGAGGAGTTTCGCAGCCTCCTGCCGATGGCCGTTGGTCTGGCTCATGGCGATGCGGATCAGGGTTTTTTCGAACTCCGGCAGGGCCCGTTCCAAGAGCGGCGCTTCGCCGGAGCTGAGCTGGCGCTCCGCCCAGCTCGCGAGGCTGCGGGTCCAGTCCTGCGTGGCGCGCTCCTGCGACGCGGTGCCGCCCATTTCCTGGGGCAGGTCCTGCATGCCGATGACGCTGCCCGGGGCCGTCACGGTGAGGCGCCGCGTCGCGTTCACCAGCTGCCGGACGTTGCCGGGCCAGTCGTAGCTCTGCAGCACGTCCATGGCCTCCGGATCGATCGACTTGGCCGAGGCCGCGAGCTCCCGCGCCGCCTCCGCGAGGTAGTGATTCAGAAGCAGCGGAATGTCGTCGCGGCGCTGGCGAAGCGGCGGCGTGTTGATGCGGATGACGTTCAGGCGGTGAAACAGGTCCTCGCGGAAACGGGATTCCCTGACTGCGCGCGCGAGGTCCTGGTTGGTTGCAGCGATCACGCGCACGTCGACCTTGATCGACTGCTGCCCGCCAACGCGATAAAACTCGCTTTCGGCGAGTACGCGCAGCAGGCGAGTCTGCAGCGCCGGCGACATGTCGCCGATCTCGTCGAGGAACAGGGTGCCGCCATCCGCCTGCTCGAAGCGCCCGATGCGCCGCGCGTCGGCCCCGGTGAACGCGCCTTTCTCGTGCCCGAACAGCTCGGACTCGAGCAGCTCGGCTGCAATCGCCGACGTGTTGAGCGCGACGAACGGCTTGTTCGCCCTCGGGCTGTGCTCGTGCAGGGCGCGGGCGACGAGTTCCTTGCCCGTGCCGGACTCGCCGGTGATGAGCACGGTCATGCTCGATCCGGCGAGCCTCCCGATTGACCGGAACACTTCCTGCATCGCCGGCGCCTGGCCGATCAGCGACGGGATCTCCTGCCCGCCCGCAGGCGCTTCCTCCGGCGCATGGCCGTTGCGGCGGGCGGCGCGGCGCACGAGTTCCACGGCTTCGTCGATATCGAATGGTTTCGGCAGGTACTCGAACGCGCCGCCCTTGTAGGCGGCCACCGCATTTTCGAGATCCGAGTGCGCGGTAATGACGATGACGGGCAGCTCCGGCCAGCGCCGGTTGACCTCTTCGAGCAGGGCGATGCCGCTCATTCCCGGCATGCGAACGTCCGTGACCAGGACGTCCGGCGATTCGTATTCCATCGCTTCGAGCAGGTGTTCGGCGCGCTCGAAACTCCTGGTGTCCATCTGTTCCTGGCGCAGGGCCTTTTCCAGGACCCAGCGGACCGACTGGTCGTCGTCGACCACCCAGACCTTGAGGGTTTCACCGGTCATCAGGCCGGGCTCCTTTGTTCGAGCGGTATGCGCACGTAGAAAACGGTCCGGCCCGGCCGGCTCTCGAATTCGATCAGGCCACCGTGGCGACTGATGAGTTCCTGTGCGGCGGGCAGGCCCAGCCCGGTGCCGTGGGGGTTGCCCGTGACGAGCGGATAGAACACCGTGTCCTGCAGCGCAGCCGGAATGCCGGGGCCGTCATCCTGGATCTCGATGCTGGCGATGACGCGGTGGCGAATGTCGCCGATCGTGAAATTGGTCACCGCCCGGCTGCGCAGCGTGATGGTGCCCTGGCCGTCGAGCGCCGCGGCGGCGTTGCGCATCAGGTTGAGGAAGGCCTGTACCATCTGGTCGTGATCGAGCTCGATGAGCGGCAGGCCGGGATCGTAGTCGCGTACGATGTGCAGCGACCGCCTGTCTTCCGCCTCGATGATGCGAACGACGTACTCGATCAGCTCGTGCACGTTGGTTGGCCGCTTGTTCGGCGCGCCGCCCGGGCCCAGCAGGGTGTCGACGAGACTGGCGAGCCGATCCGTCTCACTGATCACGACGTCTGTGTATTCGGTGAGTTCCTCGTCTTTCAGCTGGCGCGCCAGCAGCTGTGCGGAGCCGCGGATGCCGCCGAGCGGGTTTTTGATTTCATGGGCGAGCTGGCGAATCATCTGCCGGCCGGCGCCGTGCTGGATAATAAGCGCGTTCTCGCGGCTGATCTTCGAGCGTCGCGTTACGTCGGTCAGCTCGACGAGCAGGGTGGCCTTGCCGCAGCTGATCGGCGATACGCGGCAATCGACGATGCGCTCGTCGGCCTGCGCCTCGTTCGGCCCGAGGTGCAGTTCATTGGCGTAATGGTCGCCGGTTACGCTGACCCGGGTCAGGATGTCGTTGAGTTCCGGGTCGTCGTCGAGGAGTCGCAGCAGCGATTCGCCGCGTGCGCGTCGCTGGCTCATCCCCACGATGTTTTCCGCCGCGGGGTTGAGGCTCACGATGAGCAGGTTCCGGTCGAGCAGGATGACGCCCGAGCTCAGGCTGTCGAGGATGTTTTGTGCCTGCTCGCGAATGGCGTCTTCGTCTAGAACGCCACCGTGTTCTGCTGCACGTAAAAGCGGGTCGGCTGGCTTCGGATCATCACCTTGCCCGTCGCGTCCACCACCTCCACCTGGATGTTGTGGACCCCCCGCCAGACTTCCTGAAGCTGGAAGTTCGTCCCGCTCACCGTTTGCATCTCGCCGTCGAAATACGCGCGAACCTGGTGGCCGGGCTGCAGGGCCGGTTGCAGCGCCACCGAGACGTTCAGGACGCCCTCGATGTTCCATAGCGTTTCTTCGGCCTTGGGTGAGACGATCTCGATACTCTGGTAACCGGTCTCCGCCTTGCCGGCCGACTCGTCCTCTTGCTGCGATGCCGTGGCGGGCTTCGGAACACGCCGGGTGTCTGCAACGTTGGGGGCTGGCAACACGATTTGTTCTGCGCCTTCACGGGGGCGGTCGGAGTAATGCACGATGCCGTCCTCATCGACCCAGCGATAAGCTTCCTGTGCTGCAGCGGCGGCCACCGCAAGCAGGCAGGCGAGCGTGAAAAAAGAGCGCAATTCCATCCGGTTAGCATAGCAATTTAATCGCCGTTTGGGGCAGTGACCGGGCGGCTAAAATGCCGCCCGGTTCACAGTTTTGGTACCTCAGAGGCTGTAGTACATGTCGAATTCGACCGGGTGCGTGGTCATGCGCAACCGCGTGACATTCTCCATCTTGAGGTCGATATACGCGTCGATCAGGTCGTCGGTGAAAACGTCGCCCGCCTTGAGGAACGCGCGGTCCTTGTCGAGTTCCTTGAGCGCCTCTTCCAGCGAGAACGCGACGAGCTGCAGCTGCTTTTCCTCCTCGGGCGGCAGGTCGTAGAGATCCTTGTCCATCGCGTCGCCAGGATGGATCTTGTTCTGGATGCCGTCCAGGCCCGCCATCAGCATCGCGGCAAACGCCAGATAGGGGTTCGCCATCGAGTCCGGGAAGCGCACCTCTATGCGGCGCGCCTTGGGGTTGGACACGTAGGGAATGCGGATCGACGCCGAGCGGTTGCGTGCCGAGTACGCGAGGATCGTGGGCGCCTCGAACCCGGGGACCAGGCGCTTGTAGCTGTTCGTCGACGGGTTCGTGAACGCGTTGAGCGCCTTGGCGTGCTTGATGATGCCGCCGATGTAATACAGGGCCGTGTCCGACAGGCCGCCGTAACCGTCACCGGAGAACAGGTTCTCACCGTCCTTCCCCAGCGACTGGTGCACGTGCATGCCGTTGCCGTTGTCGTTCACGAGCGGCTTGGGCATGAACGTCGCGGTCTTGCCGAACGCATGCGCGACGTTTTGCACCACGTACTTGAGGACCTGCACCTCGTCCGCCTTGCGGACCAGCGTATTGAACATCACGCCGATTTCGCACTGGCCGGCCGTCGCAACCTCGTGGTGGTGCACTTCCGTCTCGAGACCCAGCTCTTCGAGCGCCAGGCACATCGCGGAACGGAGGTCGTGCAGGGAATCCACCGGCGGCACCGGGAAGTAGCCGCCCTTGACGGTCGGCCGGTGACCGATATTGCCTTCCTCGGAACTGCGGTCGCTGTTCCATGCGCCTTCGTCGGAGTCGACCTTGTAGAACGCGCCCTGCATGTTGTCGTCCCAGGACACGTGATCGAAGACAAAGAACTCGTTCTCGGGCCCGAAGAACGCGGTATCCGCGATACCCGTGGATTTCAGGTAGGCTTCGGCGCGCTCCGCCAGCGAGCGGGGACAGCGATCGTAGCCCTGCATCGTGGAGGGCTCGATGACGTTGCACCGCAGGTTCATGGTGACCTCGTCCGTGAAGATATCCACCACGGCCGTCGCGGCGTCGGGCAGCAGGATCATGTCGGACTCGTTGATCCCCTTCCATCCCGAGATCGACGAGCCGTCGAACATCTTGCCCTCTTCGAACAGGTCCTCGTTGACCGTATGGGCCGGCACGGTGACGTGTTGTTCTTTTCCTTTCGTATCCGTGAACCGAAAGTCGACGAATTTGACCTCTTTCTCTTTGATGAGGTCGAGTACCTCTGCGGGCTTCATGGTTTCCTCCAAAAGTCGCTATGCACAAGAATGGCCAGCGGCTGCCGGCCCGATTCCCTGTACTGTTGCATTAAGCGTGCCAAAATGGTGCTTGATCCAGGTAACTGTTTTTAATGGATTTTTGCTTTTGCGGTGCCGGGAATTCGCACTATTATAGTGCACACTGTCGATTCGTCGCACCTTTTTAGTGCGAAGCCTGGCGGCCGCACCGTTTTGGGGTGGCGATCGCGACGCCGGAACGCGGTTCGGGAACGACGCCTGCGGCGCCTGCCGATGCAGGAGCGGGCCCCGCCCGCGACCTGTTAGAAGCAGCCCGAGTGCCCTATACTTCGCGGGTTTTCCGCAAGCGACCCCGTTCCATGACTGCCAAGGACGCACAGTCTTTTCTTTCCTTTCAGGACCTTATTCTCCGCCTGCAGCAGTACTGGGCCGAGCGAGGCTGCGTCATAATGCAGCCCTACGACAAGGAAATGGGCGCCGGGACCTTTCATCCGGCCACCTTCCTGCGCGCCGTCGGCCCGGAGCCCTGGAGCGCGGCTTACGTGCAACCCAGCCGGCGGCCCACGGACGGCCGCTACGGGGACAACCCGTTCCGCCTGCAGCACTATTACCAGTACCAGGTGGCGATCAAGCCGTCGCCGGACGACATCCAGGACCTGTACCTCGAGTCCCTCGAGGCCATCGGTATCGACACGCTGGTGCACGACATCCGCTTCGTCGAGGACAACTGGGAATCGCCGACGCTCGGTGCCTGGGGCCTGGGCTGGGAAGTGTGGCTGAACGGCATGGAAGTGACGCAGTTCACTTACTTTCAGCAGGTCGGCGGGCTCGAGTGCCGCCCGGTCACGGGGGAGATCACCTACGGTCTCGAGCGCCTCGCGATGTACCTGCAGAACGTCGAGAGCATCTTCGACATCGTCTGGACCGACGGCCCGCTGGGCCGCATCACGTACGGCGACGTCTACCACCAGAACGAGGTCGAACAGTCCCGCTACAACTTCGACGAAGCCGATATCGACACCCTGTTTCACGACTTCGATCACGCCGAGCACGATTGCGAACGCCTCATCGAAAAGAACCTGGCGCTGCCCGCATACGAAAAAATGCTTGCCGCGTCGCATCTCTTCAACCTGCTCGACGCCCGCCAGGCCATATCGGTGAGTGAACGCCAGCGCTACATCCTTCGCGTCAGGACCATGGCGCGTGCGGTCGCGGAGGCGTATTACAAAAGCCGCGAGGAACTCGGCTTCCCGATGGTCGAGTCGGTTCGCGCAAGGAGCGAAAGCGCATGAAGCCCGCCGACCTGCTCGTGGAAATCGGCACCGAGGAACTGCCGCCGAAAGCCCTGCGCGGACTCATGGACGCCTTTGCCGCGAACCTGGCCAGCGAACTCGACGAAGCGCGGCTCGATCGCGGCGAACTGCACGCGTATGCGAGCCCGCGGCGTCTCGCCGTGATTGTCGACGCGCTGGCGGCCGGCCAGGAGGATCGCCGGTTTTCACAAAAAGGGCCGCCGGTTTCGGTTGCCTTTGACGACGACGGCAACCCGCTGCCGCCCGCGACGGCCTTCGCGAAGAAATGCGGTGTCGACGTTGCCGATCTCGGCCGCGTCGAGACGAAAAAGGGCGCATGGCTGGTCGCCGAAACCAGCGAGAAGGGCAAGACGACGGCGGAACTGCTGCCGGCGCTGATCGAAAAAGCGCTCGCCGACCTGCCGATTCCCCGCCGCATGCGCTGGGGCGACGGCGACGCCGAGTTCGTGCGCCCGGTTCACTGGATCGTGTTGCTGCACGGCACCGACGTCGTCGATGGGACCGTCATGGGCATAGACGCAGGCAGTTCGACCATGGGTCACCGGTTTCACTCGAAAGGCCCGATCAAGATTGCGAAGCCCTCCGCCTACCTGCAGACGCTCGAAGCGAAAGGCCACGTCATTGCCGACTTCGGCGTTCGCCGCGATCTCGTTGAGAAAGGGGTGGCGCGGATGGCAAAAAAGGCGAAAGGCCACGTCGTGAACGGCGAGGCGCTTTTCGATGAGGTTGCGGCGCTCGTGGAATGGCCGGTACCGGTGCTCGGGAACTTCGACGAGGCCTTTCTCGAGCTGCCCCGCGAAGTCGTCGTTTCCACGCTTACCGGCCACCAGCGCTATTTCCCGATCGCCGACGACGACGATGCGCTCCTGCCGTGTTTCGTTACCGTTGCCAACCTCGAGAGCAAGGAACCGGACAAGGTGCGGGACGGCAACGAGCGCGTGATCCGGCCGCGGCTCGCGGATGCCGCGTTCTTCTGGGACAACGACCGGCGCAAGGCGCTCTCCACGCGCCGCGAGGCCCTGCGCGACGTTGTTTACCAGCGCGGCCTCGGCAGCCTGTTCGACAAAAGCGCCCGCACCGCCGAGATCGCGGCCCGGGTCGCGGAAAGCCTGGGGATGGACAGTGCGGCCGTGGTGCGTGCCGCAGAACTCTGCAAATGCGACCTGCTGACCGGCATGGTTGGCGAGTTTCCCGACCTGCAGGGCACGATGGGCCGCTATTACGCGATCTCCGATGGCGAGTCGGACGTCGTAGCCGACGCAATCGGCGAACATTACCAGCCGCGATTTGCCGGCGACGCGCTGCCCGCGACGGACGAAGGGCGGGTACTCGCCATCGCCGACAAGCTCGACACGCTCGCGGGCATTTTCGCGATCGGCAAAAAGCCCTCCGGCAACCGCGACCCGTTCGGGCTCCGCCGCGCGGCCCTCGGTATCGTCCGGCTCTCGATCGAAGGCGGGCTCGACCTCGACCTGAAGGCACTCATCGCGAAAGCGCTCGAGTTGCAGCCGGCCGGCAAGGAAGACGAGCAGGAACTCGCCGACTCGTTGTACACGTTCATAACCGATCGCCTGCGGCGCTATTTCCTTGACCGCGACGAGAGCCTGGACACGGAGACCTTCGATGCCGTCATGGCACGGCAACCGTCCTCGCTGGTCGATTTCGAGCGGCGATTGCTTGCGGTGCAGGCCTTCCTCGAGCTGGACGAAGCTCAAAGCCTGGCGTCGGCCAACAAGCGTATCGCCAATATCCTGCGGCAGGCGGGCACCACCGAGACGACCGATATCAGCAAGAAGCTCCTCGACGAGGAAGCCGAGCGCGCGCTCTACGATGCGCTGGTCTCGGCGGAAGCGACGGTTCGCCCACTGCTCGACGAGCGCGGTTACACGCAGGCCTTGCGGGAACTGGCTGCGCTGCGCGAGCCCGTGGATCGCTTCTTCGACGACGTCATGGTCATGGCCGACGATGAAGCGGTGAGAACCAACCGCCTCGCGTTGCTCGCCGGCCTCAGGGCCCTGTTTCTCGACGTCGCCGATATCTCGCGCCTGTCCATCGCCTGACGATGCGCGCGGAAAGCCTCGGCAAGGGCCTGGTGATCCTGGATCGGGACGGCGTGATCAATCACGACTCCGACGCTTTCATAAAGAACGAAGACGAGTGGCGGCCGATCCCGGGCAGCCTCGAGGCGATTGCCGCCCTGACCAGCGCCGGGTTTACGCTCGCGGTCGCCAGCAACCAGTCCGGCATCGCCCGCGGCCTGTTCGACCAGGATGCGCTCGATGCGATGCACGCGAAGATGCTCCGCCTGGTTCACGACGCGGGCGGACGTATCAGCCGCATCGTCATTTGTCCGCACGGCCCGGACGACGGCTGCCACTGCCGCAAGCCCGGGCCCGGCATGCTCGAGCAACTGGCACGCCATTTCGACACGTCGCTCCAGGACGTGCCGGTCATCGGCGACGCGTTGCGCGACCTCGAAGCCGCAGCAAAGGTCGGCGCCCGCCCCATCCTCGTGCGCAGCGGCAAGGGCCGCGCAACCGAGGCGGCGCTGCCGCCGCGGTTTGCCGACGTACCCGTTTACGACGACCTCGCCGCCGCCGCGCGCGCGCTCATCGACGAGGTGGCGTGACATGCTGCTGATGCGCTCGCTCACGTTTCTCGCATTCGGCGGCATCAGCGTCGCACTGGGCGCCCTGCTGGTGTTGCTCACATTCTGGGCGCCGTCACGCGTGCACTGGGCGATCACGGTCGGCTATTGCCGCCTTGCCGTGTGGGGAGGCCGGTTTTTCTGCGGCATGGACCCGGTCGTCGAAGGCCTCGAAAACCTGCCCGATGAGCCGAGCGTCATCATGATCAAGCATACGTCGACGCTGGAAACTTACTGGCACGTGACGGTGTTTCCGAAAACCGCCTGGGTCATCAAGCGCGAGGTCATGTGGGTCCCGCTCCTGGGCTGGGCGATGAAGCTGATGCTCGACCCGATATTCATCAACCGCAGCGCCAGCCGCTCGGCCGTGAAGCAGGTGATCGAGAAAGGCAAAAAGAAGCTGGACGAAGGCATCTGGGTAACGATCTTCCCCGAAGGCACGCGCATGCCGCCCGGCGAAACGCGGCGCTACGGCGTCAGCGGTGCCGCGCTCGCGCGCAACGCCGGCTGCAAGATCGTGCCCGTCGCCCACAACGCGGGCGACTTCTGGGGGCGGCGCAGCCTCATCAAGCGGCCGGGCAAGGTGCGTTTCTGCATCGGGCCGCCCATCGATGCGGCCGGGCGCGACCCGAAGGAGACCAACCTGGTCGTGCAGGACTGGGTCGAGACCAAGATGAACGAGATCAGCGAAGTCTATAAAAAGAAAGCCGCTCTGCGGGGTTCGTAGGCGCGCGCCCGCGGGCAGCCCGGTACGGTTACCAGATCTTCACGCGCTCCTCGGGCGGCAGGTACAGCCCGTCCCCTTCCGCGACGCCGAAGGCCTCGTAGAACTCGGGCACGTTCCTGACGGCACCGTTGGCGCGGTACATCGACGGCGCGTGCGGGTTGGTCATTATCAGCTGCCGCAGCGCCTCGTCCCTGTACTTGTTGCGCCAGACCTGCGCGTAGCCGAGGAATACCCGCTGGATGCCGGTAAAGCCGTCGATGACCGGCGGCTCTTCGCCGTCGAGCGACATCTTGTAGGCGAGCAAGCCGATGCTGATCCCGCCGAGATCGCCGATGTTCTCGCCGAGCGTGAATTCGCCGTTGACGCTGAGGTCGTCGAACGGCGCGTACTCGTTGTACTGTTCCACGAGGCGTGCCGTGCGGCGCTCGAACTCTGCGCGATCCGCTTCGGTCCACCAGTTTCTCATGACGCCATCGCCGTCGAACGTGCTGCCTTTATCGTCGAAGCCGTGACCAATTTCGTGGCCGATCACCGCCCCGATCGCGCCGTAGTTGACGGCATCGTCCGCTTCGAGGTTGAAGAACGGCGGCTGCAGTATCGCCGCCGGGAACACGATCTCGTTGAGCGGCGGCATGTAATACGCATTGACGGTCTGCGGGGTCATCCCCCATTCCGTTCGATCGACCGGGCCGCCCTGCCGGGCCAGCTCGCGCTCGTATTCCGCGACGGTCGCGCGCTCGATGTTGCCGAACAGGTCGTCCGCCCTGATCTCGATGGCCGAGTAATCCCGCCACTCGTCGGGGTAGCCGATCTTGGCCGTGAACTTCGACAGCTTGTCGAGCGCCTGGGCCTTGGTTTCGTCGGACATCCAGTCCAGCTCGCGGATGCTCTTGTCGTAGGCCTTGATCAGGTTTCCGACCAGCTCGACCATCCGCTCCTTGGCCTCCGGCGGAAAATGCTCCTTGACGTAGACCTTGCCGACGAGTTCGCCGAGCAGGCCGTTCACCGTCGTTACCGCCCGCCGCCACGGTGCGCGCTGCTCCTCGGCGCCGGTCAGGGTCCTGCCGTAGAACTCGAAGTCCTGCTTGTCGATCGCGTCGTTCAGGGCGTTGGCGCGCGAATTCAGCGCCACCCAGCGGAGGTAGGTCTTCCAGGTGTCGATATCGGTTTCGGCGATGATCGGGTCGAGGCCCTCGAAGTACGAGGTCATCATGAGCACCAGCGAGCCGATATCGGCAACGCCGGCCTCCTCGGTGAAGCCCTGCCAGTTGAACGCCGGCATGACCTCGCCGAGCTCGTCGAGGGGCACCTTGTTGTAATTGTTCGGCCAGTCGCGGGCCGCTTCCTTGGTGATATGGACGCCCGCGAGTCGGGTCTCGAGGTCCATGATGGTTTTCGCCGCCGCGTCGCCGTTTTCGAACCCGGCCAGGTCGAACATCGTGGCGATGTGCTCGACGTATTTCTCGCGGATACCGGCCGACGTTTCGTCGCCGTTGAAATAGTATTCTCGGTCCGGCAGGCCGAGCCCGTTCTGCCATGCATAGATCATGTAATGCTCGGGGTCTTTCAGGTCCGCCACCTGGCCGATATTGACCGGCACCGGGTAACCGCGCCGGTTCGCCGACGCGAAATAGACGGCCAGCTCATCGTGATCCGTGATTGCCTCGATGCGCTCGAGCTCCGGCTCGAGGGGCGTCACGCCCTTCGCATTGCGCGTGTCCATGTCGAGATAGGAGGTGTAAAGATCGCCGACCTTCTGCTCGTCGGTGCCCTCCGCGTAGTCGCCGCTTGCCGACGCCTCGATGATCGCCCTTACGTCCGCCTGGGCCTCGTCGGCCAGGATGCCGAAGCCCCCGTAGGATGCCTTGTCGGCAGGAATCTCCGTCTCGGCAATCCACTTGCCGTTGACGTAACTGAAAAAGTCGTCGCCCGGGCTGATGCTGGTGTCCATGTACTCGAGCGCGATGCCCGATTCCAGGGCGAGGGCCGGCTCCGCCGCGGTCGTGGGTGCATCCTGCTGGCCGCAGGCCGTCAGGGCCACCATCGCGGCGGCCGTCATCAAGCTGTTTCTCACAATTGTCCCCTGTAACCTCGTTCTCGTGTTTTCCGCCATCGCCCAGCCGTCTACTGCAGCTGCCGCCGGCAAGCGGATAGACACACTGCGGCGATATTAGTTTCCGCTATCGGCGCTTTTTACGAGCGCCTCGAGCTCCTCGGCCTGCGCCTCGGACAGCGGGTACATGGCGTCGATGCGACAGCCGCGCAGCGTGTCGATGCCGCGCCGCATCGCGTTATGGTCGTATCGCCGGTCGGGCAATATCATCGTGTTGTCGTACATTTCGCGGCAGATGCGGTTGAATTCGAGCAGGAAGCGGCCGTCGCGACCGCTGTAGATCGCATAATGCAGCGTCAGGGGCCGCCACCCGTCGTTGCCGTGCGTGCGGATGCGGTCGACGTCCTGCAGCTCGCCTACTTCGACGTAGTCGCGCACCGCCTGGGTGTCGGGCGGAATTTCCGGCGTGCCTGCGCAGGCGGCGAGCAGCGCCAGCGAGCAGGCAAGAACGGTTGTCTTCATCATCTTCCTAGTCCTCGTTGCGTTCGGTCGCGTACAGCTCTTCTATAAACGTGGTGACTCTCGGGTAATCTTCAATCCAGTGCTCGATGTCCCGGCGCATGGCCGGCGGCACGCTGGCGCGTTCGATGCGAAGGCCCGCGTCGCCGCCGTATTTCGCCGGTTGCAGCCAGAGGCCCTGGATCGCCGCGAAAGCGAGATCCGTGTAGTTGAGGGCGTCGCCCCCCAGGATCGAACGGCGGCCGTCGGCCAGGTGCGCCTCCGTTTCCGCGAGCAGCGCGTCGATGCGGTCGCGGCTCTTGCGGTAATTGGCCTCCGTGATTCGAAACGCCCTGCGCATCATGAACGCCTGCAGCGGATACAGCACGCCGATCAGCCTGCGCTGCCACGTCGGCACAGCGTCGCTGTCAATGCCCCAGGCGTGCTTGCAGACGTCCGGCGCGTCCAGCAGGTGATAATAGACCCAGACCTGCAGGCTCACACCGCATCGGTCGATGCGGGCTTCGAGCTCGAGACGCTCTTCGGTCGGCTCCAGGAAGTCCGCGGCCGTCCCGAGCGTGGCGCCATAGGCGCCCCACAGGTAACGCAGGATCTCCGGGGAGTTGCCGATGTGCGAGCGGACCATGCCGCTCCGGACGTGCAGCCGCGGTACGGTGCGGCCGAGGTAGAACGCACCGAGCGTTCCGGCCCATGGCACCTCCTCGTAATCGAGTCCGAGCCGGTCCATGCACCAGCGGACCTTTTCCACGAAGTGACTTGCGGAGATGGTCTCTAGAACCAGGTCCGGCCCGCCCGGCGGCCGCATGAACCCGTGCAGCACGATGGCCCAGCGCCACAGAATCGCGAGCAGGACGAGGAGCAGCGCCGTCCACACCGACCAGCCGAAAGCCGCCACGAGAACGGGCAACAAGAGCACGAACGCGGCGTGCAGCACTATTCGCTTGTCGGGCATCGCTGATCGGGTCGCGGCGGTGTAAAACGGCTAGATGTCGAGGTTCGATACCGTCAGGGCGTTTTTCTCGATAAACTCCCGGCGCGGCTCCACCTGGTCGCCCATCAGGGTGGTGAAAATTTCGTCCGCCTTGACGGCATCCTCGATCTTCACCTGCATGAGGCGCCGCGTTTCGGGGTTCACGGTGGTGTCCCACAGCTGGTCCGGGTTCATTTCGCCGAGACCCTTGTAACGCTGCACGCTCTGGCCGCGGCGCGCCTCTGTCATCAGCCAGTCGACGGCGTCCCGGAACTCGGTTATCGGCAGCTGCCGGTCTCCGCGGCTGACATACGCGCCGTCGCCCAGCAGGTCCTCGAGCTTCGCCGACAGCGCCATGATGTGCGCGTATTCGTTCGTTTCGAAGAACTCGCGCGGCAGGTAACGCGTGGTGCCCACACCGTGCTGAATTCGCATGATCTCGATGCGCACGCCCTCGCCGTCCGCGTCGCCCCGGTCGAGCGTGGCAACATAGCTCGCGCCGTTACCGTTGCGCTGTGCCCGGTCGCCGCTGGTTTTCGGCAGCCGCTGAGACAACTGTTCCGTCCAGGCTTCGAGCTTTCCGAGGTCGTCCGCGAGCGCCGTCGTAACCTCCGGCAGGTGTGCGAGCTCCCGCAACACGTTTTCGTCGTAACGGTTCGCCAGCCGGCCGAATATGCTTTCGACGGCGATGAACTCCTTGGCGAGCGCCTCCAGTGCGACACCGGACAGCGCCGGGGCATCGCCCGTCACGTGCAGCTCCGCGTTTTCGAGAGCCGAGCCCAGCAGGTAGGCATTCAGCTCCGCATCGTCCTTGACGTACACCTCCTGCTTGCCGCGCTTGATCTTGTAAAGCGGCGGCTGGGCGATATACACGTGCCCGCGCTCGATCAGCTCCGGCATCTGGCGGTAGAAGAACGTCAGCAGGAGCGTGCGAATGTGGGAGCCGTCGACGTCGGCGTCGGTCATTATGATGATGCGGTGATAGCGCAGCTTGTCGGGATTGAAGTCGTCCCGGCCGATCCCGCAGCCGAGCGCGGTGATCAGTGTGCCGACCTCGGCGGACGACAGCATCTTGTCGAAACGCGCTTTTTCGACGTTCAGGATCTTGCCCTTGAGGGGGAGAATCGCCTGGGTGCGGCGGTCGCGGCCCTGTTTCGCGGAGCCGCCGGCCGAATCGCCCTCGACCAGGAAGAGCTCCGATCGGGCCGGGTCTTTTTCCTGGCAATCGGCGAGCTTCCCCGGCAGGCCGGCGACGTCGAGCGCCCCTTTGCGGCGCGTCATCTCGCGCGCCTTGCGGGCAGCCTCTCGTGCTCGCGCGGCGTCGATGATCTTGGAGACGATGCCCTTGGCTTCCTGCGGGTTCTCCAGCAGGTATTCCTCCAGACGCGCCGCCATGGTCTGCTCGACGATGCCTTTGATTTCAGATGAAACTAATTTTTCCTTGGTCTGCGATGAGAACTTCGGGTCGGGAACCTTCACCGACAGCACGGCCGTGAGGCCCTCCCGGGCATCGTCGCCCGACGGCGAGGATTTTTCCTTCCGGCCGCTGAGCTCTTTCTCGATATACGCATTCAGCGTGCGAGTGAGCGCGCTGCGAAACCCGGCGAGATGCGTGCCGCCATCGCGCTGCGGGATATTGTTCGTGTAGCAGAACATGTTTTCCTGGTAACCGTCGTTCCACTGCAGCGCAGCCTCGACGCCAACGTCGTCGAGCATGCTGGAGAAATGAAACACGGTCGGATGGATGGGGTTCTTGTTCTTGTTGAGGTGCTGGACGAAGGCGCGAATCCCGCCCTCGTACTGAAACACGTCCTCGCGCTCGTCGCGCTCGTCGATCAGGTGAATGCGCACGCCGGAATTCAGGAACGACAGTTCGCGCAGCCGGCGCGCGAGGATGTCGTAGTGGAACTCGATGTTGGTAAAGGTGCCGCTGCTCGGCTTGAAGCGGAGCGTCGTGCCGGTGCGCCCGGTGTCGCCGACTTCCTTGAGTGGCGCCAGCGGCTCGCCGTGGGCGTATTCCTGCTGGTAGATCTTGCCGTCACGGTGAATCGTCAGCAGCAGCTGTTCCGACAGCGCATTGACCACCGACACGCCGACGCCGTGCAGGCCGCCCGAGACCTTGTAGGAATTGTCGTCGAATTTGCCACCGGCGTGGAGCACGGTCATGATGACCTCCGCGGCGGAACGGCCTTCGTCGGGATGCTCGTCGACGGGAATACCGCGGCCGTCGTCGGCGATCGTGACCGACTCGTCGGCGTGAATCGTGACCGTTATGCCGCTGCAATGACCGGCAAGCGCTTCGTCGATCGAGTTGTCCACGACCTCGAAGACCATGTGGTGCAATCCGGTGCCGTCATCGGTATCGCCGATGTACATTCCGGGCCGTTTGCGCACGGCTTCAAGGCCCTTTAAGACCTTGATATTGCTGGAAGTATATTCCCTTGGGTCGGCCATTCCGTTTCCTCGAATAAAAACCGAGTTATTGTATCAAAATCAGGCCCTTAAACGAGCCTTCATGGCGTCTTTTTTAGCGGGATTTGCGGCCGCCGCGGGCCGGGGTGGCGGACCGTCCTCACCCGCTTGCGGGCGCCTCGCGGAGGGCGCCCTGTTCCACGTGGAACACGCGCGGTGTCGCGGGAAACATCAGCTGCCCGGCCTCGAGGCTGGTCGCGATTACCTGGCTGCCGAGCCCGGCGACCCTTTCCATCAGCCGCGCAAGCGACGCCCGGTCCAGCTCCGCCGCCGGATCGTCCAGCAGCAACACCAGCGGCCGCTGCAGCACCGCCTGGGCCGTCTCCGTCGCTGCAAGAATCATGGCGCTCGCCAGCAATTTTTGCTGCCCACGGGAGACCAGCCGCCGCGCCTGGCGCTCGTCGTAGATGAGCCGCAGGTCCGCACGGTGAGGGCCGACCTGGGTCGTTCCCAGCGCACGGTCGCGTTCGAAATGGCCCTGCAGCGCCTCCTGCAACGCTTGTTCCCTGCTCCAGCCCGGCGCGTAGCGGAAATCGATGTCCGCCCCGAGAAGTTCGGCCCCGTGTGCCTGCAGTGTTTGCAGCGCGCCCGCAAGCACCTGCTCGCGCACCCTGTCCACCCGCTCGCCGAGCTCGCAGAACTCCCTGTCCCAGGCCTGTAGCGCGTCACGAGGGCCGCCCGCCTTGAGCGCCGCATTGCGCTGTTTCAGCGCCCGCCTGAACTGCCGCCACAGGCCCAGGTAATCCGGTTCCACGTGGAACGCCAGCCAGTCCAGGAACCGGCGCCGCTCGTCGGGGCCGCCGCTGACCAGGTTGTGGACGTCCGGGTCGATCACCTGTAACGGCAGCGCGGCCGCCAGTGCCGCCGCGCCCCCGCTGCTGTCGCCGTCGATTCTTACCTCGAGGCCCGCACGGCTGTTTCGCACCCCGACATTTGCAAGCCGGCCGCCCGCTTCGACCTGGCCGAACAACACGAACTCGTGTTCGCCATGCGAAATCAGGTTGGCCGGCGGCGCGCCGCGAAACGATTTTCCTCGCCCCAGGTACGCAATGGCTTCGAGGAGGCTGGTCTTGCCGGACGCATTCGCGCCGTAAACCAGCGTGTATTCCGGCCCGGGCTCGAAGTCGATGTTCGCGAGGCAGCGAAATCCCTGCGCCGTGAAACGCTTTATCGCCACGCGGCCGGCCCGACGGTCCTCTTAGAGGCGCATCGGCATAACGACAAACTTGCAGTCATCCGTCCCCGGCGCCCGGATAAGGCAACTCGAATTGCTGTCCACGACGGATAACGCCACTTCCTCGCCGTCAACGGCACCGATGGCGTCGAGCAGGTAATTGACGTTAAAGCCGATCTCGATGTCGTCACCGCTGTAGCTGACCTCGAGCTCTTCTTCCGCTTCTTCCTGTTCCGGGTTATGCGCCTGCAGCACCACCGCGTTCTCGCGGATTATCAGGCGGATGCCCCGGTATTTCTCGTTCGACAGGATCGCGGTCCGCTGCAGCCCGCCACGCAAAACGCCCCTGTCCGCCTGCAGCTCATTCGAGGAATCTTTCGGGATGACCCGCTCGTATTCCGGAAACCGGCCGTCAATCAGCTTGGAGGTAAAGCGAATCCCGTCGAGCTCGATCCGCACGTGGTTCGCTCCCAGGACCACATCCACCGAGCCCTCACCGCTCAGCAACCGCTGCAGCTCCAGCACGCCCTTGCGCGGCACGATGACCTGCTGCTCGTCGAGGCTGGCCCCGTCCAGTTCTGCCTGGCACAACGCCAGCCGATGGCCGTCCGTCGCGACCGAGCGAATGTGTGGTCCCCCGGTCTCGAGCAACATCCCGTTCAGGTAGTAACGCACGTCCTGTTGAGCCATCGAGAAATGCGTTTTCTCGATCAGCCTGCCGAGCACCTCCTGGCTCACCGTGATCGTCTGGCTCGCCTTGATGTCCTCGACACTCGGAAATTCCGCCGCCGGCAACGTCGCCAGCGCAAACTTCGACCGCCCGGAGCGCACGTGCAGCTTTTCGCCACTCACGCTGACCGCGACCTCGGCACCCTCCGGGAGCGCCCGGCAAATATCCAGGAGCTTGCGCCCGGACACCGTTATTTCGCCGCCACCCTGAACATCCACGGCCGCCTGTGCGACAAGTTCTACTTCGAGATCCGTCGCCGTCACCGCGAGCTCGCCGTCTTTCGCGACGAGCAAGACATTGGACAGGATCGGCATTGTCTGCCGGCGCTCTACCACCCCGATCACGGCCTGCAGTGGCTTCAAGAGCACGTCCCTGGTTGCGCTCAACTTCATAGGTTCCACCTGTTAATAATTATTGGAGATTATTAGATTACTGTAATTATTAGGCACGCTAATGCCTGTGCATAACTTTAAATCAACAATATAAATCAATAAGTTACATTAAATTATCAGACGTCCAAACCGGTGCATTTCCCGTCTTGCTACTGTGTACATAATGTGGATAACTTTCCGGGCCCTGGTTATCCACCGCTTATCCACATCATCCTGTCAGCGTTCTTAACAGATTCAGATAGTCTTCATCAACGCGCTTTTCGGTTTCACGCAATGCCGCGATGCGTCGACAGGCGTGCAGCACCGTCGTATGGTCGCGGCCCCCGAATGCATCGCCGATCTCCGGCAGGCTGTGGTTCGTGAGCTCTTTGGCAAGCGCCATGGCGACCTGCCGCGGTCGCGCGATCGACCGGCTGCGTTTTTTCGACAACAGGTCGCCTACCCGAATCTTGAAATACTCGGCCACCGTCTTCTGGATGTTTTCTATGGACACCAGCCGTTCCTGTAACGCAAGCAGGTCGCGAAGGGCTTCCTTGGCGAATTCCAGGTTGATCGCCCGGCCCGTGAATTTCGAGTTCGCAATGACGCGCCGCAGTGCGCCCTCGAGCTCCCTGACGTTCGAGCGAATACGCTTGGCGATAAAAAACGCGACCTGCTCGGGCAGCTCGACGCCTTCCGCTTCGGCTTTGCTCATGAGAATCGCAACCGACGTTTCGAGCTCCGGTGGTTCGATCGCGACGGTAAGCCCCCACCCGAAGCGCGACTTCAGCCGCTCCTCGAGCCCCACGACTTCCTTCGGGTAGCGATCGCAGGTTAAAACGATTTGCCGCTGCCCCTCGAGCAACGCGTTGAAGGTATGAAAGAACTCTTCCTGCGATCGTTCCTTGCCCGCGAAAAACTGGATGTCATCGATCAGGAGCGCGTCGAGTGAGCGATACGAGCGCTTGAATTCAGAGATCTTGTTGTGCTGCAGGCCCCGGACCATGTCGCCGACGAAGCGCTCCGAGTGCACGTACGCAACCCGGGCATTCGCGTTGCGCGCGAGCATCGCGTTTCCCACCGCGTGCATGAGGTGCGTTTTGCCGAGGCCCACGCCGCCGTATATGAACAAAGGGTTGTAGGAGGTGCCGGGATTCTCGCCCACCTGCGTCGCTGCGGCCCGGGCCAGCTGGTTGCTCTTGCCTTCCACGAAGCTCTGGAACGTAAATACCGGGTTGAGTCGCGACGCGATGCTGGCCGGACCCGGCTCCTGCGCCGAGCCGCGCGGCACCAGTCGCGGCGAACGCGGTCGGGGCTCCGGCGCTCCCTCCCTCGAGCCCACTTCCACGACGAGCTCCGTATTGCCGCCCGAGCCGTCGATGATCTCGAGGATCCTCTGGATGTAATGTTCCTGCAGCCAGTCCACGACGAACCGGTTGGGCGCGAGCAGCCTGAGCCGCCCGTCGTCCTCGACCGCTTGCAGGGGGCGAATCCAGGTATTGAACTGTTGCTCCGGCAGCTCCGCCTGCAGATCACGGATGCAGCGATTCCAGAGCGTTGTTTCGGCCGGCAAGGAAATCCCCAATAAAGCCTCAAGGCAGGCGGTTTTTCGAGAGTGACCGGGCAGTCTATACCGGATAAGAAGCCGCTGCCAAATTGGGATTTTCTCGGATATGCCGTGACCGAACAGCGGCCGGGCGGCGGCTCTATTGACACTGCCGGAGGGCGAGCGTACCCTTGCCGACCCTTTTGCGGGCGGCCTCCGGAGATCGTCCGAAACCACAGGTAGCAGGAACATGAAACGTACGTATCAGCCCAGCAATCTGAAGCGCGCACGCACGCATGGCTTCCGCGCCCGTATGGCGACCAAGGCCGGCCGGTTGGTGCTCAAGCGTCGCCGCGCCAAGGGCCGCGCGAAGCTCACGCCGTAAGCGAGCCTGCGGCCAGGCACTCCGCGCAGTAACCATCAGGAGTGGAACCCAGTTCGTCACGCAACGCGTCATTCCGGTTTCGACGACATAACCGGTTACTGACTGCGGCGGCGTTCGCCCGCGTATTCGAGAACGCAAACCGCAGCCGCGACAAATGGTTCACCGTTCTCTGCCGCGATAATGGCGGACAACATGCGAGGCTGGGGCTCGCGATCTCGAAGAAGCATTGCCGGAAAGCGACATCGAGAAACACACTGAAGCGTATCGTCAGGGAGTCGTTCAGACAGCATCAGGCCGAACTACAAGGTCTCGACATCGTCGTCATCAACCAGCCGGCGGCGGCCGCGGCCAGGCGACGGCAGCTGTTTGACAGCCTGGCCGGTCACTGGCGACGATGCAGGTCGGAAAACGGCACCAAAAGCGGGCAGGAATAACAACGCATGGACAATCAACGACTGCTGGTGTGGGCCACCTTCGGCATCCTGCTCTGGTTTACCTACCAGACCTGGATGCAGGATTACGGCCCGGCTCCCGTAACCGCCGCGCCGCCGGCCGACACGGAGCAAACGCCGGCCGCGCCCTCCGAGGATCAACTGACGCTGCCGGAACTCGGCGAAGTCGGCGGCGAGCCCGCTGACGAGACCGCGGCGCTTCCGGGAAGCGAGCCCGCCGAGGCGGCCGGCGAGGGCAGCATCATCACGGTGCGCACCGACGTCCTCGAACTGCAGATATCGACCCGCGGCGGCACGCTGATACGCGCGACCGTGCTGGGTTACCCCGTCGAGAAAGACCGGCCGAACGACCTCGTCGAGCTGCTCAGCCCTGAACACGACAATCTCGGCCTGATCCGAACCGGCCTGCGCAGCGCGACCGGCGCGACGGCGGAGCAGGATACCGTCTTCAGCTCGCCGCGGACCGAATACGCACTCGGCGATGCCGACGAGATCACGGTGCCGCTGACGTGGACCGACGCGAGCGGCGTGACCATCGAGAAACGTTTCCTGTTCACGCGCGGCAGCTACACGATCGTCGTCGAGCAGACCCTTGACAACGACAGCGGCGAGCCCTGGCGCGGCGACCAGTATACCCAGCTGTTGCGGCGCTCAAAGGGCGTCGACCGGTCTATGTTCGACGTGGATTCCTATTCGTTCGACGGGCCGCAGACCTACAACGGCGACAAGGCCGAAAAGTACAAACGAGAGGACCTCCTGGAGAAAGGGCCCGTCGAGTTTTCGACGCCGGACGGCTGGGTCGCTGCCATCCAGCACCATTTCCTCAGCGCGATCGTCCCGGAATCCGGGGCGCCTCATGTCTACAGGGTCGACGTGAAGGGCGACACGATGATTGCGAGCGTCGTCGGCGCGAAACGCACCGTCGAGCCGGGTGGGACGGAGACGTTCTCTAGGCAGCTGTTCGTCGGCCCGAAGATCCAGTCGCAGCTCGAAGACCTGCATGACCGCCTGAAGCTGACCGTCGACTACGGGTGGCTGACGATTCTCTCGCAGCCGATGTTCTGGCTGCTGGCGTTCATTCACGACTACGTCGGCAACTGGGGCGTGTCCATCATCCTGGTAACGGTGCTGATCAAGCTCGCGTTCTACAAGATGACCGAGACAAGCGGCCGGTCGATGGCCAAGATGCGCAACCTCCAGCCGCGCGTCAAGGCGCTGCAGGAGCGCTACAAGGACGACAAGCAGCAGTTGTCGCAGCAAATGATGGATCTCTACAAGCGGGAGAAGGTCAACCCCGCCGCCGGCTGCCTGCCCATCCTGATCCAGATGCCGTTCTTCCTCGCGTTCTACTGGGTGCTGATCGAGAGCGTGGAAATGCGCCAGGCGCCCTTCATGCTGTGGATCACGGACCTGTCGACACGGGACCCGTATTTCATTTTGCCGCTGATCATGGGCGCGGCCATGTTGCTGCAGCAGAAACTGAATCCCGCACCCGCCGACCCGGTCCAGGCGCGGGTGATGCAGATAATGCCCATCATGTTCACGGGCTTTTTTGCGTTTTTCCCGTCGGGCCTCGTCCTCTACTGGGCGACCAACACCGTGCTGTCGATCGCTCAGCAGTGGAAGATCAACAAGGTCGTCGAAAAAGAAGAAAAGAGCAGGAAGTCCGGGAAGAAGAAAAAGCCCAAGAGCTGACGCGCCGCCGGCCGGCCGTTACGATTCCGCGAGCGCGGTCCGCACCCGGACTTCCGCGTGCAGCGTCCGGTGTACCGGGCAGCGGTCCGCGATCTCGAGCATTCTCTGCCGCTCAGCGTCGCTCAGGTTGCCTTCGAGCACCAGCTCGCGTTCGAACCGGTCGATGCGCCCCTCCTTACTCTCGCAGTCCTCGCAGTCTTTCGCGTGGATCTTGCCGTGGCTGACACGCACCGTGGCCGACTCGAGGTCGAGCTTCTTGTGGGATGCGTACATTTTCAGGGTCATGGACGTGCAGGCCGCGAGCGCGGCGGCCAGGAGATCGTAAGGCGACGGGCCCGCATTGGTGCCGCCGACGGAGACAGGCTCGTCCGCGACCAGCGCGTGTCCGCCGGCGACGAGCTCGGTCCGAAAGCCGTCTGCCCGCGTCTGCGCCGCCGTCTCATAGTCCCCGGTGTCGGGCCGGCCGGGCTGCGCCGCCGGCGCGTCGGCTTCCAGGTAGCGCGAGGCCCACGCGGCCAGCACACGGCCCGCGTACAGCGAATCCTCTTCCCGGGAAAGAAGGTGGTCCGCCCTGTCCAGGCTGACGAAGCTTTTCGGATGCAGCGCGTTTGCGAACAGCGCGGAGGCGTTGTCGATCTCGACGATGTCGTCCAGCGGGGCATGCATGATGAGCAGCGCCTTGCGTAGCCCTTTCACGGCGGATGGCAACTCGTGGCGCTCGAGGTCATCGAGAAACTGGCGCTTGACGGTGAACGGCCGGCCGCCGAGATTCACCTCCGCGACGCCCTCGTCGCGCAGCGTGTCCTCGGCGCCGGAAAACAGGTGGCGGACGTGACCGGGATTGGACGGCGACCCGATCGTTGCGACCGCGACCGCGGATGGCACGTCGCCCGCCGCCTGGAGGATGGCCGTGCCGCCGAGGGAATGGCCGAGCAGGATATCGGGCGCCCGGTAATTGTCCGCGAGGAACCGAACCGCGGCGTGCAGGTCGCCGACGTTCGACGAGAAGTTCGTGTCGGCGAATTCGCCCTCGCTCTGTCCCAGCCCGGTGAAATCGAAGCGCAGCACGGCGATGCCGGCGTCGGTCAACGCCCGGGCGATGTTGGTTGCCGCCTTCAGGTCTTTCGAGCAGGTGAAGCAGTGTGCGAAAAGGGCGCAGGCTTTCGGTTCTGTTTCCGGCAGCGCCATGAGCCCGGACAGTGACTGGCCTTCGTCGTTGTCGAAACTGACTTTCTTGTTCTGCATGTCGTGATCACCTGTGCTTTCATTGCGGTATGCCGGCCCCCGAAGACACCATCGTCGCACTGGCCACGCCACCGGGAACGGGCGGTGTGGGGGTGGTGCGCATTTCGGGCGGCGACGCCGAGCGCATCGCCCGGGCCATGGTCGGGAGTGTACCGAAACCGAGAGTCGCGACGTTTGCCACCTTCGTGGATGTCCGCGGCGAGCCGCTGGACGAGGGGCTTGCGCTGTACTTCCCGGAGCCTGCGTCGTATACCGGCGAATCCGTGCTGGAGCTGCAGGGCCACGGCGGGCCCGTGGTCATGGCGCTGCTGGCGGAGGCGGCCGTCGAACTCGGCGCGCGGCGGGCGGAGCCCGGCGAATTCACCCGCCGCGCGTTCCTGAACGGCAAGCTCGACCTGGCACAGGCGGAAGCCGTTGCCGACCTCGTCGCGAGCGGTACCGCGCAGGCTGCGCGCGCTGCGCTGCGCTCGATGAGCGGCGCCTTCTCCGACGCCGTTACCGGGCTCAACGAGCAGCTCACGGCCATTCGCGTTTACGTCGAAGCGGCTATCGACTTTCCCGAGGAGGAGATCGATTTCCTCGGCGACGACGAGCTCGTCGAATGGCTTCAAAATTGCGCGGCGGCGTTCGAATCGCTGTTGTCGCAGGCGGACGTTGGCCGCGTCATGCGCGACGGCTACCAGGTCGTCATCGTCGGCAAACCGAATGCGGGCAAGTCGAGCCTCATGAACCGCCTCTCGGGAGAGGAAACCGCAATCGTGACCGAGGTCGCCGGCACGACGCGGGACGTGTTGCGGGAGCGTATCAATATCGACGGCCTGGCTGTCGAGCTCGTCGATACGGCCGGGCTGCGCGACGACCCGGACCGGATCGAGGAAGAGGGCATCCGCCGTGCCCGCAAGGCAATGGCCGAAGCGGACGCGGTGCTGTGGATCCAGGATGCGACCGAACCGGCGCCGGGCCGTATCGAGGAGCCCGTGCCGGACGGCGTGCAGGTCACTATTGTGCGCAACAAAATCGACCTTAGCGGCGAGCCGGCGGGCGTCGTGGACGGCGAGAGGCCGGTCGTACGGCTCTCCGCGCGAACGGGCGACGGGCTCGACGCGCTGCGCGAGCGCATTCGCGACATGGCGGGCTTCCGCGACCTCGGGGAGGGCGCGTTTACCGCGCGGCGCAGGCACGTCGAGGCGCTCCGGGACGCGAAGGCGCACTTCGACGCGGGGCGCGCCGCCCTCAGCGACGCGCGCGCCGGCGAACTGCTCGCGGAGGAGTTGCGCCTGGCCCAGCAGGCGCTGGGGACCATTACCGGCGAGGTCACGGCGGACGACCTGCTCGGCCGGATCTTTTCGGAATTCTGTATCGGCAAATAAAGCCGGCGATGCCGGTTACTCGCCGTCGATGGCCGGCGGCCGGAAATGCGGTTCCGTTACCTGTATTTCGGTCACCGGCCCGTATTCACCGGCCCGCTCGCGAATGGCCTCTGCATCGCCGAGCAGCACGAAGACGAGGTTGTCCGGCCGCGGGTAAACCGCGTCGATAACGGCGGCGACCGTTTCTGTGTCGGCCGACACGAGCGCCTGGCCATAGTCGTTGACGTAGGCAACGCCGAGATCGAATGCCTCGAGGGTTGCAAGCTGCCTGCCGAGCTGGGCGGCGGTCTCCAGCGCCGTCGGAAACTGGCCGAGGATGTAATTGCGGGCGGAGACCAGCATGTCCGTGTCGACGCCGCCCTCGTGAAGCCGGCCGAGCACCGCGAGCGCCATGTCGATGGCCTCGAACGTGGTCTCGGTGGGCGTGAACGAGGTCACGGCGATCGAGCCCGGCTGCGATGCCCTCGAGAGCTGCGATTGCGCCCCGTACGTCAGGCCCGACTCGATGCGGAGTTCCGTGTTGAGCATGGAGGTGAAGCGGCCACCGAACACCGTGTTGGCGATGTCGAGCGCAGCCCGGTTGTCGTAATCGAGCGCGACACCGACGTTGCCGAGCCAGAAATACGTCTGCGTGGCGCCCGGTTTATCGACCAGCAGTACGCGGCGTCCTTCCTGCGGCGCGGCGGGCACCACCTTGCGCATGGGCGCCGCGGCGGGGCGCCAGTCACCGAAAGCGGCGGTGAGTGTGGCGATCATCGAGGGCGCGTCGAAGTCACCGGTTACGGCGACGATCAACCGGTCGCCGCCGAGCTGTTGCTCGTAAAAATCGAGGACGTCTTCGTGGCCGATCGCTGCAAGTGTCGTTTCGCTGCCGCTCACCGGGTTGCCGTACGGGTGCGCGCCGAACAAAAGCCCCTGGCCGTAAATCGGCAGCAGCGCGTTCAGGTTCGTGTCCTTTGCCGCGCGAATGAAATTCACCGAACGCGCGCGAAGCTTCTCGAATTCGGCTTCATCGAGCCTGGGGCGCAACAGCATGTCGGCCAGCAGCTCGACCATCAGGTCCGCGTCGCGGGCGAGGAAATTGCCGGCCACGGTAATGGTCTCGAGCTCGGCGCGGCTCGCGAGCGTGCCGCCCGACGCATCGATCGTCTCGGCGAACTGTGCCGCATCACGATCGCCGGCCCCTTTCGCGAGCAGTGCAGCAAGCAGGTTCGCGAGCCCGCCCCGGCCATCGGGGTCGACCACCGCGCCGCCACGCAGGATGGCGGTCACGGAGACCAGCGGCACCTCCGGTTTTTCGCTCAATAGCAGCACGGTGCCGTTGTCGAGTTCGATCCGTTCGAAGTCCGGCAGCGTCACGCCCTGGCCGAATGCTGCGGCTGCCTGCAGCATGAGCGACAGGGTGACGAGGCGGAAGACGTGTCGGCCGAAGGTCATTCCCCGCTCTCCTCTGCCGGCGCATAAAGGGCGCCGATGGTGGCGTTACCGCGGCGGAAGACGGACGCAGCGGCGGCCCTCAGGTGTTCGGCGGAGACCGCCTCGATCTTGTCGGGCAAATCGAACAGCTGCTCGTAGCTGCCGAGGAACACCGCGGCTTCACCGAGACCGCCGGCCTTGCCGCTGATCGTGGCCATCGAGCGCCAGAAGCCGGCCAGCGCGATGTTGCGTGCCTTGTCGAGTTCCGCGTCGCTGACGCCTTCCCCGGCAACGCGCTCGAGTTCCTCGATGATGCGCGACTCCAGCGCGCGGAGATCGCCCCCCGGCGGCAGTGTCGCGTAGAAATACACGAGCCCCGGGTCGAAGCCTTCG
>DATHRM010000175.1:0-5578 GCA_035465295.1 Woeseiaceae bacterium | reverse complement strand
GGCTCTGTACCGGATCGACGACGCGGACCATCGCGCCGCCGCATCGCGGGCAGTCGTAGCGATCGACGGCATTGCTTTCCCGGCCGGTCTTCTTGTCCCCGGTGTCGATCGCCGCTGCCGCCTGTTTGTTTTTCAGAATGTCGATCTCGCCGACATCGAACCAGATGCCATGGCAGATGGTGCAGCGATCGACTTCGGTGCCCTCGTATTCGACCTGTTCCATGTCGGCCCTGCATTTGGGGCAGCGCATGGCGCCCGTCCAGAACATGCCGGCCTCGCTGCCGCCGATACTGACCGTGTGCGTCGGCCGTGCACGCGCCCTGCCACCCGACCCCGGCACGGAAGGTTCCGCTTCACGGTGATGGTGTCTGTAAAGCAGGAGCACGATGATCAGCGCGACGAACAGGGCGCTCAACATCGTGTAGGACTGCACGTAGCTGGTTTCCTCGGCGACCATGCCATAGATCTTCGAACCTGCCGAGTGCCCGAGATTGGCGACCGACATGTAGATGGCGAACTGCGTCGCCGAATTGACGCTCTTGCAGATGGCCATCGCCAGTGCAAGCGCTGACACCATCAGCACCGGCAGCATCATCACCCATACCGACAGCATCGCCCGCACGTAAAGCGAGTTCTGCCAAAGGTGCTGCGTTTGCGCGATCAGGAATGCGTGAATACAGAGCAGCGACACGGCCAGCAGCATCATGCGTTTTGCGCCCATTCGATCGATCGCGGGGCCGATCGAAAGCGCGACGACGGCACCGAGCAGACCCATGGTGGCAACCAGTTGCGACCACTGTGAAGTGGTGTAGCCGAACAGCTTGACCGCGGCGATCGGCATTAGTGCCTGGCCGTAGCCGTAAACCAGGCCGTCGAAAAACATGATGGCCATGACGATCAGGCTGGTGCGCACCCACAGGACCTTGTTGAGTTCCTTGAACACGGCCCGGAATGACGTGTCGGCGCGATGCACGGTCGCCGCCGCGCCCTCCGTCCACGGCAGCGCTCGCTCGCCCTCGCGCTCGAGAACGAACAGCATGACGAGCAGCGCGAGTGCGGCAACGGCTGCGGCGACGAGCGCAGTCGTTGCCAGGCCGAAATTGGTGAGAAGTACACCGGTTACGGCAGCGGTTGCCGCCCAGCCGATGGTTTTCCCGAAGCTCATGAAGGCATTGAGACGGCCCTGTTCCCTCACCGGCGTCAGGTCGATCGACATGCCGTCGACCGCGACGTCCTGGGTGGCTGCGAAGCTGTTGATGAGCATGCCGACCAGCATCAAAAGGCCGATCTGTTCCGCCGGGCGCTCGATGAACATGAGTGCCAGCAACGAGATGGCGAGGCCGAGTTGAGCGCCCAGCACCCAGGGCCGCCGCCTGCCCATCGGCAGGAACTCGTAGCGATCCATCAACGGGCCGGTGACGAGCTTGAAGGCCCAGGGCAATACGATGACCGCGAGATACGAACCGATATCGCCGGCGCCGACGCCCTGGCTCGCCAGCCATACCGGGATGGAAATCGCCAGCAGGCCCTGGGGGATGCCCTGTGCGAAGTACATGATGGAACCGGTCGCATAACGCAGTCGCGCGCTGCCTGCGAGGGTCAAAGACGCTGCCATAGGTGGGATCCCCTGTTATTTTTGTCGTTATCGAGGTCTTCGTTGTCGAGCCAATACTACCTGCTTTCGTCGCGGGACACCGGTGCAATTGGACAAGTCGCGGATTCGCGGCCGCCCTGATACATTCGGCTCACACTGCAGGTTTCCGGTGGCCGCTCCGTACCATGGCTTTGACGCAAGAACTTTACGAAAAACTCGCGAACGTTGAAGACGCACGTCTCTGCCGCGACATCGACGAACGCGCTTGCCGCGAAACTCCGCGCAGCTTCGTGTGCCTGCTCGCGAGCTATTTCTTCACGAAACTCGGCGATGCGATCGCGAGCCCCAAGACCACGCTGGCCTGGCTGACGACCGCGCTCGGCGCACCGGCCTTCGTCCTCGGCCTGCTGGTTCCGATTCGCGAGTCCGGTTCGCTGATACCGCAGCTCTTTATCGGCGGCTTCATCCGCCGCCTGCCGATTCGCAAGTGGGTCTGGGTTGCCGGCAGTATCGTGCAGGCCGCCTGCATTATCGGCATCGGTTTCGTTGCGTTCCGGCTCGAAGGTGCGGCGGCGGGCTGGTCGATTCTCGGTCTCATCACGCTCTTCAGCCTGGCGCGCGGTTTCTGCTCGGTGTCGTCGAAGGATGTGCTCGGCAAGACGATTCCGAAGAAGGTGCGCGGACAGCTGACCGGCTGGTCCGCGAGTGCCGCAGGGCTGCTGACGATCTGCGTCGGTTTCGTGCTGATGACGCCGGTGGCGAGACTCGGCGAGACCGATCTCATCGGGGTATTACTGGTGGGTGCGGGCTTGCTGTGGGTGGCCGCCGCCGCCATCTACTCACTGGTCGGCGAGTACCCGGGCGAGACCGGCGGCGGCCGCAGCGCGGTAGAAGCGCTGGCAAAGCTGAAGCTGCTCGTTACCGACAAACCGTTCCGGCGCTTCGTGATAACCCGTGCGCTCCTGATGTGTTCCGCGCTCAGCGCTCCCTTCTATGTCGCCCTCGCGCAGGACCATCGCGGCTCGGCCGCGGTCGTGCTCGGCTCTTTCGTTGCCGCGTCCGGTCTCGCATCGCTTCTGAGCGCACCGGTGTGGGGACGCTTCGCCGACCGGTCGAGCCGCAAGGTCATGGTCGCCGCCGCCCTGGTGACGTCCGGAATCGGATTGCTGACGTTCGCCGCCGAGCGTCTGTTGCCGGCGCTCGGCCAGACGATCTGGTTCCTGCCGCTCGCCTACTTCATCTTGTCGATTGCGCACAGCGGCGTGCGTGTCGGGCGAAAGACGTATGTCGTCGACCTGGCGACGGGCAACAAGCGGACCGATTACGTTGCGATCAGCAACACCGTTATCGGCGTGTTACTGCTGCTGGTCGGCAGCGTCGGCGCGCTGTCGCCGGTCATAGGCAATGCGGGAATAATCGCGCTGCTTGCATTCATGGGCCTGGCCGGCGCACTGCTGGGCGTGACCTTGCCCGAAACGGAGGACTGAGATGTCCTGCACGCTTCCGCGTAGACGGGGCGTGGTGTCTTTGGCAAGGTGGTGCGCATGAAAGGCAACTGGCAATTCCCCGGCACCCTGGAAAAGGCGGACGGAAGTCCCCGCCGCGTCGGGATCGAGATCGAGCTGCAGGGCATCGATGTCAATGAACTCGCAGAGCTGACGGCCACGACACTCGGGGGAACGGTCGAGCGTGTCAGCTCGGTCGAGTTCAACGTCGACGTACCGGACCTCGGGGAGTTCCGCGTGGAAGTCGACTTCAAACTACTGAAAGAACTGGCGCGTGAGGACGAAGGGCGCGGCGGCACGGGCGACGAAGGCCTGATGAACTTCGCCATCGAACTCCTCGGCGGCGCGAGCGCCGTGCTCGTGCCCTGCGAGATCGTTTCGCCGCCGATGCCGATGCAGTCGATGGCGGAACCGATGGACGCACTGGTGGAACGGCTGCGTGAGGCCGGCGCAAAAGGCACGCGGCACTCGGTATTGTATGCGTTCGGCGTGCACCTGAACGTCGAGCCGCCCGATCTCGAGGTCGGCACCGTGCTCGATTACCTGCGCGCTTTCGTCTGCCTTTACGACTGGATTCTCGAAGAGACGCGGGTCGACGTCTCGCGACAGATAACGCCCTATATCCGGCCTTACAAGAGAGACTACGACCTGTTGATCGCCAACCCCGATTACGCGCCGGACTGGCCCGGGTTCATCGACGATTATCTCGAATACAACCCGACAAGAGACCGTGCCATGGACATGCTGCCGATGTTCGCGCACGTTGACGAGGAGCGCGTGAGGGCGGTTGTCGACGATCCGCTCATCAAGCCGCGCCCGGCGTTCCACTACCGCCTCTCCAATTCCTGCATCGACGAAGACAACTGGAGCATCGCAAACCCCTGGAATCGCTGGATTCCCATCGAGCGTCTCGCATCGGACCCCGATGCGCTACACGACTGCCTGCGCGGCTTCGCAAGGGACCGCGAGCGCATGCTCCGCAACGTGGACAAGCGCTGGGCCCGTGAATCCAGGCAGTGGGTAATCGATTGATCATCGGGGTGACGGGCCCCAGCCGCGGCATCCCGTGGGCGTGGTGGGCTACGCGATGGCAGCTGCGCCGGGCCGGCGTCGTGGCGCGCCGGCTGTATGCCGGGGCCGGCTCTCCCGACGATGACATTGCGGGCTTCGTCATCGGCGGCGGCAACGACATCGATCCCGCCGTTTACGGCGGCGACGTCTCGGAGTCCCGTTCGATCGACCCGTCGCGTGACGCGTACGAACTCAGGGTCCTGGAAATCGCGGAGGAACGCGGCGTCCCGGTCATGGGCATCTGCCGCGGTGCCCAGCTCATCAACGTGCAACGCGGTGGCACGCTGGTCAGCGACCTGCGCAAGGTACGCGTGCACACGTCCAACCGGGGGACGCTGCTGCCGCGGAAGGCCGTGTCGATCAGTCCGGGATCGTTGCTCGCCGGCCTCATCGGCGGCGAGACGACGCGAGTCAACAGCCTGCACCACCAGGCCGTCGAGAGAACCGGCGACGGTCTTGTCGTCAGCGCGGTCGATCGCGACGACATCGTGCAGGCGATCGAGAGCGTGGAAGGACCGTTCCGCGTCGGCGTACAGTGGCACCCGGAATACATGCCGCAGCGGCGCGACCAGCGGCGCTTGTTCGACGGTTTTGTCGCCGCCTGCCGCGGCTAGCGCATATCGCGCACGGCGTCGGCGAAGGCGATGAAAAGACGCTCCTGCTGTTCGTCCCAGGGCGGCATCTCGGCATGCCACTGGACGCCCAGCATGAACGGCGCTTCCTCCACTTCGATAGCCTCGGCAATGCCGTCGGGGCTGTGCGCGGTTACCACGATGCCGCGCCCGGTTACGGCCACGTGCTGGCCGTGCCATGTCGTAACCTCGTCGAGGCGCAAGGTCCCGTAGATTGCCGCGAGCCGGCTGCCGGCCTCTATCAGCACGGCGTGGCCTTCGAGCGCGTTGCGGTGAATACCGAAGCGCGGTTCGTCGCGAAAGTCGCCGAGCGTGCCGCCGCGGTGCACGTTCATCAGCTGCGCGCCGCGGCACAGGCCGAGGATCGGCAGGGATCGCGATTCCGCTTCCTCCAGCAGCGCAAGCTCGAACGCGTCGCGAGCGAGGTTCACGTCCCGCATAACGGCCGGGTCGCCGCCGTATTCCGCTGCCGCGACGTCGCCGCCACCGGTCAGGACGAGGCCGCCGATGTCGTCGAAGAGGGTCGGCGAAAGCTCGCCGTTTTCGGTGAATTCGACGAGCACCGGGCTCAGCCCCGCCAGCCTCAGCTTGCGGACGTAGGTGAGTTGATTGAGGCCAATGCTGTTCCAGAGCGAGCGGTCCACCGCGACGAGCACGCGCGGCGCTCCGTTGCCGGGGTCCGGCACGTAGTACACGGCGAACAGCGCCAGCAGAGCCAGGACGGCCGCAGCCGGCGCGGTGCCGAGAATCCAGGTCAGCTTGCGCCGCATCCTCAT
>DATHRM010000174.1:0-1672 GCA_035465295.1 Woeseiaceae bacterium | reverse complement strand
GTGGTTTCGCTGTTCGCGGGCGAACTCGGGCAGCCGCCCGGCGGCTTCCCGAAAGCGTTGCAAAAGAAGGTGCTCAAGGACCGCGAGCCGATCACGGTGCGGCCGGGCTCGCTGCTCGCTGCAGTGGATCTCGAGGACGAGCGCCGCAAGCTCAACGAGGGCCACGAGCACGCCGTCACCGACTTCGACCTCGCGTCGTACCTGATGTACCCGAAGGTCTTCAGCGAGTTCCGCCGCCATCGCGAGGAGTTCGGCGACCTCAGTGTGCTGCCGACACACGTGTTTTTCTACGGCATGCGGCCGGAAGAAGAGATCGTCGTGAGGATGGCCGACGGGCGCAGGGTCGTGATCCGTTACCTGACGATGGGCGATACCGATGATCGCGGCTACCGACGCGTTTTCTTCGAGGCTAACGGCCAGCCGAACTCCGTGCTGGTCCAGGACAGGAGCTCGGAGTCCGCGCCCCATGAAAACGAGAAGGCAGACACCGGCAATCCCGCGCACGTTGGCGCGCCGATGCCCGGCGTGATATCGACTATCGCGGTGGAAGTCGGCCAGGAAGTGCAGCGCGGAGATACGCTTCTTACGATAGAAGCGATGAAAATGGAAACGGCGATCAAGGCCGAGCGGGATGCGACGATCAAGCGCATCGTTGCGCGGATCGGCGAGCAGTTCGATGCGAAAGACCTGCTGGTAGAGTTCGAGTCATGAAGATTTCCGAAATCCGCGTCTACCAGGTCGACCTGCCGCTGGTCGAGGGCCGGTATTCGTGGTCGGAGGGCAAGTACGTCGAGGTATTCGACAGCACCGTGATCGAGTTGCGTACCGACGCCGGCTTGTCGGGGTACGGCGAAGTATGCCCCCTCGGGCCATTCTACCTGCCGGCTTTCGGGCTCGGCGCACGCGCGGGGATCGCGGAATTGTCGGCAACGCTCGTCGGCGAGGACCCGACCGCCATCGGGCCGATTAACCAGCTGATGGACCGGGCGCTTCTCGGGCATCCCTACGTCAAGTCCGCCATCGACATGGCCTGCTGGGACCTCCTCGGCAAGGTCTGCGGCAAGCCCGTGTGCGATCTTCTCGGTGGCAGGTTCGGCGACAGCGTGGCCCTGTACCGCGCAATCAGCCAGCGGCCGCCCGGTGAGATGGCCGAGAACGTTGCCGGGCATCGCGCGGACGGTTACACGAAATTCCAGCTCAAGGTCGGCGGCGACCCGGCTGACGATATCGAGCGCATACACAGAGCGGCCGATGTGCTTACGGAGGGGGAAGTGCTCGTCGCCGATGCAAACACCGGCTGGCGGGTCGACGATGCGCTGCGTGTCGTCAACGCGGTTCGCGACCGCGACGTCTACATCGAGCAGCCGTGCCGCTCGTACGAGCATTGCCTGACGGTGCGGCGGAAAACCACATTGCCGTTCATCCTCGACGAGAACATCACGGACATCGGAGCACTGCTGCGCGGCCACACCGACGGCGCCATGGACGTGATCAACCTCAAGATCTCGAAGGTCGGCGGCCTGTCGAAGGCGCGCCAGATTCGGGATCTTTGCGCGACGTTCAACATTCCCATGACGATCGAGGACAGCTGGGGCGGCGACATCATCACGGCGGCGATTGCTCACCTGGCCCATTCGACGCCCGAGTCGCTGCGATTCTCCGCCACCGACTT
>DATHRM010000173.1:0-10056 GCA_035465295.1 Woeseiaceae bacterium | reverse complement strand
CCCAATGGCTAAGCATCCACTTCAATTTCTCGAGGTGCCCCGGCGCGACCCTGAAAAACAGACGCCGGAAGAACGCGTGCGCCATTTCGGCGAGATCTACGACAGCTACGACGGCGCCGATGCCGCACAGCAGGCCGGCCGGTGTATCGCCTGCGGCAATCCCTACTGCGAGTGGAAGTGCCCGGTGCACAACTATATTCCGAACTGGCTGGCGCTCATCGAGGAAGGCAAGCTGTTCGAAGCGGCGGAGCTCTCTCACCAGACCAATTCCCTGCCCGAGATCTGCGGCCGCGTGTGCCCGCAGGACCGGCTCTGCGAGGGCGCCTGCACGCTGAACGACGGCATCGGCGCGGTCAGCATCGGCAACGTCGAGCGTTACATTACCGACGAAGCCGTCAAGCTCGGATGGCGGCCCGACATGTCGAACGTCATCGATACCGGCAAGCGGGTGGCGGTCATCGGGGCGGGGCCCGCCGGGCTGGCCGCCGCCGACATCCTCGCGCGCGAGGGGATTCGTTCGGTCGTGTACGACGCGTACCCGGAGATCGGCGGCCTGCTGACCTTCGGCATTCCGCCGTTCAAGCTCGAGAAACACATCGTGCGCCAGCGGCGCGATCTTCTCGAAGGCATGGGCGTGGAGTTCGTGCTGAATACCCGTATCGGCGAGGACAAGGCGTTCGACGAGCTCCTCGACGAATACGACGCCGTTTTTCTCGGCATGGGCACGTACACGTCCGTCCGTGGCGGTTTTCCGGGCGAGGAACTCGACGGCGTCTACGATGCGCTGCCGTATCTCGTGTCGAACGTGAACCGGCTCATGAGCATCGAGGACGACTCGCTGGACTACGTCGACCTGGCCGGCAAGCACGTGGTGGTGCTCGGAGGCGGCGATACCGGCATGGACTGTAATCGCACCGCGATCCGGCAGGGTGCGGCGAGCGTAAGCTGCGCCTATCGGCGCGACGAGGAGAACATGCCCGGCTCGCGTCGCGAAGTGCGCAACAGCAGGGAAGAAGGGATCAACTTCCTGTTCAATCGTCAGCCGCTCGAAATCGTGGGCAGCGACCGGGTCACCGGCGTCAAGGTCATCGAGACGCGGCTCGGCGAGCCGGGCGCCGACGGGCGCCGACGGCCGGAAACCGTGCCGGGCACGGAGGAAATCCTGCCGGCGGACGCGGTGATCATCGCCTTCGGTTTTCGTCCCAATCCGCCCCCGTGGTTCGACGAGGCGGGTATCGACGTCCTGCCGAGCGGCCGGGTGCGCGTCGCGACGCTCGGCGATTTCCCGTTCCAGACGACGAACCCCAGGGTATTTGCGGGTGGCGACATGGTGCGCGGTTCCGACCTGGTGGTCACCGCCGTCTTCGAAGGCCGCGAGGCGGCAAAGGGTATCTCGAAATACCTCGGCGTCTGGTGACCGGCCGCGACACGATTGCCGTGAAAGCGATAATTCTGGATATCGACGGCACCCTGATCGAGTCGATGGCGGTCGACACCGAACTCTATTTTGCCTCGATTGCAGAGGTTCTCGGCCCGGTGCGCACACGCGACAAGCTCAGCGATTACGACCATGTGACTGACAGCGGAATACTTGCGCAATTGCTCGATGACAACGGGTATGTGCACGATGGCGAAGTCGTTGAGGCCGTGCGGTCCGTTTTCGTCGGGAAAATCGCGGATCATATCGAGGCCGAGGGGCCTTTCAGCACGATCGACGGCGCCGTCGAATTCGTAGACAGGATCAGGGCGTCTGATGACAAGAACGTCGCCATCGCGACCGGCGGCTGGCGAAAGTCGGCACTCCTCAAACTCGAAAGTGCGGGCTTCGAGATCGACGGCATCCCTCTGGTCACGGGCGACGACTCGCCGTCGAGACTCGAGATCATGAGATACGCGCTGTCAAGAATCGGCGACGACGTCGACTCCGTCACGTATTTCGGCGATGCCGTGTGGGACGAACGTGCTTGCCGGCGACTCGACTGGAATTTTGTCGCCGTTGGCCCCGGCCTTGGCGGCATCGAGTCCTATAAAGAGGTCGAACTGTAGACTGACGGCAGCCTGTCGCGGTCAGGTACAATGCCCACACACAGAGCGGCTCGAAGTGCTCTGGAAACAGGGGGATACGCCTATGAATCCGGTCGGTTGGTTCGAAATCTATGTGCAGGATATGGGCAGGGCGAAAGCTTTCTACGAAAGCGTGTTCGATGTGAAGCTGGAGAAGCTCAACGACGAACAGCCGGAGCTCTGGAAATTCCCGCAATCGATGACCAGCTATGGCGCCTCGGGCGCCCTGGCGAGCGTGGAGGGAATGCCGTCAGGCGGCAACAGTACCCTGGTCTATTTTACGTGCGAAGATTGTGCCGACGAACTGGCGCGCGTACCGGACGCGGGCGGGAAGATCATGAAAGAAAAGTTCTCGATCGGCGAGTACGGACATATCGGGCTTGCCTTCGACACGGAAGGCAACATGATCGGCTTGCATTCCCCGAACTAGAACGGGCGCCTGTCGCGCCGACGACTGCTCCACGATCCGATCGATAGCGGATAGCGCGCCGGGGTAGAATGCCGACCAGGCATTGACGAGAAAAGGAATACACGATGGGCGAACTTGGTTTCTTTGCACTCATTCACCTGGCTTTCGTGGTGTATGCGCTGGTCCAGATCTTCGGCAGCAGCGCCGAAACGGGCAGCAAAATACTGTGGACTCTCCTCGTCGGGCTGTTTCCCCTGTTCGGCCTGATCATCTGGTTCATCGCGGGACCGGGAACGCCGAAAAAATAGCCGAAGCGTGAACGTCAATGGACATCGAATTTTCGGCACTGAACGAGCATCGAGCAGTTGCCATACAGATTGCAGGTCGCCTTAGCGCCGAGGACGTGCGCGAGATGCGCCGTCGTACTGTCGAGCTCGCGGAGCAGACAGGTTACCGAAACTTCATCGTGGATATTCGCAAGTTGCTCTCGATTGAAGACGGCTCCGCTTTCGTCGCCTATGACCTTGGTGAACAGTTCAAGGAGTCCGGGTTCTCCGTCTGGAACAACACGGCGGTGCTGATGCCGAAAGACCCTGCCGCCCGGGAGCAAGCGGAGCTGTTGCATACTGTCGAGATTAACCGTGGCAGAGGGATCCTCTCCTACGTCGAATCGATCGACGAAGCGCTCAGCTGGTTCGACGATATGGCACGTCGCGACTGATCAGGCTTCAAGGTATTGCCAATGCCAAATACCACAGCAATCGAACGGTACTCGACCCTGACATGCCCTGAGTGCGGTAACAAAGCCAGGGAACTGATGCCGACGAATGCTTGTCAGTTCTACTATGACTGCGCGGCCTGCGGCGCCCTCCTGAGACCTATTGAAGGTGACTGTTGCGTGTATTGTTCCTACGGCGACGTAAAGTGTCCGCCGATTCAGCAAGGCAGTTCTTGCTGCGACAGGCCTGGAAAATGGCAACGACCGACTTGAAACCCGACGCGCCGGGCACGGTGTACGGGCGCGGCACGACAGCGTGTATCGCAAGGCTGCTGCCTGGCTTATTGTGCGTGTGGTATGTAAGCAGCTTGTTGGCCGTGACCAATGGTCTTTTTGCCACTGATGGCCAAACTCCCTGAACAAGGATCAATCATGAGCGAAGAAAAGAGCAACGAAGCGCAAGACCCCAACCCGGCGGATAAAGCGTCTGCGGAGGAGCCAACATCGACTCAGAGCGGGCCGACCTTTACGGGGTCGCCGGATCCCCTGTCCGGCGTTCGCAAAGCCGCCAGTGACACATGGAAGAGCACCGAAGGAAAGACCGTATCGTTGCGGGTTTACCTCGGCTCGATACTCGGGGTCATAATCCTGATGATGCTGGCGCGATGCGGCGGATCGTGACCGGCCCTGTGTTGTGTGCGGCGAAACGGCGGCGTCTTCACTGGTGCGCGATTTCCTCGGTCGTGAACAGGTAGTCCTTCAGCTCTTCGTCGAATTTCGGGTCACGGCGCCGGATCCACTCGAGCACCATCGCGGCATGTTCTTTTTCCTCGTCACGGTTGTGCAC
The DNA here is from genome assembly GCA_035465295.1 of Woeseiaceae bacterium. Taxonomy (GTDB): domain Bacteria; phylum Pseudomonadota; class Gammaproteobacteria; order Steroidobacterales; family Woeseiaceae; genus UBA1847. Next base: position 6,018 of record DATHRM010000173.1, on the reverse strand, counting down.
GAGGATCGCGGCGAGTTCCTTATCCTTGCACACGTCGATGCGCTGGTTGTACCAGTCGACGGCTTCGAGTTCTTCCATCAATGAAATGATCGCGCGGTGCATGTCGCGCGTTTCGTCGCTCAGTTCCTCTGCGGGCTCGTGGTAACCCTCGTTGGCCATGTGTGTCTCCTTCGCTATCACCGCGGGACGTTGAATTGCTGCCGGGAATGATACCAAGTCCCCCGCCAAGTTCCCGTCCGCGGCCGCCTGGTATTTCGGAAAGTACCTAGGCCGACAGCGTCAACCGGCGGATGCCTCTGCCGTTTTACTAAATGAAGACACCAGAGGAGCAATACCATGAGACCCTTCCTGAAATACAGCGCGCTTCTTGCGGTTGTTGCGGTTCTTTCGCCCATTGACGGGGTTACGCAGGGACGCGGGCCGGGAGGCGGCGGTGACCAGGCCGGTCCGCGGGAGCGTGCCCAGGTCGAACGCGGCCAGATGGACCATGACCGTGATCGCATGCGTGATCGCGACCGGATCCACCAGCCCGCGATGGATGCCATGCAGGCCCAGGATCGCAAGCAGGCACAGCAGCGCCAGCAGGTCCAGGAGCAAAAGCAGATTCACGTGCCGGGCACGGGAAATGGTCCTGACTCAGACATCTACGGCCATGAACTGATGTCCGTGCAGGAGCGAAACCGCTATCGCGAGCAACTCCAGCTCGTCCAGTCCGACCCTGAACAGAAAAACCGTTTTCTCGCGCAGCATCGTGAGCAAATGCAGGCCCGCGCGAAAGCGCAAGGCGTGGTCATCGGCGATGGCGGCGAGATAGAAGAAGCCGAGTAAGGCTGAAGAAGCAGTCGGGGCCGGCGCAAGCCGGTCCCGTTGCGAACAGGGAAATCCGATATGAAAACGGATAGAAGAATAACGGCGGCTGTTGCAATCGCCGCGTTCGTGCTCGTGAGTACAGAGGGGATCGCCCAGGATGCCGGCGCCGACGTGCGATTCTCGACCGGCGTCGAATACAGCACCGGAAAATACGGCGGTACCGACGATATCGAGGAAATCTACGTGCCGTTCACGTTTCGGGTCGGTCTCGACCGGGTCGGTTTCCGGCTTACCGCGCCGTACCTGAGCGTCACAGCGCCGGAAGAGACGGTCATCACCGACCCCGGCACGCAACCTCTCCCGGGCAGCGGCGCGACCGTCACCGAAAGCGGCCCGGGCGACGTCGTGGGCGCCGTGACGCTATACGACCTGTACGTCAGTGACACAGCCGGTTTTGTCATCGATGTCACGGGCAAGATCAAGTTTGCGACGGCGGACGAAACGAAAGGTCTCGGCACCGGCGAGAATGACTACACGCTGCAGTTCGACGCGTACCGTTTCTTCGACAGGCTCTCGCTGCAGGGGACCGCCGGGTACCGGCTGCGCGGCGACCCGCCGGGGTTCGAGCTGAACGACGTCTTTCTCGCGTCCGTCGGCGGCGCCTGGCTGGCCTCCGACAACACGATGCTCGGCATGTACTTCGACTACCGCGAGTCTTCCCTCAGCGGCGTCGATGACCTGCAGGAACTCTCGGGCTTTGCGTCGTTTCGCCTGAACAGTGCGTGGCGCATGGAGATTTACGCGTTTACCGGCCTCACCGACAGCAGCACGGACTTCGGCGGTGGAATACTATTTTCGACCGACCTGAGCCAGCTTCGCGTCAGCGACCGGCAGGATTACTGAAAACCTGACGCCATCGTCGGCATTCTCGGCGGTGATTCGGCCGCCATGGCCTTCGGCGATGAGCTTCGCCACGTAGAGCCCGAGCCCCAGGTGCTTGCCGTCGCCGCCCGTGCGCACGGACACCATCGAGTCGAACAATTGCGAGCGCATACGCTCCGGTAACGGCGGCCCCGGGTTATACACGCTCAACACCAGGCCGGCATCGCCGGTCGCGACGGTGATGCGGATGAGATCGCCGTTGCCACTGAAATCGGCGGCGTTGTCCACGAGCTTGTCGAGCATCTGGATGAGAAGCTCGGGTGAGCCGCGAACCGTCGTCGTGGTGGCGCTGCAGTCGAACTCGAAACGGCGGTCGGGATAGACGTCGCGGTACGCGTCTACGGTTGGCGACACCACCTGTGCGAGGTCGAACTGCTCGGGGTCCGCGTGTTGCATGAGTTCCTCGACCCGGCTGGCCTCGCTCATTGCATTGAGAATGCGGCGCAGCCGGTCTGCGCCGTCCCTGGCGCGCGCCGTGTAATCGGCCGGCGCGCCCTCGAGCCCTTCCTGCTCCAGGTTTTCGAGGGACGAGGTAACGATGGCCAGCGGCGTGCGAAGCTCGTGTGACAGCTTGGATGCGAGCGACCTGAGATAGTCGTTGTACTCGGCGAGCTGTCCGAGCACGTAGGAAAAGCTGCGGGAGAGGTCGCCGATCTCGTCGCCGGCGTCCGCACTCGGCAGCGCGGAGCGGATCGCCGCCCCTTCGACCGCCTTTTCCGCAGCGAGGCTGAGGCGGCGGATGCGGCGTGACAACCAGGTCGCGTAACCGAGCAGCGCCGCAGCCACCAGGGCGGTGGCGACGATCGTGACATTCATCAGCCGGGCCAGGCCCTCGTTCCGCAGGCTGAGGATTGCATCCGTGCCCTGTTGCAGCACGACGGCGCCTATCGTGTCGCCGTCGCTGGAAACGGGTTCCGCAACGGCGACGATGGCCCTGCCGCTGTCGAGACTGCGAAACCAGCTCTCCGAACTGCGGCCATCGAGAGCCGCCCTGATGTAGGGTTGCCGCTCGCGGCCGCTCGGGTCCGGTTCGGCAAACGCGGGCTCGGTCCCCGGTTCTACGAGTGCCTTGTACGCGATTCGCAGCCAGTTCGAGACGGTACCCGGCGACGGCTGCACTGCCGTGTCGGGCGAGCCGACGGACGCAATGCGCCAGCCGTTGCGGTCGGTTATGAGCATTCGCGTGCCGGGCTGCACCAGCTTTTCCGCCAGCGAGGTCAGGTCGGGCGAAATCGTGACTAACGGTCCGGGCACCTGCCCGGCAAAACTCGAGCTGCGCACTCCGGCATCGCGCTCGCTCGATGTATTGATCACGGTGACGCCAAGGTGGGTTCCGAGCAGGTTCAACGGGGTCCGCGCCTCCACCTGGTAGCCGCCCGCAACGTCCTGCCAGCGCGCCTGTACCGTTGGCTCGGGGCCGAACCCGAACGAACTTCGTAACCACGCGATCACTCGGCCGGGCGCCTCGGCGGAGAACATGAGGGACTCGCTCGCCATCGGCGGGTTCGCGCTGACCAGGATCACCCGGTCGGCATACGCCGGGCCATCATCGACCGCGATCGTGGACGGCGATGCATAGACGACGTCCCTGTCAGTCACGGCTGCATAGAAATACGAATAGCGGCCGTGCAGGCCGAGCGCGAACCGGACCGGTCCGTCGGCGCCCCTGATCTGCTGCAGCGAATCGGGCGGGATGGACCAGTCGTTGACGTAGCCGTCGATGAGCGGTTCGGTATCGAGCCGATGCCCGTACAGCTGGTCGGCAGGCTCGTGGCCGCCACTCGGCGATACGGGAAATTCCTCCGGATAACGTTCCAGCGACTCCGCCACGGCTCGCGCCGTGCCCGACAGCATTTGCTGCTGGCTCTGCCGCAATGCGGATTCCGTCTCGCGGATGAACTCGCAGCCGGCCCAGGGCAGCACGAGTGTGAGCAGGCTGACGAGGAGCAACTGCCGTCTGAGATTCACCGGGGTTCAGGGCCTGTTGATGCGGTCAGTACGCTATCCAGCGATAGCCCATGCCGTAAACGGTTTCGATGCAGCCGAAATCTGCGTCGATCGCCTGGAATTTGCGTCGAATGCGTTTTACATGCGACGTGATCGTGTTGTCGTCGAGCACGGCCTGCGCGGCGTCCATGAGCTGTTGCCGGTTCTTCACGTGCCCCGGGTAACGTGCCATGGCGTGGACCAGCCAGAACTCGGTCAGAGTGAGGCCGACCGGCACGCCCTGCCATTCTGCCGTCATCCTGTCCGTGTCGATCTCGAGGCTGCCGCGCGTGATGCGGCCGCTTTCCGCCTGCGGCTTCTGCATCGCATCGAGACGGCGGAACAGTGCTGCGATACGCGCCATGAGGTGCGGCAGGCTGATGTCCTTGGTGAGGTAGTCGTCGGCACCGAGGCGCAGGCCGGACACGGCATCGAACTCGCTGTCCCGGGCCGTCAGGAAAATGATCGGCAGGTCGGTGGACTGTGCGCGAAGCTGCCGGCACAGCTCGAAGCCGCCTTCGACGTCGTCCTTCAAATTGATGTCGATGACGACGAGGTCGGGCAAGCGGGACGCGAAAGCCTCCAGCGCCGGTGCACGCGACTCGTAGGCATCCACGGCATAGCCCTCGCGGCGGAATGCCGCTGCGTAGTTGTCACGGATTGCCGCCTCGTCTTCGACGATCGCTATGCGCTTTGCCAATTCGACTTCCTCGGGACCACGCCACAATTTGCCACATTACGCCGGTGCATTGCCATGCCGTCGTCCGCGGCGCGGCGTATTGGCCTGTTGCAATCATCGTGGCGCAGCTGGGAGACCCGGAATGTCGAAACAACACCTACTGATGGCCATTTTCGCTGTGATCGCCTGGCTGTGGACGCCGGCCGGGGCTGCGGAGGAAATATCGCCGATGAACGTCCGGTCCGGCACCCTGCTTTTGAAAATGCAGGCCGGTCTCGTCACGGCCACGCGCATGAACACGGACGTCACGATGAGCGTCAGCGGCCTCGTCGCCCGTGTCTCGGTGCGGCAGGTATTCCATAACGACGGCGACGAGTGGACAGAGGGCATTTACGCGTTTCCGTTGCCGGACGAGGCGGCTGTCGATCGCATGCGGCTGCACATCGGCGAGCGTTTCATAGAGGGTGAGATACGCGAGAAGGAAAAGGCGAGGAAAGAGTACGAGCGCGCGCGCATCGAAGGCAGGAAAGCCAGCCTCGTCGAGCAGCAGCGGCCGAACCTGTTCACGACGTCCGTTGCGAACATTGCGCCCGGGGAGCGGGTCGTCGTGGAGATCGAATATCTCGAAAACCTGCGCTACGACAACGGCGCGTTCGCCATTCGCTTCCCGATGACGTTGACGCCGCGCTATATACCGGGTGCGCCGCGTCCCGATCGCAAGGGCAGCGGCTGGGCGAGGGATTCGGACCGGGTGAGCGATGCGTCGCTCATCACGCCACCGCAGGTGACGGCATCGGCAGATCACAGGATCACAATCACCGCCAGCATCGTCGCCGGGCTGCCGCTCGAGATCGTCGCAAGCCGTTACCATCCCGTGACGGTTGCGGAAGACCGCGGCCGCTACACGGTCTCGCTCGCCAGCGACCGGGTTCCCATGGACCAGGACTTCGAACTGCTCTGGCGTCCGTTGCCCTCCGCCGAGCCGCGCGCAATGGTATTCAGGGAGACCATTGCCGGCCGGCCCCACTACCTGCTCATGGTCGTACCCCCCGATACCGCGCAGGGCGTAATGCCGGCCATGCCGCGGGACCTGATCTTCGTCGTGGACACCTCGGGGTCGATGCACGGCAACTCGATCGCCCAGGCGAAGCAGGCACTCGATCGCGCGCTCGACGGTCTCGCCGCCAACGACCGCTTCAACATCATCGAATTCAACTCGACGAGCCGGGCGCTTTACCACCAGAGCGTTCCTGCCGACGCCGCCCGGGTCCGTCATGCGCGGAAGTTCGTGCAGGGACTGGAGGCGAACGGCGGAACCGAGATGCTGCCGGCGCTCAGGCTCGCACTCGACTCGGCGGGCACGGAAACCCATCTGCGCCAGGTCGTGTTCATCACCGACGGCAGCGTCGGCAATGAAGACGAACTTTACGCGATGATCGAGGCGCGTCTCGGCGATGCCAGGCTCTTCACGGTGGGCATCGGTTCTGCACCCAACAGCTGGTTCATGCGCAAAGCCGCGGAACTCGGCCGTGGCACCTTCGTCGTTATCAGCGCGCTGCACGAAGTCGGCGAGAAGATGGATCGCCTGTTCGACAAGCTCG
>DATHRM010000172.1:0-12094 GCA_035465295.1 Woeseiaceae bacterium | reverse complement strand
CTCGAGCGCATCCCCGTCGCGGGCGACGCGGTCGAGTGGAACGACTATCGCATCGAGGTACTCAAGGCCGACCGGCGGCGCGCACGTCTGCTGTCGATCCGCCGCAAGGAGAGCGGGTGACGGGGTCGGACCCGTGGATGTGTTTGTTTTGCCTGATGAAATAGCCCGAAAAACATCGAAAAAAGCCGTTAAAACGCCAATTTCAGATGGGTTTTTCGTGGATCATCCGACGCTCGGAAGGGATGCCGACAACATGTTTGGTAGGGTCCCCATTTTGGCCTCGAAATCCACGATTTAAGCCGTATTTACCCGCAGAAAAACACTAAATCCTTTTTATTTCATTAACTTGTATTGGTCCGACCCCGTATTTGTTGGCCGCGCTCGTACCACGACTTGCTCGAGTTGACGATCTTCACGACCGAAAGCATCACGGGAACCTCCACCAGGACGCCGACAACCGTGGCGAGCGCCGCGCCCGATTCGAACCCGAACAGCACGATTGCCGTGGCAACTGCCAGTTCGAAGAAGTTGCTGGCACCGATGAGTGCCGACGGCGCAGCAACGCAATGCGCGACGCCGAAGGTGCGATTGAGCAGGTAGGCCAGCCCGGAGTTGAAATAGACCTGGATGAGAATGGGCACGGCGAGCAGCGCAATGATCATCGGTTGGGTGATGATCTGCTCGCCCTGGAACCCGAACAGCAGCACCAGCGTCGCGAGCAGTGCGACCAGCGATGCTGGCCCGAGCGTGTCGAGCGCGCCCTGGAGAGCGGCCTCTCCCCCGGACGCCAGCAGCCGAGTGCGCAACACCTGCGCGATGATCACGGGCACGACGATGTAGAGCACCACTGAGAGGAACAGCGTCTCCCATGGCACGGTTATCGCGGACAGGCCGAGCAGCAGGCCGACGATTGGCGCAAACGCGAAAATCATGATGACGTCATTGACCGCAACCTGGCTCAGCGTGAAATGCGGTTCGCCGTCGGACAGGTTGCTCCAGACGAAGACCATCGCCGTGCACGGGGCGGCGGCCAGGATGATCAGCCCGGCAATGTAGGAATTGATCTGGTCCGCGGGCAGGTACGGCGCGAACAGGTTGCCGATGAACAGCCAGGCGAGGAACGCCATCGAGAACGGCTTGACCGCCCAGTTGATGAACAGTGTCACGCCAACGCCGCGCCAGTGCTCGCGCACCTGGCTCAGCGCGCCGAAGTCGATCTTGACGAGCATCGGAATGATCATCAGCCAGATCAGCACGGCGACCGGCAGGTTGACCTGCGCCACCTCCATCCCGCCGATCCACTGGAAGACGCCGGAAAAGTAATGCCCGAGGGCAACGCCGATAACGATGCAGATCGCCACCCATAGCGTCAGATAGCGCTCGAAGATACTCATGTCCTTCGCCGTGGCCATTTCGACGGCCTGATCGGGCATGACGGTCCTAACCCCCTGCTCTGTCGACGAAATCCCTGATGCGCTTGTAAAGCGTCGCATAGGCCGTCTCGAACGCGGCGCGCCGCTCTTCGTCCGTCTCGCCGACGCCTGCCGGATCCGCGATGTCCCAGTGCTCCGTTGCCGGACGGCCCGGCCAGACCGGGCAGCTTTCGCCGGCGGCGTTGTTGCAGACGGTTATGACGTAGTCCATCGCCGGCGCGTCCGGGCCGGCGAATTCGTCCCATGACTTGGAGCGCAGTTCTTCCGTCGGATAGCCGCGCCGGCTCAGCAGGTCGAGAGCGCCCTGATTGACGCGCCCGACCGGCTTGCTGCCCGCGCTGAATGCGTAAAAACGGCCCTCGCCGAGCCGGTTGAGAATGGCTTCGCTCAGGATGCTGCGCGCCGAATTGCCCGTGCACAGGAACAATACGTTGCCGGTTCGGTGAGTATTATTCACGGGGCGGATTCTGAACGAAAAGCGAAGATTGCGGAAGTCCGGCCGGGCCCTGCATTACCCCCGCAAATTTTTACGGTGTTCGTTATAGTACTTTCATGGAACTGCTTTTCGCGCTTCTCGTATTGTTACTGGTCACGCGCATCTGCTCCGAGATTGCGGTGCGCCTGAAACAGCCCGCGATGGTGGGGGAATTGCTGGGCGGCGTGCTCATTGGCCTCGCGATCGCCTGGTACTCCGACCCGCCGGAGATCCTGGCGCGCTTCGATACCGACGAAACATTCCAGGCGGTACTCGATCTCGCCATCTTCTTCCTGATGCTCCTCGCCGGTATCGAGATGCGCCCCCGCGACCTGGCAAAGGCATCCGGCAAGGCGGTCCCGATCGCCGTCGTCGGCATGATCGTTCCGCTTGCCCTCGGCTTCGGCCTCGGTTGGGTCTGGTTGCCCGAGTCCGATTGGCGCATCGCGCAGTCGTTGTTCATCGGCGTCGCGCTCGCGATCACCGCGGTACCGGTCGCCGTGAAAGTCCTGCTCGACATGGACCAGCTCCAGTCGAAAGTCGGGCAGGTCATCATCGCAGCTGCCGTCATGGACGACGTCCTGAGCCTGATGCTGCTCGCAGTGCTTACGGCAATGATCTCCACGACCGAGGAGCTGACGGCTTCGACCCTGCTCACTATCGGGCTGAACACGCTCATCTTTTTCGCGATCGTCTGGAGCGTGGGGCGTTACGTACTGCCGCGAACGGCGGGGATTTTGAATCGTTTCAAGCTGGAGCACGCGGACTTCAGCCTGCTGCTGATCCTGGGACTCGGATTCTCTGTGCTGGCAGAGGCGCTCGGCATGCATTTCCTGATCGGCGCATTCGCGTCGGGCGTTCTCTTTTCGCGCAACGTCGTTGGCGAAAAAACGCACCACAAACTCGAGACCTACACGGAAGCGATTACGCTGGGGCTGCTCGCGCCCGTCTTCTTCGCGTCGATCGGCATGCACCTCAAGCTTTCTGCTGTGACCGAGGCGCCATGGTTCCTGCTGTGCCTTCTCCTTGCTGCGACCGCCGGCAAGTTCCTCGGCAGCGGCCTGACCGCGCGGTTGACCGGCTTCACGACCAGCCAGTCGCTGGCGATCGGCTCGGCGATGAACGCCCGCGGTGCGGTCGAGATCATCATCGCCGACATTGCGCTCCGTGCCGGGCTTTTCGACCACCCGTCCCCGACGCCTCCGGCTATCGAGTACCTGTTTTCCGCGGTCGTCATCATGGCAATCGTTACGACGTTGATCTCGCCGTTCGCGTTGCGCGCGCTGTTGCCGAACAGCAAATCCTGACCGTGTAAATTTTTTCGTGGCTTTGTAAGAACTGCAGAAAACCGGCCGGATCACGGGTCGTTCCGCCGCTTCCCTGCGTTGGCATGGGACTTGCATTTACGTCCATGTAAGCCAACAAAGCAACGGGAGGACCAATGCTACGCAACAAGCCGAAAACCACTGAACTACTGAAACGGCTACCTATCGCGTTTGCGGCGGTGCTCGCTCTCGGTTTCGGTGCGAGCGCGGCAGCTGGCGACAAGGACCCGTACAAGATGGCCGATAACACCTGGATCACGATCAGCGGCGAAGTCGAGTCGGTCGATGCCGACACGTTCATGCTCGATTACGGCGATGGCTATATCATCGTCGAGATGGACGATGGCGACCGCGACGCGGACGCCTACAAGCTGCTCAAAGGCGACAAGGTCACAGTTTCCGGCCGCATCGATGACGATTTCCTCGAAACAACCAAAATCGAGGCGGGCAGTGTCTATGTCGAGAACATTGGCACGACCTTCTTCTCGAGCTCGGTGGACGAGGAAACATCAGAGAGCCTCGTCGCAACGGTCACCGTACCGGTCGTAGTGGCCGAGACCGTCGTGCAGGGCACCGTAACGGATGTCGACGAGCATGAATTTACCGTCGACGCCGGTGTAACCGATTTGCGCGTAGACGTAAACGAGATGCTGTACAACCCGCTCGACGATGAGGGCTACCAGAAGATCGACGTTGGTGACCGCGTGAAGGTCAGTGGCAACATCGACAACGACCTGTTCGAAGGTAAAGAACTGGTAGCAGACTCGGTTATCAAGCTGAATCGCAAGTAAAGACCGTCAGTGAACGGTCTTCGGGTCAGGTCAACTGATTCGCGCAAGACCCGGAAGCCCCGGCCACTACGGCCGGGGCTTTTCTATGTCAGCGGCGCTTCAGACTTGCAGCGTCAGGGCCAGAGCAGCAGCAGGGCCGTACCCGCCGTCAACGCGACTGCGCCTGTGCCGAGCATCCATCGCCCGAGATCCGCCGAGCCGAGGAATGATGCCGCCACGACCTTGAACAGCAGGTTGGAAAGGGTGGCCAGGAAAATTGCCCGCCATGCATCGAAGTCGGACGCTTCGCCGCCGGTATAAAGCTGCGCCACGGACAGCGTCAGCGCATCGACATCGGTCAGGCCGGAAATGAACGCGATGGCATACACGGCCTCGGTGCCGACCAGGTCACGCGCCGCCGCGACGCCGAACAGGATCACGGCATACAGCGCAGCGAAGACCAGCGCCTGGCGGATTCGCGCCGGATTCTCGCGTTCCGGCAGGACCGTGTCGGTCCGGGTGTGAACAGCCCTGAAAGCAACAGCGCTCAATCCCAGTAATACCGCGGTGAAAGCAATTGCGGGCCCGACCATGCTCCTGACCAGGTCGGGCGCGACGATGGCCAGTTCGATGAGGACCCGCCCGTAGACGACCGCGCTGGCGACCAGGATAACCAGTGCCGCAACAGGGCCAAAGTCGCGCTCCCGCTTCGACATGCCTGCGTAACTGATCGTGGTTGCGGTACTGGATACGAGGCCTCCGAGCAGTCCGGCCACCCAACCTCCGGCGCGCGTACCGACGAAGCGGAAAGCGACAAAACCCACGAGGTTGATGCCGACGATCAGCACGACCAGGAACCAGGCCGTAAACGGATTGAAAGCGCCGTACGGTCCCATGTCCCGGTCCGGCAGAACGGGGAGTATCACCAGCGCAATCAACACGAACCGGACGACAATCTCCACGTCCTGGTCGCCCAGCCTGTCGACCCAGCTGTGCAGCGGCTTCTTCCAGTGGAGCAGCGCCATGACGGCACCACCGAGCACGATCGCCTGCAACCAGTAGCCGGCAACGGCCGCCGCCCCGAGCAGGTAGACGGTCAGGGCGGCCAGGAGCGTCGTGATGCCTTCGAGCTTGCGGCGGTGTACGTGCAGTATGAGGATGAAGCTCAGCGCCAGCAGTCCTGCAGCGATGAGCCAGCCGCCGGCTTCGGGGAGCAGCAGAGCGGCGATTCCACCGAATGCACCGATGAGCGCGAACGAACGCACGCCGACCGGTTTGTCGTCAGCCCACTCGCGCTCGAGGCCGATAATGAGACCGATGGCAAGCGCGATACCCAGCCCGATTATCTTCGCGTTAACGCCCGGATCCAGATCTTGCATCGCAGTCACATTATGCACCCGCGATACTCATTGTACGAACGACCGACCAGCTTGTAATTGTTACAGGCCCTGGCCGCCGGCCGCGGCCGCGGCGCCCTCTGTGCGGGTGGCATGCATATTGCAGCACTTGTTACGTATGCTCCCCGAGCGCAAAGGACGAGCCGAATGTTCATCAAGAAAATCAAAAGTGACGGCCTCGCGCACCTGTCCTACCTCATAGGAAGCAATGGCGACGCCGCCGTCATCGACCCACGCCGTGACTGTGACGTTTACGTCGAGATCGCAACCCGTAATGACAGCAGGATCACGCACATCTTCGAGACGCATCGCAATGAGGACCTGCTGTCGGGTGCAGCTGCACTCGCTGATCTGACCGGTGCAGAAGTAATTCATGGCCCGAACGCCGCCGGAAACGTCGAGTACGCGACGACGGCCCGGGACGGGGACGAGTTCGAGATTGGCTCGATCGCCCTGCGCGTGCTCGAAACGCCCGGCCATACCGACGACAGCCTGTCCTTCGCTCTCTACGACGAGGAATTCAGTGACGGGGCGTTCGCCGTCTTTACCGGGGACACCCTTTTCGTCGGCGACGTCGGCCGCTGCGATTTCTATCCGGAGCGTGCACGCGAAGTGGCCGGCCTGTTGTATGACAGCTTGCGCAAGCTCGAATCGCTCGGAGACCAGGCGGTTATCTACCCGGCGCACGGCGCGGGCTCGGTGTGTGGTTCCGGCATGGCGGCCAGGGAGGTATCGACCGTCGGACATGAGAAAGCAAACAATCCCCGTTTCAAAGTCCGGGACCGGAATGCCTTCATCGAAGCGAAGCTGTCGGAAAATCACGACTATCCGCCCTACTTCAGGTACATGGAACAGGGCAATCTCAGAGGCGCGGACCCTGTCGGCGCTACATTGTTACCGCCGCCGATGACGCCGGACGACCTGAAAAACGAAGACAGGGACACGCTGCTGGTGGACGTACGCAGTTCGTCGGCATTTCTCGGCGCCCACCTGCCGGCCAGTCTTTCGTTACCCGAGGACATGATCAGCGCATTCGCCGGCTGGTTTCTCGAACCGGACGACACCATTGTGCTGATAGCGGAAGATGCCCGGCAGGCCGAACGGTCGGCGCGCCATCTCGCTCGTATCGGCTACGACAATATCCGTGGCTACCTGGCACCGAGCCTCGCGGCCTGGGCAGCGAGCGGCGGCGATTTCGGCACGATGCAGGTCCTCGACGCAGAAGAGGTGCACGAGCGGGTCGAAACTCAGCCCGATATGTGGTCGCTCCTGGATGTTCGCAACGTCGAAGAGATCCGTGACGAAAAGATCAGGAACGCAGTTCACGTGTTTCTCGGCGAGTTGCCCGGGGCGCTCGACGAACTCGATCGCAAACGCAGTTACACCGTCATGTGCGCCAGCGGCGCACGGGCTACGATTGCCGCAAGCCTGCTGAGGAAAGCCGGTTTCGACAAAGTCGACCTGTTCCTCGGTTCGCTCGGCGCCTGGCGCAAGGAAGGTTACTCGACCCGGGATGCCGCATGAATACCGGGAAGAAACCAGTATTCGTCATCCAGGAGCATGACGCCTCCAACCGGCATTACGACTTCCGCATCGAAGCCGGCGACGCGCTCGCCTCATGGGCCGTTCCCAAGGGACTGTCCACGGACCCCGAGGACAAGCGTCTCGCCATTCGTACCGAGGACCACGACCTCGACTATGCCGACTTCGAGGGCGTCATCCCGCCATCCGAGTACGGTGCCGGCACGGTCATCGTCTGGGACAATGGCAGTTACGAAAACAGGACCGAGGAAGACGGCAAATCCGTCGACATCTGCGACGCACTCGACAACGGCCATGCCGTTATCCACCTGCACGGCAAGAAATTATCCGGCGGATACGTGCTGCAACGAATACAGAGAGACGGTGACGACAACGAGTACTGGCTGATCATCAAGGAAGACGACGACGAGGCCGACGCCCGCCGCAACCCGGTTTCGACGGAGCCGGAGTCGGTCAAGAGCGGCAAGACGATCGAGCAGATTGCCGACGAAGATGCGAAAAAGAACGCTTCATGAGCTGTAATCTGCGTGAACTGCTGGCCGAATCCGAACGCAAGTTGCTGCGCCGACGCAGCCAGCCGCGCTGGACCTCGCCGATGCTCGCGACACTGACGGACGAACGATTTTCGGATGAAGACTGGATATTCGAGCGCAAGCTCGACGGCGAGCGCGCGCTCGTGTTCCGGAAAGGCGGCAGCACGCGCCTGGTGACCCGCAACCGGAAAACCATCAATGACAATTACCCTGAAATCGTAGAGTGCTTCGACCGGCAGAGCTGCGATTTCATCGTCGATGGCGAGATAGTCGCTTTCTCGGGCAACCTGACGAGTTTCTCCCGACTGCAGAAGCGCATGCAGATTTCCGATCCCGACAAGGCGCGCGCCTCCGGTGTCCGCGTGTTTATGTACGTGTTCGATATCATCCACCTGGAAGACCATGCGCTCGAGAAGGTGCCGTTGCGCAGCCGCAAGAAACTGCTCAGGGCCGCCCTCAACTTCGAGAAGCCGCTGCGATTTTCCACGCATCGCAACGCGGAAGGCGAAGCGTATTACAAGGAAGCCTGCGACAAGGGGTGGGAAGGCGTGATTGCAAAAGACGCGACGGCGGAATACGCACACAGCCGTTCCCGCTCCTGGCTCAAGTTCAAATGCACGGCCAGCCAGGAACTCGTCATCGGCGGATTCACGGCGCCGAAATCCAGCCGCGAGGGATTCGGCGCCTTGCTCGTCGGCTATTACGACGACGATAAGCTGCGCTACGCCGGAAAAGTCGGTACCGGTTACGACGATGAATTCCTGCGCAGCTTCCGGCGCCGCCTCGAGCGCGTGCAGCGCAAGACCTCGCCGTTCTCCGGCGAGCATCCCGACAAGGACGAAATCACCTGGGTAACGCCCGAGTTCGTCGGCGAATTCGGTTTCACCGAATGGACCAGCGCGGGCAAGCTGCGGCACCCGAGATTCCTGGGCCTGCGCCGTGACAAGGACCCCCGCCAGGTCGTGCGTGAGTCCCCGGGGTCGGCATCATGAAGCGGACATACGGGCCATACACGGTCGAGACGTCGAACGAGGACAAGATCCTCTATTCCGACGCCGGCGTCAGCAAAGGCGACGTCATCGACTATTACGAGGGCGTCTACGACCGCATGCAGGCGCACCTGCGCGATCGCTGCCTGACGCTGGAGCGTTACCCGGACGGCATCGACGAAGACCACTTTTACCAGCAAAAGCGGGGAGATCACTTTCCCGATTTCGTGGGATCGCAGCGCCTGAAGACCGCCGGCGGCAAGAATACGGTCGACCACATCATTGCAGGCAACCGGGCCGCCCTCGTGTACCTTGCGGACCAGGCCGCGCTGACGCTTCACGGCTGGCTTTCCGTAGCCAGCGAAGCCGACAAGCCGGATCGCGTGGTATTCGATCTCGATCCCAGCAAAGACGACGACTTCGACACCGTTGTTCTGTGCGCGCGCATTCTCCGTGAGCAATTGGCCGATTCCGGGCTTGAACCCTACGTCATGACGACGGGTTCGAGGGGGCTCCATGTGCTCGCACCGCTCGATCAGACACGGTCGTTCGACGAGGTAAGGAAATTCGCGAAGTCGGTCGCGACGGAAGTCGCAGAACGGCATCCCGACCGCATCACGACGGAGCAGCGCAAAAAAGCCCGCAAGGATCGCGTGTATATCGATATCAACAGAAACGCCTACGGCCAGACGTCGGTGCTCCCGTACTCCCTCCGCGCCCGCCCGGGTGCGCCCGCGGCGACGCCCCTCGAGTGGGACGAACTCGACCGCGGCGACCTGACGCCGCAGCGTTTCGGGCTGTCAAGCATTGCGCGGCGCCTCGGCCAGAAAGCCGACCCGTTCGACGGGTTTGCAAAACACCGCAGGCGCCCCAAATCGTTAGAGGCAATCGACGATTCAACCTGAGTAACAGAAAGGAAAAAACCATGACCATCTATACGCTTCCGAAACTCGACTATGGTTACAAGGATCTCGAGCCGCATCTTTCCGCGGAAATACTCGAACTCCACCACAGCAAACATCATTCTGCGTACGTGGACGGCGCCAATTCCACGATCGACAACCTCGCCGAAGCGCGCGAATCCGGGGACTTCGCGGCCCTGAACAAGCTGGAGAAAGACCTCGCTTTCCATCTGTCGGGTCACGTGCTGCATTCCATGCTGTGGAAGAATTTAGGCCCCACCGGGGGTGGCGAACCGGGCGGCAAGCTCGCCTCTGAAATCAAGGACGCGTTCTCGTCGTTCGACGCCATGAAGAAGCAGCTGTCCGCCGCCGCGATGGGAATCCAGGGCTCCGGCTGGGCCAGCCTGGCCTGGGAACCGCTGTCGGGCAGCCTGATCGTCCAGCAGGTCTATGACCACCAGGGCAACGTCGGTAGCGCAACGATTCCGCTGCTTGTTCTCGACATGTGGGAGCATGCCTTCTACCTGCAATACCGGAACGAAAAGGCCAAGTGGGTCGACGCGTTCTGGAATCTCGTGAACTGGGATGACGTCGAAGCTCGCCTCAAAGAAGTGAAAAAGACCGAGCTGGCACTCGACTGACGCTTCCCCGCAATCGCAGCAGTTCTGACAAGGAGACGAGTTAATGGGTTTACTGGTTGACGGCGAATGGCACGACCAATGGTATGACACCAAGTCCACGGGAGGCCGGTTCAAACGCGATACGTCGCGGTTCCGGAACTGGATAACCGCGGATGGCCGCGCCGGCCCCACCGGGGCGTCGGGTTTCGAAGCCAAATCGGGCCGTTACCGCCTGTACGTCTCCTTTGCCTGCCCCTGGGCGCACCGGACCCTCATTTTCCGCAAATTGAAAGGGCTGGAGGACATGATCCCCGTGTCCGTGGTTCACTGGTACATGGGCGATCACGGCTGGACCTTCGAGGATGGTGACGGCGTCGTCGCGGACCCGATCCACGATGCGGATTACCTGTACGAGATCTACCAGGCGGCCGATGCATCGTATACCGGGCGTGTGACCGTGCCCGTTCTGTGGGATACGCACAAGGACACGATCGTCAGCAACGAGTCCGCCGATATCATCCGCATGTTCAACTCGGCATTCGACGATATCGGCGCGACCGAAGGCGATTACTATCCCGAACCGCTGCGCGAAGAAATCGACGAGATCAACGCTCGCGTTTATGACACGGTCAACAACGGCGTGTACAAGGCGGGCTTCGCGACCACCCAGGAAGCCTACGAAGAGGCCGTCGAGCCGCTGTTCGAATCACTCGAGTGGCTCGATGGCCGCCTCTCGACGCAACGCTACCTCCTGGGAGACCGGATCACCGAGGCCGACTGGCGGCTGTTCACGACCTTGTTGCGGTTCGACCCCGTTTATGTCGGGCACTTCAAGTGCAACCGTCGGCGGATCGTGGATTTCGATTCCCTGTGGCCGTACGTGCGCGACCTGTACCAGGTCCCCGGCGTCGCCGAGACGGTGCACATGGATCACATCAAGTCGCATTATTACGGAAGCCACAAGACGATCAATCCGACCGGTATCGTGCCCGTGGGACCCGACATCGACTACACGGAACCCCACGACCGCGACAACGTGTCGAGCTGAGACCGGGTGGGTATTATTCAATCGAATAAAGGGCTGCCCACTCGTCTCTCGTAAGCTGTTCCCGCAGTTCGAAGCGCAGGTCGAGCGCCCGTTCCTGCCCACGGGCCCAGTCACGATTCAGTTCATCGAGAACGCCCTCAATCTCCTCTCGATCGGCCGCATGGTCACGGTAGGCACGTATGACGGCCTTTCCTGATGCCGCGAAATTCTTGTCAAACGCAATGACCTCTGTCCTGAGATCGTCCAGCGTGGACTGCGCAGCCGCAGCCCGCGCCGGATCGGTTACGACAATCTCGACACGGTCCGCGAGCGCTTCGACTGCCGACGGTGTGAGTACGCCGGCGTCAATGGAAGCAACGCCACTGCCAAAGAAATACCAGTACATGAATGCCCAGAACACCTCAGTCCTCCATTGCTGCCTGGCCGTAGCTGAGTTGACGCAGATCGAGTCGTTTTAGCTGGAACCGGGCGATCTTCTTCCATTCGTCTTCCGTCGTCGTCTCCTTCATGGCCGCCACGACGTCGATCGACTCCCGCTGTGCCGCCGCGCGCTGCTGATTGAATCGGGCCAGCAGCATCTCGAATTCTTCACGCTTCGCGTCGTAATCGGTGTTCAGCGCTGCCATTGCCTGGCGGTGCTCCACGATGCGCTTCGCGTAGTCATCGGCGAGGCGATCTCTTTCGGCCAGAAGCGCCAGGAGCCGTTCGGCACGGGACGAGTCGGATACGGTAGCGCGCACGAGCGCCGTTTCCTGTTCGCGATATTCGGCGATTCGTGCCCGCACATCGCCCGGGTCGGACGACTGCCTCAGGCCTGCACAGGACGGCAACAGGACAACCGCGAGCAATGCAACAGGAACGAAAGGAATCACGCGTACGGTTTTCATTTACTCCCTCACGGCGCAGCGCAAGACTCTCCCGCAAGTATCTGCCACAATTGTGACACCAAAATAGTCGCCTTACAGTAACCCGGTTTCGAATTTGCGGACAGGCCGATGTTCATCCTTCGCGAACTTGCAAGATCCATGCGTCAGCGGCGAAGCCTGGTGGCGCTCCCCCT
>DATHRM010000171.1:0-6012 GCA_035465295.1 Woeseiaceae bacterium | reverse complement strand
TCCGAACTCGACCTGACGGCAACGCTCGAAGCGCAAAACGACGATAACAGCGACGGCGACGATCTCGACGTTACGGCCAGCATCGAGGCAGAAGACAAGACCGTCGAGATGCCGCGCGACAAGGACGGCGCCCGGGCGCGTCGTTAACCGCGCCTACGGTTCGATACCCACCAGCCGGTCGACGGTGCGCCAGCCGCGCGGCAGCAGCGCGCCGCGCAGCGCCCGTTCCCCGTAATAGGGCTCAGAATCGTCCCACTTGACGGTCATCATGCGCTTGCCGGAATAGACCTGCAGATCACCGTCCTCGGGGACGACCGTCGCGGCGACCATTCGTTCCTCGCCGCCCTGGTATTTCTTGCCCGGAATGTTGATGAGCTTGTTGCCCTTGCCCTTGGCGAGCTCCGGCAGCTCGTCCATCTCGAACATCAGCAGCCGGCCGATGGAGCTCACGGCCGCGATCAGGCATTCCGTGCCTTTGGGAACCGGGGCCGGCACCACTGCTTTGCCGCCCGCCGGCACGCGGAGTATCGCCTTGCCGGCCTTGTTGCGCGACACCAGGTCGTCGAGCTTCGCAATAAAACCGTATCCGGCATCGCTGGCGAGCAGGTACTTCTGCTCCGCGTCGCCGATCATCGTTCCGCAAAATTCGGCACCATCGGGCGGCTTGAATCGTGACGACAGGGGCTCGCCCTGGCCTCGCGCCGAGGGCAACGTGTGCGCCATCACCGAATAGACGCGGCCCGTGCTGTCGATGAACATCGCCAGCTGGTTGCTGCGGCCCTGTGCCGACGCGAGAAAACCGTCCCCGGACTTGTAGCTCAGCGACGCGGGGTCGACATCGTGTCCTTTTGCGGCCCGCGCATAACCGCGTTGCGAGAGAATGACCGTCACGGGCTCGCTGGCGACGAGCTGGGTCTCATCCAGTGCCTGGGCGGCCTCACGCTCGACGATCTGCGTACGGCGCTCGTCACCGTAGGTGTCGGCGTCCGCGAGAATTTCCGTCTTGATGAGTGTTTTCAGCCTCGCCGCACTCTTCAGCGTCTTTTCGAGTACGTCCCGCTCCTCGTTGAGTTCATCCTGCTCGCCACGGATCTTCATCTCCTCGAGCTTGGCGAGATTGCGCAGCCGCAGGTTCAGGATCGCTTCGGCCTGCAGGTCGCTGAGCTTGAAGCGCTTCATCAGCACGGGCTTCGGTTCGTCCTCCGTGCGGATGATGTGTATGACCTCGTCGATGTTCAGATAGGCGACCAGCAAACCGTCGAGGATGTGCAGGCGATCGGTAACGATCTGCAGGCGATGTTGCAGGCGCCGTTTGACGGTTTCGCGTCGGAACTTCAGCCATTCCGTCAGCATCTCGACGAGGTTGAACATCCGCGGCCGCCCTTCCAGGTCGATCACGTTCATGTTCACGCGAACCGTGCGCTCGAGCGACGTCGTCGAGAACAGGTGCGACATCAGTTGCTCGACGTCGATACCGCGCTTCTTGCTGATTACGAGCCTGATCGCCTCCTCGTGGTCGGATTCGTCGCGCAGATCGTCGACCTGCGGCAGCTTCCTCGCACGCATCTGCGCCGCGATTTGCTCCAGCACCTTGCTCCCGGATACCTGGTACGGCAGCGACGTGACGACGATATCCCCGTTTTCGACCTTGTAGGAAGCCCTGAGCCTGAGCGTGCCCCCGCCCGTCGCGTAGATCTCCTTGATATCGGTGCGCGGCGACACGAGTTCCCCGCCGGTCGGGAAATCGGGTCCCTTGATGTGCTTCATGAGCTGCGCAAGGCTCGCCTTTGGCTCCTCCAGCAGGTGCACGAGCGCGCTGGCGACTTCCCTGAGATTGTGCGGCGGCACGTCGGTCGAGAGCCCGACCGCGATTCCGGTCGTACCGTTCAGCAGCAGGTTGGGTAGCCGCGCGGGAAGTACGACCGGCTCGTTGAGCATGCCGTCGAAGTTGGGCACCCAGTCGACCGTGCCGTGCGCCAGCTCCTGCAGCATGCTCCGGGCATAGGGCGCAAGGCGCGATTCGGTGTAGCGCATCGCGGCAAACGACTTGGGATCGTCGGTCGAACCCCAGTTGCCCTGGCCGTCGATAATCGGGTAGCGGTAGGAAAAATCCTGCGCCATGAGCACCATGGCCTCGTAACACGCGGAGTCGCCGTGCGGATGGAACTTGCCGATCACGTCGCCGACGGTGCGGGCCGATTTCTTGGGCTTGGAACCCGCCGACAGGCCGAGCTCGCTCATCGCGTAGATGATTCGCCGCTGGACGGGTTTCAGCCCGTCGCCAATCTGCGGCAGCGCGCGATCGAGGATCACGTACATCGAGTAATCGAGGTACGCCTTCTCGGAGTACTCTTTCAGCGACTGCTGTTCGACGCCTTCGAGATTCAGGCTGTTCTGCATTACGTCTATACCTCGGCCAGGCTATCCGTCACGTCGGGCCCGGCACACGAATTCACACTTCTGCCAGGTTTCCTTTGGTTTCGAGCCAGTTGCGGCGGTCTTTCGCCCGCTTCTTGGCCAGCAGCATGTCCATTACCTGGTCTGTCTTGTCGCGCGGGTTGACGGTGAGCTGTACCAGCCGTCGCGTATCGCGATTCATCGTCGTTTCGCGCAGCTGCGCCGGGTTCATTTCGCCCAGACCCTTGAAGCGCGTGACGCTGATCTTGCCGCGCATCTTTTCCGCCTCGACGCGATCCAGTATGCCCTTGCGCTCGCTGTCATCGAGCGCATAGAAGACTTCCTTGCCGACGTCGATACGGTACAGGGGCGGCATCGCCACGTAGACGTGCCCGGCCAGCACCAGCTCACGGAAGTGGCGCAGGAACAGGGCACACAGCAGCGTGGCAATGTGCAGGCCGTCGGAATCGGCGTCCGCAAGGATGCAGATCTTGTGATACCGCAGTCCCTCGAGGCTGTCGCTGCCGGGATCGACGCCGAGCGCGACACTGATGTCGTGCACCTCCTGCGACGCGAGGATCTCCGCCGCATCCACTTCCCAGGTGTTCAGGATCTTGCCGCGCAGGGGCATGATCGCCTGGGTCGTCCGGTCACGGGCCTGTTTCGCGGAACCGCCCGCGGAGTCGCCTTCCACGAGGAAGATCTCGCACAGCTCCGGTTCCTGCGACGTGCAGTCGGCCAGCTTGCCCGGCAATGCCGGGCCCGAGACGATCTTCTTGCGGACGACCTTCTTGGCGGCTTTCAGCCGCTTTTGCGCCTTGGCGATCGCAAGCTGGGCCAGCTGGTCGCCGGTCTCGGGATGCTGGTTCAACCAGATTGCGAAGTTGTCCTTGATGATGCCGGCGATGAATGCCGCCGATTCCCGCGAGGACAGGCGCTCCTTGGTCTGCCCGGAAAACTGCGGGTCGCCGAGTTTCGCGCTGAGCACGAAGTTCAACCCGTCCCAGACGTCTTCGGGCGCAATCGACACGCCGCGCGGCAGGAGATTGCGGAAGTCGCAGAATTCGCGCAACGCGTTCGTGAGACCCGTCCGCAAGCCGTTGACGTGCGTCCCGCCCTGCGGGGTCGGAATCAGGTTGACGTAGCTTTCGGTCACCGCCTGGCCGCCCTGCACGGCCCAGGCGAGGGCCCAGTCCACGGCTTCGTTCTTGCCGGTGACGCTTCCGGAATACGGCTCGGCCGGCAGCAGCTCCGCACCGCCGATCGCCTCCAGCAGGTACTCCTCGAGGCCTCCCGAGTAGCACCACTCGTGCTTCTCCTTCGGCTGCTCGATCCTGAGACGAACGGTCAGGCCGGGACACAGCACGGCCTTGGCGCGCAGCGCGTGTTTCAGCCGCGACACCGAGAACTTCGGTGAATCGAAATACTGCGGGTCGGGCCAGAAGCGGATCGTGGTTCCCGTGTTCGCCTTGCCGACCGTACCCACCGTCTCGAGCTTGCCGCGTTTCTTGCCGCCCGCAAAGCTCATGTTGTATTCCTTGCCGCCGCGGCGTATCCAGACCTCCAGGTTCTTCGACAACGCGTTCACGACAGACACGCCTACGCCGTGCAGGCCGCCGGAATACTGGTAGTTCTTGTTCGAAAATTTACCGCCCGCATGCAGCTTGGTGAGGATGACCTCGACGCCGGGCAGCTTCTCCTTTGGGTGCTTGTCCACCGGCATGCCGCGGCCGTCGTCAGCAACCTCGAGCGAACCGTCCTTGTAGATGGTCACCTCGATCTTCTTGCAGTGGCCCGCAAGCGCCTCGTCGACGCTGTTATCGACGACCTCGTGTGCGAGATGGTTGGGTCGGGACGTATCCGTGTACATCCCGGGACGGCGGCGCACGGGTTCGAGCCCGCTCAGGACTTCGATGTCCTTGGCGTCGTAGGTATTTGCCATCAGGTGAAGCTGCCAAGCGAATTCACGCCGGGGATTCTAGCCTGATTGCAGTAGCACTGCATCCGCGAAATCGCGGCTGTGGGACAAAAAAAGACGTGGTGGCTATTCGAGATCGCCGAGCAGCGACTGACGAATGTTCTCCGGCACCGGAGATATCTCCACCTGGTAATTTTCGTGGTCGATGCCGGCCGCCAGCGACGCATCGGACTTCAGCGCGTCAACCTCCTCCGCAGACAGTTCGAAGCGCATGAAATGGACGGCCGAGGTTTTCTGGTCGTCCGAACGCTCGAGGTCTTCGTCGGCAATTGCATAGACGCGGTCGAATCCCTCGACCTGGACGTATACCTTGTCCTCGATACCGACGAGCCGGTTCAGCATCGCGCGCCGTTCCTCGACTTCGGGGAATTCGACCATGAAGGTCGCTTTCCAGTTCGAGCCGTCGGGGATGAGCGGATTGTACGCTTCGAGTTCGTCGTTGATGCCGGGCGCCTCGAAGATTCGCTCGATACGCAGCATCTCCTGGACCTGGTACTGCATGGTGAGACGATCTTCGAAGTACAGCGCAGCATTGGTGCCGAGTTCGACGCGGCGATTGCGCTTGTGCGCGAGCACCTGGTTACGAAACTCGTCACGTATGTCGGAGTATTGTTCCAGGCTGTACAGGTCGTCTCGTGTCAGTTTCTGCATGGCATTCATATTCCGTACGCTTTCCTGAGGAGGCTCATGGGATGGCCGGCGGAGTACTCGTCGAGGTCCTGCGCGATCTGGTCGGACGCCATCGGGCAGTCGCTGACGAAATGGTCGGCGCCGCTTTTCTTCACCTTGTTCACGACCGGCCGCGCAATCTTCTTCGAGATGTCATGAAACTCCTTCTTTACCGCGTAAGTGCCGTCGTGACCGGAGCAGCGTTCGATGGCCTCGACGGTAGTGTCGGGCACCAGCTGCAGCACGTCGCGCGTTTTCAGGCCGATGTTTTGCACACGCAGGTGACACGGCACCTGGTATGACACCTTGCCCAGCGATTGCGCGAACTCGGTCTTCAGTTTGCCGTCCCTGTGCCGCAGCATCAGGTACTCGAAGGGGTCGTACATGGCCGACTGCACCTTCTTTACACCTTCGTCATCGGGGAACATCAGCGGCAACTCCTGCTTGTACATCAGCGTGCAGGAGGGAATGGGCGTCACGATGTCGTAGCCCTTGTCGACCCAGGCGGCAAGCACCGGAATATTGATTTCCTTCGCGCGTACAACGGCGTCGAGATCGCCCAGTTCGAGCTTCGCCATGCCGCAGCAGGCCTCTTTCTCGGCCAGCGCCACCTCGATGTCGTTGTGCTCGTACACGGCAACCAGGTCGACGTCCATCTCCGGCCGGTTGCGATTGCCGTAGCAGGTCGTGTAGAGAACGACCTTGCCATTCGTGCTCGCCGTTGCCTCGCCCTTTACCGAGGACTGGCCGCGCAGGCGCTTGAGACGTTTGCGGGCGTTCTTCGAGTGATAGTCAGGAACCGGTGCCTCGCGATGAACGCCGAGCGCGCCCTCGAGCATCTTGCGGCCGACCTTGCTGCGGTTGGTCGCGTTGACTACCTGCGCGATGACAGGGATCCCCGCGAACCTGCCGACGGCATCGGTCGCCGCAAGCACCTTGTCGCGCATCGAGGCGCCCTGCTTGCGGAA
>DATHRM010000170.1:0-5608 GCA_035465295.1 Woeseiaceae bacterium | reverse complement strand
TGCCAATCCACAGGGACGCGCGGCGCAATGCGCAGATGGTCCACTTCCAGATGCAGGCCCAGCAGGGTTTCCACAGTGAGCCGGTACATCCAGCCGGCAGCCCCGGTGTACCAGGTCCAGCCGCCGCGGCCGATGTGTGGCGACTCGCCGTAGATGTCAGCGCACATGACGTAGGGCTCGACCTTGTAGCGCTCGATGGCTTCCGCGGTGCTGCCATGATGAACGGGGTTCAGCAGATTGAAGTATTCCCACGCCCGTTCCGTGTCGCCCATCATGGCGACGGCCATCGTGGTCCAGATCGCGGCATGGGTGTACTGGCCTCCGTTCTCGCGCACCCCGGGGATGTAACCCTTGATGTAGCCTGGTTCCAGATCGGATGAATCGAAGGGCGGGTCCAGCAGCTGGATGAGTCCATCAGCCCGCCGCGCCAGGCGCTGGTTCACCGCCCCCATCGCCTGGCGCGCGCGCCCAGGATCGCCGCCTCCCGAAATGACCGCCCAACTCTGGCTGATGGAGTCGATCTGGCATTCTTCATTGCCGGAGGAGCCCAGCGGCGTGCCGTCGTCGAACCATGCACGCCGGTACCAGCCGCCGTCCCAGGCATGAGCCTCGATGTTGCCGCGCAGTCGGGCCGCCTGCGCGGTGCACAGCTCTGCAAAGTCGGCGTCGCCGCGATCGCGCGCCAGAACGGCAAACGACTCGAGATTATCCAGCAGGAACCACGCGAGCCAGACGCTTTCGCCCTTGCCTTCGTGGCCGACGAGATTCATACCGTCGTTCCAGTCGCCGCAGCCCATCAGTGGCAGATTGTGGACACCGAAACGCAAGCCGTGTCTGATGGCGCGTACGCAGTGTTCGTAAAGACTGGCCGCTTCATTCGAGCGTTGCGGATAGTCGTAATATGCCTCCTCTTCCGCATGCAGTTCGCGGCCTTCGAGAAAATGAATGGACTCGTCGAGAACACCGGTATCGCCGGTCGCGCAAACGTAACGGCAGGTGGCATGCGGCAGCCACAGGTAGTCGTCGGAAAAACGGGTGCGCACTCCCTGCCCGTCGGGCGGGTGCCACCAATGCTGAACGTCGCCCTTGACGAACTGGCGCCCTGCGTGGCGGATCAACTGCTCGCGGGCCAGCCACGGGGTGGCATGAACGAGCGCCATGGTGTCCTGCAATTGATCGCGGAAGCCGTAGGCACCACCGGACTGGTAATAGCCGCTGCGTCCCCACAGCCGGCACGACAGCGTCTGATAGATCAGCCAGCCATTGGCCAGTACGTTCAGCGCGGGGTCGGGTGTGTCCACATTCACCGCGCCCAGGGTGCGGTTCCAGTGTTCCCATACCGCCTCCAGCGCCTCCTTTGCCCTGCGCTGCCCGCCGAAGCGCTCGATGAACCGCCGCGCCTCGTCGGCGTTGGCTGCCGCGCCGAAGACGAATACGATCTCGCGTTCCTGCCCGACGGCCAGTTCGACGCGGGTCTGGATCGCGGCACACGGATCCAGAGCCGCGCCGGTTCGGCCCGACAACCGCTCTCGGCGCATCGCCGCGGGATTGGCCAGCGAGCCATTGCGGCCAATGAACTCGGTACGATCCCCGCTCACCGAGCGCTCCCGCTCGCTGACATGCGCGAACACCACCCGGTCGCGGCTTTCGCGGCCGTAAGCATTGCGGGCAAACAGCGCGCCGCTGTGCGCATCCGTTTCGGTGACGATGTGCATCAGATTGACGTGTCGCAACTCACCGAGCACCAGTTCCCAGTAGCCCGTTAATGACAGGCTGCGAGATTGTATTGACGAATTTCGCAGCTTCAGCACAGCAAACTTCACCGGCGAGTCCATGGCGACGTATGTGTACAGTTCGGAGGCAATGCCGGCTTCATGGTGTTCGAACACGCTGTAGCCGAAACCGTGCCGGCACACGTAGCCGGAGTTGCCGCGGGCGGGCAGCGGCGTCGGCGACCAGAACGCCCCCGTATCCTCGTCCCGGATGTAGAGCGCCTCGCCGGTGATGTCGGAAAGCGGGTCGTTGTGCCAGGTGGTGAGGCGGAACTCGTGCGCATTCTGGACCCAGGTATAGGCGCTGCCGCTCTCGCTGACGACCGTGCCGATGTGGGGACTGGCGATGACATTGGCCCACGGCGCCGGCGTGGTCTGACCGGGCTCGAGGGTAACGACGTATTCATGCCCGTCGGGGGTGAAGCCTCCGAGACCATTGCCGAAGATCCGCTCGCGCATCGCCACCGGTTGAACCGGCTCGGCGCCCCCCTGCCTGACGGGCTTCAGCACGTCCAATGCAACCTCCGCTGAGCCGCGAAGTTCCACCTGCTCTGTCAGCGTCTCGGCGGTATCGGTGAAGACGATGCGGGCGACTGTCTGCAGCAATACGCGTTCGTCCTCGGAAAGCTCCTCGGCGCGCCGAACGAAGACCCCGCCGGGCTTGTCGAGCACCTGCGCTTCGGGCCCGGCGTTGATCAGCCCCATGATCAGGTCATGCAACTCCGCCCGGTAACCCGAGAAATCCTCGTTCACGATCACCAGATCCGCGCGCAGGCCCTTCATTCGCCAGTAGCCATGCGCCTGCAGCACCTGCTTGACGAGATCGATACGGTTGATGTTGCCGATTGACAGTAGAACGATAGGCAAGTCGCCCGATATAGCGAAGCGCCACAGCCCGGACTGCCCCAGCTGGTTGCGGGCAATGAGCGCGGGCGCGGCCCGGCGCAGCGCATTGGCGTATATCACCGAGTTGGCCAGGCGGCCGAAGACCTGGGCATCGGCTGCGCTTGCACTGAGATGGCGCAGCACCTCCTCACTCCGGAACCAAGCCATCTCGAACGCCCGCTCGACGAAGTGACGGTCGCAGTACTTGTCCGCCAGGGCCAATGCACCCTCGCGCGTGTCTGCGACGCCGGAGATGATCTGCACGCTCGCCGATTCGTCGGGCGCCAGGGTCAGCATGCGCCGGATCGCGACGACGGGGTCGAGCACCGGACCCGCCGTGTTCGACAGAGCGGGCGGACGCTCGCTGTTGTCCAGAACAAGCGGGTTGGCCGCGGTACGGCCGCGACCGATGAAGCGGGCACGGTCGGTCTCGTAGGAAGGGTCGTCGGCGACTACGCCCGGCGCGGCCAGCAGGTGAAACATCCAGGGCACCTGCTCGCCCGGCGTACGGGGACGCCGGGTGCAAAGGATGGCCTGGCGATCGGGCAGAATCTCGCTCTGTACGAACAGATTGCTGAAGGCGCGGTGCGCAAGGTCGGCGCTCAACGGCGCCAGCACCACTTCGGCGTAGCTCGTCACCTCGATGTGACGACGTCGGGACGACTGGTTGGTCAGCGTGACGCGGCGGATCTCAACGTCGTCTTCGGGGGAGACGCAGATCTCGGTGTGCGCTTCGATCTCCTGATCACGCCGCCGGTATTCGGCGCGCGCCTGCACGAAGATCGCCTCGTAGTGATCGGCGCGGCGCAGGGTAGGCTGATGCGCGGCCGACCAATAGTGCCCGCTGTCGCGGTCGCGCAGATAAATGAAAGTGCCCCAGGCGTCCGTGGTGGCATCCTCACGCCACCGGGTGACGGCGAGCTCACGCCAGCGGCTGGCGCTGCCGCCGGCATGCGTCGCCATGACGTGGTAGCGACCGTTCGACAACAGGTGCACCTCCGGCATCGGCGTATTCGGATCGGTGAACACGCGCATGAACGTGCCGGCCTCGGAGCTGGGCGGGCGGGCGGCGGCGCTCACTTCCGCCGCGTGAGGATGCAGGGTGGCGCCTCTCTTCGGCAACCGCTCCTGCAACAGCAATTCCGTCGCCCGCACCAGCGGATCGGACATGAAGCGGCGCTGCATCGGCTGGTCAAGCAGAACATGCGCAAGGGCCAGCAGGCTCATGCCCTGGTGATGCGCCATGAATGCCCGCACGATGGCGTGAGGTTTGCCCCGCGGCACCCGCGACGGCGTATAGTCGATCGCCTCGTAGAAGCCATAGACGCCGAGAAAGCCACAATCTACCAGCGTCTGCATGTTGCGGCACGCTTCCTGCGGCGCGACCGTCAGCGCCAGCGCGCTCGCGTAGGGCGCGATAACCAGGTCGTCTCCGAGTCCGCGTTTGAAGCCGAGCCCCGGCACGCCGAACGCGCGGTACTGGTAGACCTGATTGACGTCGACGGCGTTGTAGCAGGACTCCGATATTCCCCATGGCACCTTGCGTTGCCGACCGTATTCGATCTGACGCAAAACTGCCGCGGTGCAGCTCTGCCGCAGCAGAGTGTTCGCGTAGCTCGGCATGATCAAGTGCGGCATCAGGTACTCGAACATCGAGCCGCTCCACGAAATCAGGCTGACGTCGCCGCCAAGACTGGTCAGCAGGCGACCGAGCGAGAACCAGTGCTTCTGCGGTACCTGTCCCTGCGCGATGAGCAGAAAACTGGCCAGGCGGGCTTCCGATGCCAGCAGGTCGTAGCAGGACGGGTCACGCCGCCGCTCGGCGACGTCGTAGCCGATGGCAAGCAGATCGCGCGTGGTGTCGTAGAGAAAATCGAAATCCATCGCCGCCAGTTCGCGGCAACGACGGATGAGGTCATCGATAATGTCGATCTGTGTCAGCGCGCCCGTGCCCTCCGCACCCGCTTCGGCCAGTTGCATGCGGGTCGGGATGGCTACACCCTGCCACGAATCGGGCACCAGGTATGCAAGCTCGTCCCGCAGGGCTTGGGACTGCTGGTGGAATGCGCGCGTCCAGTAATCGAGTTCACCATCGGTACCCGTCGGCAGCGAATCGAGCAGCGCGTCGCTGAGGCCGTGAATCTCGTTCAGCACAAGAGCCGCGGCAGCCAGCGAGCGCGGCGGTCCGTCCCGCAATTGGGCGCCCAGGGCATCGCGCAGCAGTCCCAATTCGTTCGCCAGCCCGGGCACGGGAGAAGCCTGCAGGCCTTCGGCCAACACCCGCTGGGTGTCCATCAGTCCGTGCCAGGCGTTGGCGGAAAGGACGGGCAGATGCTTCATTTCGGCCAGTCCCGCCTGCAGGGTAAGCAGACAGCCAGCCAGATTGCCGCTGTCAACCGACGAGACGTATCGCGGGTGCAGCGGTTGCAGCGTGCGCGTGTCGTACCAGTTATAAAGATGGCCGCGGTAGCGTTCCAGCCTTTTCATCGAGGCCAGGGTATTGCCGACACGGCGCAGACATTCCCCGACGGTGATATAGCCGAAATCCACAGCCGCCAGGTCGGCCAGCAGCGACATGCCCAGATTGGTGGGCGAAGTCCGCGAGGCGATCGCCGGAACCGGATATTCCTGGAAGTTGTCGGGTGGCAGCCAGTTGTCATCCGGGCCGACGAAGTCCGCGAAATAGCGCCAGGTCCTTCGGGCCGATGCCCGCAAAAAGGCCCGCTGATCGACGCTCAGGCTCGGGACGGGGGCATCCAGCGGCTGGCTGATCCACCAGCCGACCGCCGGCGACAGCAGCCAAAGCAACAGGATGGGGGCGGCGTACAGCCACGCCGCCGGCTGACTGCCCATGCCCAGTGCCGCCCCCAGCGCCACCGCGAGCGCCGGCGCAATCCACATCTCACGGAAAAATCCGGCCAGCGTACGGCGCGAGTTGCGCCGCGCATAGG
>DATHRM010000169.1:0-4309 GCA_035465295.1 Woeseiaceae bacterium | reverse complement strand
TCAATCGTCACCATCCTCGCCGCAATCATCACCGTCGGCATCAGCAGTTCGGCGCAGGCATTCTGCGGTTTTTACGTCGCCAGGGCCGATACGGGCCTTTTCAACCGCGCATCGCAGGTCGTGCTCGTGCGCGACGGCAAGCGCACCGTGATAACGATGGCAAACGACTTCGAGGGCGACGTCGAAGAC
Organism: Woeseiaceae bacterium; assembly: GCA_035465295.1. GTDB lineage: Bacteria > Pseudomonadota > Gammaproteobacteria > Steroidobacterales > Woeseiaceae > UBA1847. The sequence goes on along the minus strand of DATHRM010000169.1, from coordinate 4,120 downwards.
TTCGCCGTCGTCATCCCGGTGCCGACATTTATCGAGCGCGGCCAGGTCAACGTCGGGGACAAGGCCGTCATCGATCATCTTGACGCCTACACGTCACCGCGGCTCGTCGAGTACTTCGACCCTGACCCGTGCATGGTCCGGCGACGGCTGGAAATGTCGCAGGACATGGCCTCATTGCCATCGTCCAAAGCGGTCATGGAAGCGGATGCCCGTTCCCAGGGGGTCACGATCGAAGCGAGTTATTCCGTGGGCGAGTACGACATCCTCATTCTGTCCGCAGAGGAAAGCGATGGCCTGATCGGGTGGCTGAACGACAATGGCTACCGTATCCCGGCCGGCGCCGACAAGGTGGTGGGAAGCTACCTCAAACAGGACATGCGCTTTTTCGTTGCGAAAGTGAACGTCGAGGAACAAAAGAAATCCGGCTATACCTACCTGCGTCCGCTGCAGGTTGCCTACGAGCATGGCAGGTTCATGCTGCCCATCCGGCTTGGCACGCTCAACGCAAAGGAGCAGCAGGACCTCTACGTATACGCGTTGACGCGCACCGGGCGCGTGGAAACCACCAACTACCGGACGGTAAAGCTGCCCAGCAACGTGGAGATTCCCGCATTCGTAAAGACCGGTTTTGCGGACTTCTACCGGGATATGTTTGCGCGCCAGACGAAAGTCGAGAATAACCGCGGCGTGTTCCTCGAGTATGCGTGGGACATGTCGTGGTGCGACCCTTGCGCGGCGGATCCGCTGTCGGCGAGGGAACTCCGTAGCCTCGGCGTATTCTGGCTGGACGAACAGCCGGGAATGCAGAAAATCGCGCCTCCCCGGGGCCAGGACGTTTTCGTAACGCGGCTGCACGTCCGCTACGACCGCAAGCATTTCCCGGAGGACCTCGTATTCCAGGAGACCGGGGACCGCCAGAACTTCCAGGGACGGTACATCGTCCGGCACGCGTGGAAAGGCCAATCCAGCTGCGACCTGACGGCATACCACGAAGCAACGAGAACGCGCCAGGAGCGTGAAGCGCAACAACTCGCCAGCCTGACCGGCTGGGATATCGATGACATCCGCGCGAGAATCGATTTCCCGGACAATCCGATGCCGGATGACAAACCGGCGCCCTGGTGGACTCGCCTCTGGGATTGACGGATGCGGTGCAGGCGCCCGGCAGGCGCCCACTCACCTAGCGGTAGCGTTTCTGGATCTTCTCGAGCTCGCCTTTCGGCGGCCGCAGCGATTCCATCGGCAATTCGGCAAACGGTGTATCCACGTTGCCCATCAGGTCATGCATTTCCTTGCGCTCGTCGTCGATATAGAGCAGCCCGGTAACGATTTCCCCGGCGTTGAACCGCTCGCGGAGGTACTTGAAGGCTTTTGCACGGCTCGTCGGATCGTAATCGCTGTCGATCTTTCGCAGCATGATCTTGCTGCCGTCGTGAAGGGCAACCGGCATCGCAGAGCCCGCCTCGTACTCTGCCGTTATTTCCTCGGAGGGTGCGATGTAATCGACGTCCACGACGTGATTGTAGAATTCCCGGGTGTGGGCATAACTCTTGGTCGATCCCTCGTGATCGTTGAACGTGACACACGGACTGATGATATCGACCAGAGAGAAGCCCTTGTGCAGCAACGCACCCTTGATGAGCGGCACGAGCTGGGCCTTGTCGCCGGAGAAACTGCGCGCGATATAGGTGGCGCCGAGACTGAGAGCGGTGCTGACAGGATCGATCGGCTCCTGCTGGTTCGGCAGCCCCTTCTTTGGCCGGGTGCCGATATCCGCAGACGCAGAGAACTGCCCCTTGGTGAGTCCGTACACGCCATTGTTCTCGATGATGTAGCACATGTTGATATTGCGGCGAATCGCGTGCACGAACTGGCCCACACCGATCGACAGCGAATCGCCGTCGCCGGACACCCCGATGTACATCAAGTGCCGATTCGCGGTATTGGCGCCCGTCGTCACCGACGGCATGCGGCCGTGCACGGAATTGAAGCCGTGCGACTGCTGGACGAAATACGCCGGGGTCTTGGACGAACAGCCAATTCCGCTCATCTTGGCCAGCTTGTGCGGCTCGATGTCGAGATCGAATACGGCCTGGATGATCGCCGCGGTCACCGAGTCGTGGCCGCACCCGGCACACAAGGTGGACACGGAGCCCTCGTAATCACGAAACGTCAGGCCCAGCTTGTTCTTGCGCAGGCTGGGGTGGGAAACCCGTGGTTTTGCGATGTAGCTCATGCGGCGCGACCTTTGGAAATTTCTTCGAGGACTTTCTCGACAACGAAACCGGCGTTCATCGGCATGCCATTGTAATGCAGCAGCGACACCAGCTTGTCCGGCTGCAGGTTGAGTTCGAGGATCAGCAAGCCGCGCAGCTGCGCATCGCGATTCTGTTCAACTACATAGACGACTTCGTGCTTGTCGATGAATTCCTTGATGGACTCACTGAACGGGAAAGCCTTCACCCGGCAGTAATTCAAGCCGACGTTTTGCCCGCCGAGCCTGTCGAGGGCTTCCTTGCAGGCACCGTTTCCGCTGCCGACCGTCAGAATGGCGGCACTGTTGAATTTCGAATACGCGATCTCCGGCTCCGGCACGAGCTGGCGGGCGGTCTCCCACTTCACCATCAACCGGTCGATCACTTCCTGGTAGTCCGTCGCGTTCTCGGTGTACGCGCCGTACTTCGTATGCCCGGAGCCACGCGTAAAATACGACCCCTTGGGGTGCGTACCCGGCAGCGTGCGATACGGTATGCCGTCGCCGTCGACATCGAGGTAACGGTAGAACGCATCCATCTCCTCGAGATCGTCTGCAGAAAGCACTTTGCCCCGATCGTGCACGTAACTCTCGTCCCACTCGAATTCCGGCACCATCCAGTCGTTCATGCCGATATCGAGATCGGACAAAACCATGACGGGCGTCTGCAGACGGTCCGCGAGATCGAACGCCTGCGGTGCCATCGTGAAACACTCGTACGGGTCGGCCGGGAACAGCAGTACGTGCTTGGTGTCGCCGTGCGACGCATAGGCGCAGCTGAGAATATCGGACTGCTGGGTTCGCGTCGGCATGCCCGTCGACGGCCCGGTGCGCTGCACGTTGAAAATTACCGCCGGTATTTCCGCGTAATAACCGTAGCCGATGAACTCGCTCATCAGCGAAATACCCGGCCCGCTGGTCGGCGTAAACGAGCGCGCGCCCATCCAGCTGGCACCGAGTACCATACCGATCGCCGCAAGCTCGTCTTCGGCCTGGATGATCGCGTAGGTTCGCTTGCCGCTCTCGGGGTCGATGCGATACTTCGCGCAGAACGCCCGGAAGGCATCCATCAGCGACGTGGACGGAGTGATCGGGTACCACGCGCCGACCGTCGCGCCTGCATAGACGCACCCCAGCGCCGACGCGGTATTACCGTCGATGACGATATGCCGGCGCGTCGCGTCCATCTTCTCGACCTGCGGCGGTGGCGGCCCTTTGAAGTGTTCCGCTGCGTAGCGGTAGCCGAGATGAATGGCTTCCATGTTCGCCGCAATGAGATGCTGCTTTTCGGCAAACGTTTCCTCGAGCAAGCCCTTGATGACCTCGAGATCGATGTTCGTGAGCGCGGCGATGACACCGACGTACGCGATATTCTTCATCAGGATTCGCGTGCGCACGCCGTCGAACCGCTCGTTGCACATGCGCGAGAGCGGCACGCCGACGACCGTAATGTCGTCCCGGTTCAGCTGCCGGCTGCGCGGCCACGTCTAGTCGTAGATCAGCCACCCGCCCGGCTTCACGTCCGCCATGTCCTGGGCGTAGGTCTGGGCGTTCATCGCGACCATCATGTCGACCCGATTCGAACGGGCCTGGTAGCCGTCCTTCGTTACCCGGATCTCGTACCACGTGGGCAGACCCTGGATCTTCGAAGGAAAGTAATTCTTGCCGACGACGGGGACGCCCATGCGGAATATCGCCTTGCGCAGAAGGCCGTTCGCGCTCGCCGAGCCGGTGCCGTTCACCGTGGCGATCTTGATGACAATGTCGTTGGTTCCTGCCACTCGATGACCCTTGCTTCAGGCAGCGGTTTTGCCGGCCTTTTTCGGTTTTGCCCCGATCGGTTCGTCCTGCGCGTATGGAAGCAGG
>DATHRM010000168.1:0-22993 GCA_035465295.1 Woeseiaceae bacterium | reverse complement strand
GTTATACCGGTCTACTGGATACAGGTACGAACGAGGAGAGAACGTTGCTGATCCGCAAACCGCCCGACATCCGCCCGTCCGACATCACGAGCAAGGAGAATTACCTCAACCGCCGGCAGTTCATGGCGGCCGGCGCCGCGGCCGGCGGTATCGCGCTCGCGTCCCCGGTGCTCGGTGCAGTGGTTCCGCGCGGCCAGTTTGCAAAACTGCCCGACGTGGGCAAGAGCGAGTTCAGCACCGACGAGCGGCCGACCAGCTACGACGACATCACCACCTACAACAACTTCTGGGAATTCGGTACGGCGAAAGACGACCCTGCGAAGAATTCGCAGGACTTCGAGCCACGTCCCTGGCGCATAACGGTAGACGGGCATGCCGAGAAAACCGGTTCGTTCCATTTCGACGATTTCATCAAACCGTTCGACCTCGAGGAACGCATCTACCGAATGCGATGCGTCGAGGCGTGGTCGATGGTGATCCCGTGGGTGGGTATTTCGCTCGCCGACGTCGTCAAGCATCACCGGCCGACGTCGAAAGCGAAATACGTTGCCTTCCAGACGCTGCACGACCCGGTGCGCATGCCCGGCCAGCGGCGGCCGGTACTGGAGTGGCCGTACCGGGAAGGCCTGACCATCGCGGAAGCCACCAACCCGCTGACGATACTCGCGGTGGGACTGTACGGCGAAGCGCTACCGAACCCCAACGGTGCGCCGATCCGGCTGGTCGTCCCCTGGAAATACGGCTTCAAGGGCATCAAGAGCATCGTGCGTATCAGTTTCGTCGAAGAGCAGCCGCAAACCAGCTGGAACATGGCACAGCCGTGGGAATACGGCTTCTACGCGAACGTAAACCCTGCAGTCGACCACCCGCGCTGGAGCCAGGCACGCGAGCGACGCATCGGCAGCGGCCGGTTCGTCAGCAAGCAGCCGACGCTGATGTTCAACGGCTATGGCGAGCACGTCGCACACCTCTATTCGGGTCTCGACCTCCGCAAAAACTACTGAGCCTTGGACACGCTCACGCAGATCCGCTTCGTCTGGAAGCCTATCGTCTTCGTGCTCTGCCTGGTGCCGGGCCTGTTGCTGCTCGGTGATACCTTCGAGATCACCGGCGTCCTCGGCGCCAATCCCGTCGAGGAGATCCAGGACCGCCTCGGCAACTGGGGCTTGCGGTTCATCCTGATCGCGCTCACCGTCACGCCCCTGCGGCGATTGACCGGCTGGAACTGGCTGGCCCGATTCCGGCGCATGCTCGGCCTGTATGCCTTTTTTTACGCGCTGCTGCATTTCCTCGTCTGGCTGATCCTCGACCAGGGCATGCTGTGGTCGGCGATCGTCGAAGACATCGCCAAGCGGCCGTTCATCACGATCGGATTCGCGGCATTGCTCATTCTCACCGCGATGGCGGCAACGTCGACGAACGGCATGCGGCGTCGACTGGGCAGGCGCTGGCAGCAGCTCCACTACGGCGCGTACGCCGTGGGCATACTCGGGGTGTGGCACTACTGGTGGCAGGTGAAGAAAGACATCCGTGACCCGCTGATCTACGCGGTTATTCTCGCGATATTGCTCGGACTGCGGTTGTGGTTCCACTATCGCAAAACGTCGCAACGGCGTCGGGCGCCCGCGCCCGGTTAACACCGTTGAAAATGGGCGGCGGAAGCCTTGAAAGCGCCGCCGGCGCCGCCATTTCTCGAATCTGATTTTTATCCGGAGTAGCGACTATGTTCAAACGCGTCATGCTGTTCATTGCCACCAACCTGGCTGTAGTGCTCGTATTGAGCATCGCGCTGCGGCTGTTGGGTATCGACTCGTACCTCGACGAACAGCAGGTCGGTATCAATTACGAGGCGCTGCTGGTCTTCTCGCTGGTCCTCGGTTTCGGCGGCTCGTTCATATCCCTGGCGTTGTCGAAGTGGATGGCCAAGCGCTCTACGGGCGCCCGCGTGATCACGCAGCCACAGAACGCGGCCGAATCCTGGCTCGTGGCAACCGTCGAACGGCAGGCCCGCGAAGCCGGAATCGAGACCCCCGAAGTGGCCATCTACGACGCGCCGGACATGAATGCTTTTGCGACCGGTGCGCGTCGTAATGCGGCGCTGGTCGCGGTCAGCACCGGGCTGCTCCGCAGCATGCCCAAGGAAGAGGTAGAGGCCGTGCTGGCGCACGAGATATCGCACGTGGCCAATGGCGACATGGTCACGCTGACGCTCGTGCAGGGTGTCGTCAACACCTTCGTCATTTTCCTGTCGCGTATCGTCGGTCATTTCGTCGACCGGGTCATCCTGCGTAACGAATCCGGTTACGGGCTGGGCTATTTCGGCGCCGTCATCGTTGCGCAGCTGGTGCTCGGCATCCTGGCCAGCACCATCGTCATGTGGGTCTCCCGCCAGCGCGAGTTCCGCGCGGATGCGGGATCCGCGAAGCTCAACGGGCGCGAGCCGATGATTCAGGCCCTGCAGCGGCTCGAGTCCAACGTGCCGTCCCAGCTGCCACAGGAGATGCAGGCATTCGGCATCTCCGGCAGCAAGCGTGGAATGATGAAGCTGTTCCTGAGTCACCCGCCGATTCCGGAGCGGATCGAGGCGCTTCGTAAGGCCTGAGGCGACCCACGCTTTACTGTGAAGCCGGGCATTGCATCGCCCGGCTTTTTTGTTGGCGACAAGGGAATCGCGACGGGTCCCGGTGCCTTTTCACAGATAAACGAAACGAGACTTCCAAAAGGCATCAGGAATCCGAACCGACCGGCTGCTTTACTCTTTCGCAGCAGAATTCTGATCGGCAGGTCTCGGGACAGATTGACAGGCTGCTACTGCCCCGAACGGTTAGCGCTAATCAGTAGCCAATTCCGCTATTTTTTTGACGGTCCGCCAGTTGCGTGCCGTCGCGTGCATACCCAGTTTCTGCTCAACGCCTTTCGCGAATCTCGATTGTCCGATTCCGTCAGGCGCGTGCAGGAAAAGATATAGGCCGATGACCTCAATCGATTCAGAGCCTGCCAAAAGGGCTTTCGCGTCATCTATTCGGGCTGTCTCCGGCGTTCTTTCCAAAAACAAGATATGCAGTGATTTCGGTTCGGATACGGCTTCCGGAAACGGGTTAGCGGCGATTGCATTGCAAAGAGAATGGCCGGTAAACAAGGAAACTCTGGGACGAAAACCGTGTTGCTTCTCGACGGCATTACTGATGGATTCTGCGAATTCATCCTTGGACCTGATATCAGCCTCGAAAACCACATTGCCACTTTGAATATATGTAATTACCTGTTCGCAGCCGGCCTCCGTGAATACCTTCGACAGGCTATCCATTGGCAGCACATTGCGGCCGCCAACGTTTATGCCCCGCAACAACGCAATCCACTTTTTCACAAAAGTACCGTACCACGGCTCGCAATCTTCCGATCGCTCTGGCGCTCTGCTGCGCTCTGGGGTCGGACCGAAATAACTATATGGTTTTTAAGACATTTGGTGAACATTTTGGCCTCTGTAGACGCTTAATTGGGTGTTTTCAGTGGCAGAATGATAGGGATCACGATGACCGGCGGTCCCCGACCAAATACGATCGACACTGATTTTGGACCAAAAATACGGCGATTAAGGCGCCTATAAGGCAGGAATACCGGGCAAAAGCCTGTTAAAACAAAAACCTGTTGCGGTCCGACCCTGACAGCCCGCGAATGCAAAAAAAAGCCCGGCCGAAGCCGGGCTTTTTGTCGTGCGAGAGGGGTGGCTTACATCATGCCGCCCATGCCGCCCATGCCGCCCATGTCGGGCATCGCGGGACCTTCTTCCTTCGGCAGCTCGGCGATCATCGCCTCGGTCGTCAGGAGCAGCCCGGATACCGATGCTGCGTTCTGCAGAGCATGGCGGGTCACCTTCGTCGGATCGAGAATACCGGCCTCGATCATGTCGACGAATTCGTCGGTCGCCGCGTTGTAGCCGTAGTTGCCCTTGCCTTCGGCAACGGCGTTCAGCACCACGCTGGCGTCGCCGCCGGCGTTGTGCACGATCTGTCGCAGCGGCTCCTCGACGGCACGCTTCAGGATGTTGATTCCCACTTCCTGGTCGTGGTTGTCACCCTTCAGTTTGCCGATAGCCTTGACCGCGCGAATCAGCGCGACGCCACCACCCGGTACGACGCCTTCTTCGACGGCGGCGCGAGTGGCATGCAGCGCGTCTTCGACGCGTGCCTTCTTCTCCTTCATCTCGACTTCGGTTGCGGCACCGACCTTGATCACGGCAACACCGCCGGACAGCTTGGCGACGCGCTCCTGGAGCTTCTCGCGATCGTAGTCCGACGTCGACTCCTCGATCTCGCGGTTGATCTGGTCAACACGACCGTGGATATCCTCGGCACGTCCTGCGCCGTCGATGATCGTGGTGGTCTCTTTCGAGATCTGGATCTTCTTGGCCTCGCCGAGATCGTCCAGCGTCGCCTTCTCGAGCGACAGGCCGACTTCTTCCGAGATCACCTGGCCGCCCGTCAGGATCGCGATATCCTGCAGCATGGCCTTGCGGCGATCGCCGAAGCCCGGCGCCTTGACGGCGGCAACCTTGACGATACCCCGGATGTTGTTGACGACCAGCGTCGCAAGCGCTTCGCCCTCGACGTCTTCCGCGACGATGACGAGCGGACGGCCGGCTTTTGCCACACCTTCGAGGATCGGCAGCATATCGCGGATATTCGAGATCTTCTTGTCGTGCAGCAGAATCAGCGGATTCTCATGCTCGACCTGCTGGCTGGTCTGCTCGTTGATGAAGTAAGGCGACAGGTAGCCGCGGTCGAACTGCATGCCCTCGACGACGTCGAGTTCGTTCTCCAGCCCCTGGCCTTCCTCGACCGTGATGACGCCTTCCTTGCCGACCTTCTCCATCGCTTCGGAGATGATCTCGCCGATTTCGACATCGGAATTCGCCGAGATGCTACCGACCTGCGCGATCGCCTTGGCGTCCTCGCAGGGCTTCGACAGCTTCTTGAGTTCAGCGACGATGGCGGCGCTTGCCTTGTCGATGCCGCGCTTCAGGTCCATGGGGTTCATACCGGCGGCAACCGACTTCAGGCCTTCGCGCAGGATTGCCTGGGCCAGGACCGTCGCGGTCGTGGTTCCGTCACCCGCCTCGTCCGACGTCTGGGAGGCAACCTCCTTGACCATCTGGGCGCCCATGTTTTCTAACTTGTCTTCGAGCTCGATTTCCTTCGCGACCGACACGCCGTCCTTCGTGACCGTCGGCGCGCCGAAGCTCTTGTCGAGCACCGCGTTACGGCCCTTCGGGCCGAGCGTTACTCTTACTGCGTTGGCGAGGACGTTAACGCCAGCGAACATCTTCTGCCGCGCGTCGTCGCCAAATCGTACTTCTTTAGCAGCCATGTGTATTTCCTCTGATATCTACAGCGGCTCCTGCCGCAAGATTGAATGAGTGGATGGTTAAACGGGTAATCAGGACTCGATCACTGCCATGATGTCGTCTTCCTTCATCACGAGCAGCTCTTCGCCTTCGACCTTGACCTCGGTGCCGGCATACTTGCCGAACAGAACCTTGTCGCCAACCTTGACGTCCAGGGCCCGAACGTCGCCGTTTTCGAGGATCTTGCCGTTACCCGCGGCAATAACTTCACCCTTGATCGGTTTTTCCGTCGCGGCGTCCGGAATGACGATGCCGCCTGGCGTTGTGCGCTCTTCTTCCATGCGCTTTACGATAACCCGATCATGAAGCGGACGAATCTTCATGGTTTCATTCTCCTATAAACTGTTGATTTATAACCGACTTTTCGCGGCTTTCCTGGCCGCGCTGTTAGCACTCGGCCTCAAGGAGTGCTAATGATAGGGATGACACTCCAAATTTCAAGCACCGAACCGCCAATTCGCGCCCAAAAACGCGACCGTCATCCATGACAACGACCCCGCCCGCCGGTATCCTGCGTCGCGCCCGCCGCGAATTTGGAAACATTTCGAGCCCGCGACGGGTCTATTCTGGGGCGACACCCGCTCCTGGCCACTGGATTATGACGACGACTTCGCTGATTTCCCGCCTGCTCTTCGTCGCGACGCTGGTCGCGCCGATGCTGTGCCTCGCTGCCGATGACCAGCCTCCCCGCCCCGAGGAGGTATTCCGCTACGTCGTGTTCGACGCGGGCGATGCCATCGAAATCGACTGGGCCGTCGACGACGGCTTTTACATGTACAAGAGCGCTTTCGGCTTCGATTCGGCCGATCCCGCCATCGTGCTCGGCGAACCCGAACTCCCCGAGGGGAAGGTCTACAACGACGAGTTCCTCGGCGAGCAGGTCATCTACAGGGGCAATTTCTTCGTCCGCATCCCTTACACGGTAGACGGCGAGAAGCCGGCCTCGTTCATGCTCACGATCAACAGCCGCGGCTGCACCGACGGCGGCTTTTGCTACATGCCGCAGACATGGATCGAGACGGTAGAGCTCCGCGAGCCCGTCGCGGACGGGGGCAAAATCGATCTCGGCGGCCTCGCGGGGAGCAGTACCAGCGAATTCCCGCCGCCGGAGGAAGTGTTCTTCCCCGACGTGTTCCCGGTCGATGGCAACACCGTGGAGGTGGGTATCCGTATCGAGCCCGGCTTCTACGTGTACAAGCATCGCATTACCGCGAAATCGCTGAGCCCCGGCGCGCAGGCGGGCCAGCTCGAGTTGCCGAAAGGCAAGCTCAAGTACGACGAATTTTTCGGCGAGTCCGAGGTGTATTACGACGAGGTCATCGGCCGGCTTGCGATTGCCCGGGCAACGCCCGAGGCGATGGACCTCGAGCTCGAAGTGGGTTACCAGGGCTGCGCGGACGGCGGGCTCTGCTACCTGCCGCAGACCGAGGTAGTGACGGTCAGCCTGCCCGCCGCGACGGTGGTCAGCGATCTCGGTGCCGCCGCCGCATCGTCCGGCGGCACTCCGGCGGTCCCGGTATCGGAACAGGCGCGCCTCGCGCAGATCATCACGGGGTCGAGCCTTTGGGTTGCTGCCGGCGTGTTCTTCCTCGCCGGGCTCGGGCTCGCGTTTACGCCCTGCGTACTGCCCATGGTGCCGATACTCTCGGGCATCATCGCCGGCGAAGGTGACGACGTCAGCCCGATGCGCGGGTTCACGCTGGCGCTGAGCTACGTCATGGGCATGGCCATCATTTACACAGGGGCCGGCGTTGCGGCCGCCGCGGCCGGCATGCAGCTGCAGGCCACCTTCAACCAGCCGTGGATACTGATACTGTTCTCGGGCCTGTTCGTGTTCCTCGCGCTCGGCATGTTCGGTGTCTACGACCTGCAGATGCCGAGTGCCGTCCAGAGCAAGCTGGCCGGCGTCAGCGGCAAGCAGAAGAGCGGCACGATGATCGGCGCCTTCATCATGGGGGCACTGTCCGCCCTGGTCGTTACGGCATGTGTCGCGCCGGCCCTGATCGCCGCGCTGACCGTCATGGCGCAGTCGGGTGACATGGTGCGCGGCGGCGCGGCACTGTTCGCCATGAGCCTCGGCATGGGCGCACCGCTGCTGCTCGTGGGCGCCGCGCAGGGCAAGCTGTTGCCCAGGGCCGGGCCGTGGATGGTCGCCATCAAGGGCGCCTTCGGCTTCATGATGCTCGGCCTTGCGATCTGGATGCTGTCGCGCATTCTGCCGGGCACCGTGACGCTCGCGCTCTGGGCAATACTGACGTTCATGGCCGGTGTCTTCATGGGCGGCCTGACCACGTTCGGTCCCGAAGCGAGCCCCGCGCAGAAGATGGGCAAGGGCTTCGGCGTGCTCGCGATGATCTGGGGTGCGTTCATGGTGCTCGGCGCGGTGACCGGCGGGTCGAATCCGCTGCAGCCACTCGCGAGCGTCAATTTCGGCGGGCCGGGCGGCGCGACCGTTGCCAGCCATGACGAGCTGCCTTTCCAGCGCATCAAGACGGTAGCCGACCTCGATCGCGAAATTGCCGCCGCATCCGCAGAGGGCAAGAGCGTGATGCTCGACTTCTACGCCGACTGGTGCGTATCGTGTATGGAGATGGAGGCTTATACCTTCCCCGACGATGCCGTACGGGCGTCTTTGTCGAACACTGTCTGGCTGCAGGCCGACGTGACCGCAAACGACGCCGAGGACAAGGCGTTGCTCGAGCGCTTCGGCGTCTTCGGGCCGCCGACGATCATTTTCTTCGGCACCGACGGCCAGCAGCGCCACGGCTACGAAGTCGTGGGCTACATGAAGGCGGAAGCGTTTGCCGACCATGTGCAACAGGCGTTGGCGGCATCGCCGGTCAGCGCTCACGCAGATCGTTAGTTCATACTGGCGGCGCACGCCCCGGCGCGCGATGATGGCTGAACCCGGTCACGGTTCGGGAGCCGCGCCTGCAGATTTAAAGGGTAGTTGATTGTGTCGAGAGTTCTTCTTATCTTCGCTGTCGCGCTGCTTGGCCTGATGGCGGGCGCATTGTTCATGGCCGCACGCATGGCGCCGGCCGTCAGTGAAAACGCGGCGCCCGCCGCCCCGGAATCAGCGGCCAACAATCACCCGTCGTTCGAATTGCTCGGGCTCGACGGCGAAATTCACGACTTCGACGAATTCGACGGCCGCCACCGGCTGCTCAATTTCTGGGCAACCTGGTGCGCCCCCTGCCGCCGCGAGATACCGCTCCTAAAGGAGTTCCAGGCCGAGCAGGGTGACGACGGCATACTCGTGATCGGCATCGCCGTTGACGTCATGGACGACGTACGCAAGTACGCCGAGTCCGCGGATTTCAATTACCCGATCCTGGTGGGCGAAATGGACGCCATGGCGGTCGCGGAACAATCGGGACTGCAGTTTCACGCGATGCCGTTCACGATGATCGTCACGGCCGATGGCGAATACCTGAATGCCCATTTCGGCGAGCTGCACCGCCCCGACCTCGACAAGATCAGCAAGGTCCTCGCCCGTCTCGATGCCGGCGAGATCGACATCGACACCGCCCGCAAATCCCTGGAATTGTAGGAGCACGCCCGGTCGCGGCCAGTCCCGCCCGGCGGGCGGGCACCGATATTGGTTTCATAATCGTGGGAGATAGGTAGAATTGCGGCCATCTTCGGTGAACTCGCAGGGATCGGCGGCAAATGTCGACTTTTCTCCTTATTAACGGCCCGAACCTGAACCTGCTCGGTTCTCGCGAGCCCGATGTCTACGGCAAAACGACGCTGGCGGACATCGAGGCGCGCAGCGCGGCGCTCGCCGCCGAACTCGGGCACGAGATCGCCTGCTACCAGAGCAACGCCGAGCACGAGTTGATCGACCGGGTCCAGCAGGCCCGCCAGGAGGGCGTCGATTTCATCATCATCAACCCGGGCGCATTCACGCACACGAGCGTCGCCCTGCGCGATGCCCTGCTCGGCGTCGGCATCCCGTTCATCGAAGTGCATCTCAGCAACACGTTTGCGCGCGAAGAGTTTCGCCACAACAGTTATTTCAGTGACATCGCTACCGCCTGCCTGTTCGGATTCGGGGCCTACGGTTACGAGCTGGCCATCCAGGCTGCCGGGCGCCACGTAGCACAGGGTGAGGACAACTAATGGACATCAGAAAAGTCAAGAAACTGATCGAGCTACTGGACGAATCCGGTATCGCGGAAATCGAGATCAAGGAGGGCGAGGAAGCGGTTCGCATCAGCCGCTATCCGACGGGCGCGGCGGCTGCGCCGGCGCCCGCCTACGCCCCGGCCCCGCCGCCGCAGGCTCCGGCGGCGCCCGCTGCCGCGCCGCAGGCGGAACCGGCCGCCGCGGCACCCGAAGAAGAAGGCTACCAGGTAACGGCGCCGATGGTGGGCTCGTTCTACTCGTCCTCCTCGCCGGATGCGGCCCCCTATGTCCAGGTCGGTGACCAGGTCAGCGAGGGGGATACGCTGTGCATCATCGAAGCCATGAAGATGATGAACCAGATCGAAGCCGATGTTTCAGGCGTCATCAAGTCGATCCGCGTACAGAATGGCGAACCCGTCGAATACGGCCAGATCCTGTTCGTCATCGACCCGCGTACTTCCGACTAGCATGCGAGAGTCCCATGCTGGATAAAATCGTCATAGCCAATCGCGGCGAGATCGCGCTGCGCATATTGCGGGCCTGCCGGGAACTCGGCATCAAGACCGTCGCTGTGCACTCGAGTGCGGACAACACCCTCAAGCACGTGCTGCTGGCGGACGAGACCGTGTGCATCGGCCCGCCGCCGTCGGTCGACAGCTACCTGAACATGCCGGCCATCATCAGCGCCGCGGAAGTGACGGACGCAGTCGGCATACACCCGGGTTACGGCTTCCTGTCGGAAAACGCCGACTTTGCCGAGCGCTGCGAATCCTCGGGGTTCGTCTTCATCGGGCCGCCGTCGGACGCGATCCGTCTCATGGGCGACAAGGTGTCGGCTATCCGCGCAATGAAGGAAGCCGGCGTGCCCTGCGTCCCGGGCTCCGACGGGCCGCTCGGCGATGACAGCGACGAAAACCTGCGGCTTGCGCGGGACATAGGCTACCCGATCATCATCAAGGCCTCGGGCGGCGGCGGCGGCCGCGGCATGCGTGTCGTGCATTCGGAAGCATCGCTCATCTCCGCCATTACGGTCACCAAAGCCGAGGCGCGCGCCGCGTTCGACAACGACATGGTGTACATGGAGAAATTCCTCGAGCGCCCGCGGCACGTGGAGTTCCAGGTGCTTGCGGACGGCCAGGGCAATGCGGTCCACCTCGGCGAGCGCGACTGCTCGATGCAGCGCAGGCACCAGAAAGTCGTCGAGGAAGCGCCGGCGCCCGGCATTACCGAGGAACAGCGGCAGCGCATCGGCGCGCGCTGCGTCAACGCCTGCCTGGAAATCGGCTACCGGAGCGCGGGCACGTTCGAATTCCTGTACGAGGACGGCGAGTTCTTCTTCATCGAGATGAACACGCGCCTGCAGGTCGAGCACCCGGTCACCGAGATGATCACGGGCGTCGATATCGTGCGCGAGCAATTGCGCATCGCGAGCGGCGAGAAACTCGATATCAGGCAGGAGGACGTGAAAATCCAGGGTCATGCGATCGAATGCCGCATCAACGCCGAGGATCCGAAGACCTTCATGCCGTCCCCGGGACTCGTGACGCTCTGGCATGCGCCCGGGGGGCCGGGCATCCGGATCGACAGCCATATATACAGCGGTTACAAGGTGCCGCCGTTCTACGATTCGATGATCGGCAAGCTGATCGCTTACGGGCAGGATCGCGACGCGGCGTTCGCGCGCATTCGCAATGCGCTGACTGAAATCGTCATCGAGGGCATCAAGACCAATGTGCCGCTGCACCAGGAGATATTCCAGCACGCGGCGTTCCAGACGGGCGGCACCGACATTCACTATCTCGAGAAGAGGCTGGGACTCAAATAGGTACGGCCTCGGGGATGGAGTGGCAGCAGTTCGTCATGAACCTGGAAACGCTGAACCCGGTGAGCGTCGAAGAAATCCTGCTTCGGCACGGAGCGCAGTCGGTCACGTTCAGCGACGCCGGTGACGCGCCCGTGCTCGAGCCCGCGCCGGGCGAAACGCCCCTCTGGAGCAGCACGCGCGTAAGCGGCCTGTTCGAGGCCGGCGCCGACATGGCCGGACTCCTCGACGATCTCATGACGTCACTCGAGCTCGACGAGCTGCCCGAGCATCGCCTGGAAGCGCTGGCCGATCGCGATTGGGAACGCGAATGGCTCAGGGATTTCGGGCCGATGCGCTTTGGCGAGCGCCTGTGGGTGTGCCCGGCGGGTAGCGAGCCGGGCCGGCAGGACGCCGTGGTCGTCAGGCTGGATCCGGGACTCGCCTTCGGCACTGGCAGCCACGCGACGACGGCAATGTGCCTGGAGTGGCTGGATTCGCTCGATCTCCAGGGGCGCACGCTGCTCGATTACGGCTGCGGCTCCGGCGTGCTGGCCATCGCGGCGCTCAAGCTCGGTTGCGCCCACGCGGACGCAATGGACATCGATGCACAGGCGGTCCTGGCGACGCGCAAAAACGCCGCGGACAACGGTGTGCAGGAGCGCATGCACGTTACGTCCTCGGCGGGAGAGATCGCCGGAACGTTTGACGTGGTTGTCGCGAATATCCTCGCGGGACCGCTGGCCGAACTTGCCGCTGGCCTCGTCAGCCACCTTCGGCCCGGTGGGCGAGTCGGATTGTCAGGCATACTATCGGAACAGGTCGCCGATGTGTTCGAGGCCTACGCGCCCTGGGTGGACTTCGACGAACCGGAATTCCGCCCGCAGGACGGACAGACCTGGACGCGGTTGACAGGCAGGAAAAGGCACGGCTAGAGATGTACACCCAGTGTCCCGAATGTGGCAGCGCATTTCGCGTAACCGCGGAGGTCCTGAAACAGGCCGCCGGCAGGGTGCGCTGCGGTGGCTGCGGCAGCGCATTCAACGCACTCGACTACCTGTCCGAGCACAAACCGGTGGCGCCCGCGCCACCGCCTCCCGAAGACGAACCGGCCGAACCGGCGCCGGAGCCGCCCCGGCTCGAAGCCGACGAACCACCGGAGACCATCTCCGCGGAACGCAGCGCAGCGCTCCTGAAGACGCTTGACGAACTGGCCGGCTCGGACATCCGCATCGAGGACACCGGTATCGAGTGGCGGGTAGTGGACACGGACGATGACGATACGCCGGAGGAGCCTGACGATGACACGGGTTCGATGCGCTGGTTCATCGACGACTCGCCGACGCCGGTGGACGAACAGCTCTCCGCCGAGCCCGGCGACATCGACGCCCCCGAGATTTTCGAGCCGGTGGAGAACACGGCCGGCACGGAGCAGATGCGCTTCGATGACGACACGCCGCTCCCCGAGGACTTCGACTTCGAGAGCGAACCCGAGGAGCCGGCGTCTGCAGCCGCCATCGAGGTGGCGGAGGATGCGGCGGAACCGGACCCGGCGCAGGTCGATCTCGCGCTGGGCGACCCCGAAGACTGGGAGGCCCTGCTCGGCGAAGTCGACGAAGACGAACGCGAACGTGAACGTGAATACGACGCAGAGGCCCTGTCGGAAACCGAAGCCACCGTCATCGCAAGCGACGACGAGGACGATGAACCGCTCCCCGACGTCGATACGCAATTTGCCACCCAGGCGCAGGCGATGGGCATCGATCTCAGCGGCGTGCACGCCCAGGCCGAAGCGCCCGGGGACGATGCCGACGAAGAACCGACCATTGACGACGAGCTCATTGCGGCGGCGTTCGAGGCCGAGGCCAGAGCGCGTAACGCTGACGAAGCGGAGCTACCGGACGAGGACGAGGACGAGGAGCCCGACGAATTCGACCTCGACGTCGAAGAGCCGGACGATCTCATGGAGCCCCGCGACAGGGAGCTCGTCACGCGCTCCCGGGACGACGATACCCTGGCCGCGGAACTCGGCCTGGAGGAGGACGACAAGCCCGAACACGTCGTCCCGCCGATGACCGAGGAAGAGCAGACCATCAACATGATGATCGACCAGGACCTGCTCGCCTTCGCGGTCGAGGATGAGGACGGATTCGCCTCCACAATCGTCCAGAAGCAGCGCTCGGCGGCCGGCGACGTGGCGCCGGACAGCGGCGAGGAGCAGCCCGCGGATGAGAGGCCCGGGCGCGATGGCGAAGAAGACGGCCCGCTGGTCGAAACGATCATCATGGAGGGCGAATTCGTTCGCGACGCGTTCGAAGAGGAACGGCTCGAAGAAGAACGGCGAAAATCGGCCGAAGCGGAAGCCGGGAAAGCGCCCGCGACCGAATCCGGGGAAACCGAAAAGGATGACAAGCCTGCCGCGAAACAGCCGATGGATTACCGGATGGTTGCGGGTATCGTGGCCCTCGCCCTGCTCCTCGGAGCACAGTATGTGCACCAGTCGCGGGCGTCGCTCGCCGTACACCCCGCCTTCAGCGACAGCGTGGGCTCGGTTTACCGCATGCTCGGAAAACCGGTTACGCCGGCGTGGGACATCACGGGGTGGCGGTTCGAGGCAACCAAGGGCAGTACCGACGAAAGCGACGAGGTGCTTACCATTTATTCGCGTATCGGCAACAAGTCCGGCGAGGCCCTGCCCTACCCGCTGATCAATGTGTCGCTGACCGACCGATACGAGGACATCATCGGCAGCAAGGTCCTCGAGCCCGGCGACTACCTGGCAGAGAGCCTCGACACGAGAGAGCCCGTGGCGCCGGGCGAGACGTTCAGTGCCGTGATTTCGATCGAGGCGCCCGACCCGAACGCGACCGGCTTCAAACTCAACGTCTGCTACCGGCAAGCGGGCGGCCGGCTCCGCTGCGCCATCGATGATTTCAAGTAACCTGAAAATCGGCCCTTACGAGCTCGACAGCCCGTTCGTGCTCGCTCCCATGGCCGGCGTTACCGACAAGCCGTTCCGCAGGCTCTGCCGCTACTTCGGCGCCGGCATGACGACGTCTGAAATGACCACGGCGGATACGAGCCTGTGGCAGACCCCGAAGTCCCGTCACCGGCTCGACCTCGACCTGGATACCGAGCCGGTCGCGGTGCAGATCGCCGGCTCCGAACCCGACCAGTTGGCGCTCGCCGCCCGTGCGTGCGTGGACCGCGGCGCGCAGATCGTCGACATCAACATGGGCTGCCCCGCCAAGAAAGTGTGCCGGAAACTGGCCGGCTCGGCGTTGATGAAGGACGAAGCTCTCGTCGCCCGTATCCTCGACGCGGTTGTCGGCGCCGTCGATGTACCCGTGACGCTCAAGATGCGCACGGGCTGGGATCCTGCACATCGTAACGGCCCGCGAATCGCGCGCATCGCGGAAGACAGCGGCATCCGCTCGCTCGCCATTCACGGCCGGACGCGCGCATGCCGTTACCAGGGAGAGGCCGAGTACGAGACAATCGCGCGCATCAAGCAAACCGTTTCGATACCGGTGATTGCCAATGGCGACCTGACCACTCCGGAGAAGTCGCTTGAAGTTCTGCGCCTAACTAACGCAGACGGCTTGATGATCGGGCGGGGTGCGCAGGGGCGTCCGTGGATATTCCGCGAACTCGATTTTTATTACAAAAACGGTGCGCAGGAAGCGCCGCTGGATAAAAATGAATTGCGTGCTATCATGCTCGCCCACTTGAACCATTTGCACTGTTTTTACGGGGAACAGAGAGGCGTTCGGGTGGCTCGAAAGCACCTGACCTGGTATTGCGACAAGCTCGCGAATGCAGACGAGTTTCGTTACCAGGCAGTGCGCGTCAGCAGCGCTTCTGAACAACTGCGTTTAACCAAGGAATATTTCGACCGTGAGGACGGCGGTCTGTCTCTGGCGGCGTAGTGTCTCGGAAGCTTGGGGAGAATGGCTCGACGAGCGGCGAGCCAGCGTACCGGGATTGAGCAACGTGGCCAGCAAGAAGCCGAAACAGCATCAAGAACTGATAGCATCGAAAAGCAAGAAACCACTTTGTAAGCACACAGAGGACGCGCTGAAGAGTTACTTCGCGAGTCTCAACGGGGATCGTCCGGGTGATCTTTACGATCTCGTACTGGGCGAAGTCGAGCGACCGCTGTTCAAGGCCGTCATGGACTTTACCGACGGCAATCAAAGCGAGGCCGCCGGGATTCTTGGCATCAACCGGGGAACCCTGCGGAAGAAACTCAGAACCTATTCGCTGATTCACTAGATGTTCAAGGTCCGCCGTGCGCTCGTCAGCGTCTCTGACAAGAGCGACCTGATTCCCTTCGCCAAAGGCCTTGCCGATCTCGGTGCCGAGATCCTGTCCACGGGCGGCACCGCCAGGCAGCTGCGCGATGCGGGCATCGACGCCATCGACGTCTCCGACAAGACGGGCTTTCCCGAGATCATGGACGGCCGCGTGAAGACGCTGCACCCGACGATTCACGGAGGGCTCCTCGGCCGCCGCGGCACGGACGAAGGTGTCATGGACGAGCACGGTATCGAACCCATCGACCTGCTGTGCGTGAACCTGTATCCGTTCGAAGCGACCATTGCGCGCACCGATGCGACGATCGACGACGCCATCGAGAACATCGATATCGGCGGGCCCGCGATGATTCGTGCCGCGTCCAAGAACCACGATGGCGTCGCCGTTGTCGTGGACCCCGCCGATTACGATAGCGTGCTCGCGGCGCTGAATGGCGACGGCCTGGGCCTCGAAGACCGCCGCCGCCTGGCTGCCAAGGCGTACGCGCATACCGCGAGCTACGACACGGCAATCACGAAGTACCTGTCGAACTCGCTGGGCGACGAGGCGCTCGGTGAGCGAATGCTCTATTCGGGCCGCCTCGTCCAGCGCATGCGTTACGGCGAGAACCCGCACCAGGATGCGGCCTTTTACATCGACCAGCAGGCGCCGGCCGGCTCGCTCGCCACCGCGAAACAGCTGCAGGGCAAGGCGCTGTCCTACAACAACATCGCCGACAGCGACGCCGCGCTCGAATGCGTCAAGCAGTTCGAGGCGCCGGCCTGCGTCATCGTCAAACATGCGAACCCCTGCGGGGTTGCGGTCGCCGACGACATCCTCTCGGCGTACGACAAGGCGTTCAAGACCGACCCGACGTCCGCGTTCGGCGGCATCATAGCGTTCAACCGGCCGCTGGACGAGAAGACGGCTGCGGCCATCATCGAGCGGCAGTTCGTCGAGGTCATCGTCGCGCCGCAGGTCGAACCAGCCGCCGCGGAAGCCTGCAGCGCGAAGAAAAACGTACGCGTGCTCGAAACCGGCGACTGGCCGGCCGCCGGAGCTCCCGGGTTCGATTTCAAGAAAGTCTCGGGCGGCCTGCTGGTACAGAACACCGATGTGGGGAGAATTACCGCTGCCGACCTGAAGGTCGTCACCGAGAAAAAACCGACTGCCGCGCAGATCAACGATATGCTGTTCGCGTGGACCGTCGTCAAGTACGTGAAATCGAATGCCATTATCTTCTGCAGGGACGGCATGACCATCGGCGTGGGCGCGGGCCAGATGAGCCGCGTCTACTCGACGAAGATCGCTGCGATCAAGGCTGCGGACGAGGGTCTCGAGGTAGAGGGGTCCGTCATGGCGTCCGACGCCTTCTTCCCGTTCCGCGACGGTATCGATGCGGCTGCCGAGACCGGTATCGCAGCGATCATCCAGCCGGGCGGCTCGATGCGCGACGAGGAAGCCATACAGGCGGCGAACGAGCATGGGCTGGCGATGGTGTTCACCGGCATGCGGCATTTCAGGCATTGAGGTGCCGTCGGTTCCGGATGTTCTTCAACCGTAGGAGCGGTTCTCGAACCGCGACCCAATCGCGCGCCGAGACGCGCTCCTACAATGAAGCGATTGACGCAGGAGCGGCTCTGAAACCGCGAATGAGGGCTCGATGAAGGTATTGATAATCGGCTCAGGGGGTCGCGAGCATGCCCTGGCATGGAAATGCGCGCAGACGGCCGACGAGGTGATCGTCGCACCCGGCAACGCCGGCACCGCACGCGAAAACAAAGTCCGCAACGCGCCCGTGTCGTCCGACGACATAGACGGCCTGATCCAGCTCGCAAAGAAAGAGAAGGTGGGCCTCACGATCGTCGGGCCCGAGGCGCCGCTCGTTGCAGGTATCGTCGACCGCTTCTTCGAAAAAGACCTCCCCTGCTTCGGCCCCGGCGCGGCCGCTGCGCAACTCGAAGGCTCGAAGGCATTTACCAAGGACTTCCTTGCGCGCCATCACATCCCGTCAGCCGCCTACAGGAACTTCTCGGAACTCGAGCCGGCGCTGCATTACATCCGCAGCAAGGGCGCGCCGATCGTTATCAAGGCCGACGGCCTTGCGGCGGGCAAGGGGGTGATCGTGGCGCACACGCTCGCGGAAGCGGAACAGGCCGCAACCGACATGCTGGCCGGCAACAAGTTCGGCGACGCCGGGTCGCGCATCGTCGTTGAGGAGTTTCTCGACGGCGAGGAAGCGAGCTTCATCGTCATTACCGACGGCGAGACGATCGTGCCGCTTGCGACCTCACAGGACCACAAGGCGCGCGACGAGGGCGACACCGGCCCGAACACGGGCGGCATGGGCGCCTATTCGCCGGCGCCCGTTGTCACGCCGGAGGTCGAGGCGCGGATCATGCACGAGGTGATCGAACCCACGCTAAAGGGCATGTACATCGACGGCTCTCCCTACCTCGGTTTCCTCTATGCCGGGCTCATGATCATGGAGGACGGTTCCCCGAAGGTAATCGAGTTCAATTGCCGTATGGGCGACCCCGAGACGCAGCCGATACTGATGCGCCTGAAGTCCGACCTCGTCGCGATCTGCGCGGCGGCGCTCGACGACACACTGGACGAAGTCGATGTGACCTGGGACGAGCGTGCGGCGCTCGGCGTCGTCATGGCCGCCGGCGGCTATCCCGGCAGCTACGAAAAAGGCACGCGTATCGCCGGGCTGGATGCGGATTTCGCCGACGACCAGAAAGTCTTTCATGCGGGCACCGCGCTCGACGGTGACGACGTGGTTACGAGCGGCGGCCGCGTTCTGTGCGTCGTGGGCCTTGGCGACACTGTCGCCAGGGCGGCTGAACGCGCCTACGATGCGGTCGACAAGATCTGCTGGGAAGACGTCTACCTGCGCCGCGACATCGGCCACCGCGCCATCGCCCGCGAACGGGGCTAGGGTCGTCGTGCTGACGACCGTCGAAGCGATCCACGCGATCCGGCAGGCGATGCCGTCCCTTGATGGCGAAACCGTGGCACTGGACGAGTCCATCGGCCGGGTACTGCGCCAGCCGGTGCACGCCGAACGCGACCAGCCGCCTTTCGACCGCGTGATGATGGACGGCATTGCGATCCGTTTTGCCGACTTCGACGACGGTCGTCGCAAGTTCCCGGTCCAGTCGCGGCAGCATGCGGGCGACACCGCGCACACGCTCGAGCCCGGCAAATGCATCGAGATCATGACGGGCGCCTGCCTGCCCGCCGGCGCGGACTGCATCGTGCCCGTGGAGCGGTTATCGGTCAGTGGCGGTGTTGCACAGGTCGAAGCGGGCTATGGCGCGGAACTGCGGCAGCACATCCATGAACGCGGCTCCGATCACGCGGAAGGCGCGCTGCTCCTGCGGCCGGGCGCGCGAATCGCGCCCGCTGATATCGCGATCATTGCGTCCGCCGGGCTGCCGGCGGTCGAGGTGAGCCGCCTGCCGGCGATACGTGTGATCTCGACGGGCAACGAACTCGTACCGGCCGGGCAGCCGATCGAGGCGCACCAGATACGGGAGTCGAACGGCCCGGCAGTCATCGCGATGCTCCGGCAGCACGGGTATTCCGACTGCGAGCACGATCACCTGGTCGACGACGTCGCGGTTCTTGAAAGCCGCATTGCAAAACACCTGGACGAAGCCGATGTGCTCGTGCTCTCGGGCGGCGTGTCAATGGGCAAGGCCGACTTCGTTCCGCAGGTGCTGGAGACCCTCGGCGTAGAGGTCGTGTTCCACAAGGTCAGCCAGCGGCCCGGCCGGCCGATGTGGTTCGGCATCGGCCCGCGGAAACAAGCCGTGTTCGCGCTGCCTGGCAATCCCGTCTCCACGCTCGTTTGCTGCCGGCACTACGTCATGCCGGCGCTCGCGAACGCGTCCGGCGCGTCGCCCGGCAACCCGGAATTCGCGGCGCTTGCCCAGGACGTCGCGTTCCGGCCGAGCCTGACCCTGTTCCTGCCGGTTCGGCTCGTCTCGAACGCGGCGGGCACGTTGCTCGCACTCCCCGTGCAAACCAACACGTCGGGCGACTTCGCCTCGCTGACGGGAACGGATGGTTACGTGGAACTCGCGCTGGCAGACACGTTCTTCGAGACCGGCACGACCGTGCCGCTGTATCGCTGGTAGTCGCCTTGCATGCACGACCAGCACACCAGATACTGGACATCAGCTCAGCAGATATCAGGCAGTGAGATCATCCATGACCTCAGACGTAGACAAAGAGTTTTTCGAGCGCGCCGACGCGTACATCACGGTAGCCAACGAGCAGGCGCAGACTGTCAACCGGGGCAAAGTCAGCGCCTCGATGATGTTTGCCACGGCCCGGTTCAATGCATGGGTGAGCGCCAGCGGCACCGAATCGGGCGAGGAACTCGCGTCCGCAAAGGACGAGGCCCTGGAATATTTCGTCAGCGAGTACCGGAAAATGCTCGAGGAGAATCTCGACGAATACATCGAGCATTTCGACAATTATATGAAGCCGGGATGAGTTCCCTGCAGTTGAGCCTGGTGCTTGTTGCCTCGATCTGGGCCGCGATGAACACGCTGATCGCCGGGTACACCGCGGTCAATGCAACGCGTGACCGTATACTCACAGGTCGCACCGACGAGGGCGTTGCCCTCTCTTACGATCATCGCCGCATCATGTACCAGAACGATTGGCTGCCGCTGAAAACCGGACTCGCCTTCGTATCGCTCGCATTCGGTATATTTCTGCTGTTCCTGCCCCAACTCGCTGCTGATTCCGGCCTGCTGACTCCGTTTTGCTATGCTGCATCATTGCTGCCGTTCGGAAGCTTCGTCGGATTCTTCTTCCTCGGGTTGCGCGACAGACGGCTGATCATCGAAGTCCTGGATGCCGCGAAGCAAGATCAAGAGTGACCTTGCATTCACCCGGTACGCGCAAGATACTTCAAACCACTCGATCGCAGGAACACGGCTGATCTATCGTGACCCATCCACGCCGCTGCCGGGCGCTTTTCGCTGTAATTGCGTTCGCGGCAGTCACAACCCACGCAGAGGACCCCGGGCTCGCGCGCGGCGCGGAACTCCTCGCCCCGTTCAAGAAGGATCTCAAGCAGGCCCTCAAGTCGGGCCTTGCCGACGGTCCGGCCGCCGCCATCCAGGTGTGCCGGGTGAAAGCACCGGGTATCGCCGATGCGCTTTCCGTTGAAGGCGTCCGCATGGGCCGTAGCAGCCACAAGCTCAGGAACCCCGATAACGCGGCGCCGGACTGGGTCAGCCCGGTCATGCAGGCCTATCTCGACGAGCCCGCCAGCCGCGAACCGCGCATCGTCGAATTGCCCGGCGCGCGTTGGGGCTACGTCGAGCCGATCGCGGTGCAACCGCTCTGCCTGACCTGCCACGGCTCGACGCTGGCCCCCGACGTCGCCGCGCAGATCTCCGATCTTTATCCGGATGACCGGGCCGTGAACTTCGAGGTGGGCGACCTGCGCGGCGTATTCTGGCTCGAATTCCCCGCGGACACGCCGTAGTCACGCCCCGCCTGATGCGGACAATAGGTACGTAATGACGAGAAGAAAGCCGCTCGCCGGCATCTATCAGCTCACGACCTTCCTGGCGCTTGTACTGCTGCTGCTGATCCTGTTCATCTCGGCCGCCTATTTCTTCATGATTCCCGTGCCGGAGAGCGCTCC
The DNA here is from genome assembly GCA_035465295.1 of Woeseiaceae bacterium. GTDB lineage: Bacteria > Pseudomonadota > Gammaproteobacteria > Steroidobacterales > Woeseiaceae > UBA1847. The sequence goes on along the minus strand of DATHRM010000168.1, from coordinate 1,684 downwards.
TGTCCAAAAAGAGCTGCTCGCGGAACTGGCAACGAAACGCAGCACCTGGGAATCGGCGCAGCCGGCGTCTTTTCGCTACGTCGTCGACCGCGATTGTTATTGCGAACCCGCCTACGTGGAGCCGTATGTCGCAACCGAGGAGCACGGCAGCAAGTCGGCAGCCTTCGTCATCGAGATCGAGTCGGCCACGGGTGAATTCATCTCCACACCGCCAGAGCCCGTGTGGATAGACGATCTCTTCGACTTCGTCGAGCAGTCCGTCCGTGACGAAAAGTACGTCGAGGTCGAATACGACGACGATTTCGGATTCCCGGTCTCGATCCTCGTTCAGCCCGACCCCCCGCCGCCCGACTCCATGTACCGGGTCGAAGTTCGCGACTTCGAGATCACCGAGTACCGCTAGATCAGGATTGCCGGGCCGCCTTATGTAATAAGGCAGCCCGGCAATCGGCAATTGCAGGTGGTACAGTGACATTCATGTGCGCATCCATCCCAATGATCCGCCGCATCGGCAAAGGCGTGCCCGGCCAGTGACTACCGCCGAACAACGACGCCAGTGGGTTGAGGCTCTGCATGCGTACCGCGACGACTCGGAACGCCTGTTCGCGCTGGTCGCGAGCCTCGCCAACCTGCTCGACCGCACCCTCGTCGTCGAAACCATGGAATCGGTACTCGGCATCACAGCAGTACACGACGGCGACTGCGTCATTTTCGACGATCTCGCCATTCGCTTCGGAAGTGACGACCGGGTAAAAAGCGTCTTCCGGACGATCGGCGGTTCCGGCACCGGTCACTAGCGGAAAGCAGGAGGAAGTCGAGTGGACCCGTTTCTCGAGGCTGCCATCGAGGAGGCGCGCAAGGGCCTGGAAGCCGGCGGCATCCCGATTGGATCGGTACTGGTTCTCGGCGGTGAGATCGTCGGCCGCGGGCATAATCAGCGCGTCCAGAAGAAGAGCGCCGTGCTGCATGCTGAAATGGACTGCCTCGAAAATGCCGGGCGCCTGGCTGCAGCGGACTACGCACGGTCGACGCTGTATTCGACCCTGTCGCCATGCGACATGTGCAGCGGCGCCATCCTGCTCTACGGGATACCCAGGGTGATCGTCGGTGAAAACCGCACGTTTCGGGGCCCCGAGGAGTATTTGCGCAGCCGCGGCGTGGCCGTCGAAATCGTCGACAATGCCGAGTGTGTACAATTGATGACCGACTTCATCCGCAAAAATCCGGAACTCTGGAACGAAGACATCGGAGAATGATGCACAGGCAATCGACATCGCTTTACGCCGCCTACGGATCGAACCTGCATCCGCAGCGCCTGCGGGAACGGATCAGGTCCGCAACCCTCCGCGGCACCGCCTTCCTGAGCAAATACACGCTGCAGTTCCACAAGCGCGGCCAGGACGAGTCCGCGAAATGCGGCATTACCGACTGCGGCGAGGGCCTGCACGTCGCGGTCTACGAGGTGGACGCGGCGGACAGGAAGGTACTGGACGGAATCGAAGGCGTCGGCAAGGGCTACGATGTCGACGAGGTCAGCGTTCCGGGTTTCGGCAAGTGCTTTACCTACGTCGCATCGCACACGCACATCGACGAGTTACTGCAGCCCTTCGACTGGTACCGCGAGATGGTGCTGCTCGGTTGTCTGCGGCATGCGTTTCCCGCCCCCTACTGTGAGCAGATCGCG
>DATHRM010000167.1:0-10497 GCA_035465295.1 Woeseiaceae bacterium | reverse complement strand
TGGCGTTCAGGAACGGCCTGGTGCCGGGCGCATCCGCGTTCTGGTTGCTCGCCGACATCGAAAACGAGCTCGGCCACCCGGAGCGCGAACTCCGCGCGCTGGAGAGCTTGCTCGCTGTCTTCCGGTCCGATGACGACGCCGCTGTTGCCCGTCTCTGGGAGCGGGTTGCAACGCTGAGGGAACGCCTGGGCGACCAGGACGGTGCCCGGGCGGCGTGGAAAAGCGCCGTTGGGACGGCACCGGATATTCCGGAGCTTCATCGCGGACTGGCGCGAGCCAGGCTGAATGCGCAGGATATCGCCGGGGTAGCCACCAGTGCCTCCGAGCTGCTCAGCCGTTTTCCCCGACACGTATTTTCCCACGTCTATAACGGCCACATGAAAAAGGCACTCGGTGACAGGGCGGCCGCCGCGGCAAGCTACCGCCATGCCCTCGTGCTCGACCCCGGCTGCGGCGAAGCGCTGTACAACCTGGCAGAGATGCGTGAAGCCGAGGGAAGCGCGTCGCTGCTCACGCAGGCGACAGGGCTCGTCAATCGGGACGATGCACCGGCTGCCGACCGCATCAACGCGGCCTTTGCCGCGGCGCGCATCCTGGATCGCGAGGGCAGCTTTCGCCAGGCACTCGACTATCTCGCGCTAGCGAACCAGTGGGCGCAGTCGGAATGCAAGCGGCGCGGGATACGCTACGACCGGCGCGCAGAGGAGGCGGGCGTCACGCGAATCATCCGTGATTATCCGCGCACGGTCTTCGACACGGCGATCGGCAGCCTGCCCATCGAACTCGTGCCGATCTTCGTTATCGGGCCGCCCCGCTCCGGCACGACATTGATCGAGCAGATACTGAGCTGTCACAGCGAGGTCGAGGCGGCCGGCGAAATCATCGCGGCCCGGCGCTGCGAATCCGAATTTCGGCGCGCCCGATCGACGGCCGGACGCGATGGCCCGCTGGACCCCGCGAACGCCACGGATGCCGAACTGCTCGAGAACGCCCGCGAACGTTATATCGATGCCCTGTTCGAGCGCGGGCTAAGCGGCCCCCGGGTGGTCGACAAACTGCCGGCAAACTACCGGATAGCCGGCTTCCTCAGGGCGATGTTCCCGGAGTCGCCGGTGGTGCACTGCGTGCGCGACCTTCGTGCGACCGGCTTTTCCCTCTACAAAGCCAATTTCGGCGCGCACGAGCCCTGGTACCACGACCTCGGGGACATTGCCCATTATCTCGGGCTCTACAGGAAACTGATGTCTCATTGGCAGGCCGTAGTGGATCCACCCTGTATCGAGGTGTCCTACGAGCAGCTGGTTGCCAACCCCGAAAAACAGATTCCCGTCCTGCTCGCAAACGCCGGCTTGCCCTTCGAGCCTGCCTGCCTCGAGTTCTACCGGAGCGACCGGCCGGTGCTTACGGCCAGCCACGAGCAGGTACGCCAGCCCGCCTATACGTCGTCGATCGATCACTGGCGCAATTATTCCGAATGGCTCGGGCCGGTAACGGAGCTGCCGGCTCGATAGGCGCCGATGACGTTGCCGTTTGCATCTGTCTTTCCATGTCGGTGACCGGGGGGCACGCCCGACAGGATTCGAACCTGTGACCCCTGCCTTCGGAGTACGCTATTTAGTTTGTAAGTAACTGATATTAATGATGCTAACTGGCGGTACGTCCATTGCAGATGCAGTACTCATCACAACCGTGCAGCACCCAGTCACACAAATCTCACACAGTGATTAATTGCCAAGTTGAGACATCTACCATCAGTGCAAGTGACCCCCATCAAGAATCGGCTAACAGCCCTGACAAACGATGAACTGCCGACCCGGATTTTCAGAAATCTAAGTAGTTGATTCGATCCATATTTATCAACCAGGTACCGGGGCGTACGTTGCTTGATTTGCATTACTGTGCATAACGATGCACAGCTGTTCCACGCAAAACTCCCGCAAGAATCTTCGCCAAGCTACGGTCGACTCCCTGTGGATTGTCCTGATTGCCTTGGCCGGGCGGTGACACTACGCTTTTTCAACGGCAGCGACCCGTTCGAGGAACGGATTCGATGTCATTGTCATCGGAGCGCGCATGCGCAACACAGGACATCTCCGAGATACGATCAGTGCCGTCGGCGGAAGTATCCTGTTTCGATTTGCGGCGTTGCTGTCGCTCAGCAAGCTGTCAACCTACCCCAACCGACATCCACCGGCGTCGTCGTGCCGGATCGTACCGTCACGCTGGCTGCGAAGATCGTCGGACGCGTCGTTGCGGTCAACGCGGATAAAGGCGATCGGGTAAAGGCGGATGACGTCCTGATCGCTATCGCCGATGCGGAACTCCGTGCCAACCTGTCCGCGGCCGAGGCACGCCTGCGGATGGAAGAAATCAACTGGGCACACCAGGAGAAACTCGCAGCGCGTGTGCGCAGTCTGCGCGAGCAGGCCACCGTGTCGGCCGACAGCTGCATTCGCGGAGAGCGTGTGGCCGTAGTAATCCCCCTGGCAGTTGTCTAGGCGTCCCGGCCGGCGCGCCAGTCGCCCAGAACAGTGACGTCGCCGAGCCGCCCGGACGAATCCTCCTTCCGCCGGCCAGCGACTCCGTCGAATCGTTCCAGGCTGCGTGCTGCACGGGCCCGGACGTGTTCTGCCCCGGTGGCGGTCGCCAGATCGAATCCCACTCGCAGGTCGCGCACGCCCACCGCGAGATCGTCCGGTGTCCGGGCGGTCGCTATCGCGTGCTCCCCGCGGAGGCGGTGCAGTTCGGGGGCCGCGAGCCGATCGCCAACGCCGTTTGCGGTAGAGAACGCCTCATCGATGCTTCTGGCCGCTGCATCGTACATCTTGTTTTCGAGTTCCACGTCCGCGGCAAGCGCGAGCTGGTGGGAACGAAACAGCCACAGCCCCGTGCCCCGAAACGCTGCGAGTCCTTCGTACATCATGTCCAGCCCCCTGCGAGTATCGCCCAGTCGGGCCGCCGCCCAACCTTCATAGATGCTTCCCCAGGCGTCAAACACGGCAAACCCGTGCTCGCGTGAGATTGCCGCACCTTCGCTGGCATAGCGGCGTACGTTCACTGCATCGCCGCAGGCTGTCAACGCGCCGGCCGATTTCACCAACGCCGCGGCAAGGGAAGATGGATGTCCGAAGTCGCGGGCATGCGCAATCGTCGCGTCGATGGACCGCCGAACCTCCTGCCGGCGGCCTGCCAGCGCTTTCGCCCAGGCGCCAAAGAAGCCTGCGCAAACTGCCGCATGATGATTGCTGACACCCGAGTCGTGGACCGAACAGCCGAATGTAATTGGAGGTTCGCCGTCCAGCCCGGAACCACAAAGCGCCAGACCCTCCTGGGTGTGACGCAAAACGTTGCGCACGTCACCAAGTAACAGCGCTGTACACCAGAAAGCGTGGTGTGCGCAGAGCTCGAGCGCCGGGTCATCGATCTCATGCGCAATCTCTGATAGCCGGACTGCAATCTCATGGGCTTTTGCCACGGGCCCCCGCTGAAACTGGAACACCCAGATCTGCCACAGGATGGCGAACGACCCGCGACTGGCCTGCATTTCCTCCACGAGTTTCAGGGCTCGTGCGTAGCATTCGCCCGCCTCGACGTTTCTGGGGCCCTTTTCATCGGCCAGGTCGCCACCAACAGCAGCGTGCAGCAACGCGTCCCATCTATTGCGTTCCGCTGAACCAGGAATTCCCGCGAGTAAAGCGAGCGCGCGCCGGAGATGAGTGCGTGCGATACGGCGTGCGCCTCGCCTCCGGCAGAGTACGGCGGCCTCGTGGTAGCTGCCCACAGCACGCGCGACATCGTAGGCTCGCTCATACCTGGCCGCCAGTTCCGGAGATCGCTCCGACGCAGACTCGCCGAGCGCCGACTCGAGGCTCCGGGCGACGCGGCGATGGAGACGGCGGCTGCTCTGCACCGGTAATCGCTCGAGCAGCTGCGCGCGGCGCATTCTGCTGCCGAAGCGATACCTCCGGCCACCCATCGCGTCGGTTGGCCGACCTTCGCCCGTATCGCAAACGACATCCCCGGCTGCGGCCAGCCCGGCCAGCGCGTCGGCAACGGTGTCCCGTGGCATATCCAGTACTCGCGCGACTTCGGCCTCGGAGAATCGGATGCCGATGGTACCCGCAGCCTCCAGTACTTCCCGATCGCGATCGCTCAACCGGTCGAACCGTCTGCCGGTAGCGCCTTCGGCATTTGCTTCGAGCACCAGTGTATGCCCGACGTCAGGTCGGGCATCGGATGTGTGTGTGACGAGTAGCAGCAGGGGTGCAGTGACGCGCTGTTCGAGGCCGGCAAGCCAGTCCAGCGTCCCTTCATCGCTCCACTGCAGATCTTCCAGTATCAGTAACAGCGGCCGCCCATTCGCAATTGCGCCGAGCGCGGCATCCAGCTCACGGTGCAGGCGTACGGTCATCACGCCGGAGGTTATCCGTCGCTGCGCCTCGAGATCACCGGGTTGCAGCACGGTCGTCAGTTCGCCCAACCAGGTCGGTGCATGGTGCCGCAACTGTGACACGATCAGTGCACCGCCCGGCTGCAGGCAAAGTGCCGTGAGAGCCTCCAGCAGTGGGCTATAGGGGTCTCCGCTTCCTGTCAACTCATCGCAGGCACCGCGCGCTACCTGCCAGGCGGCACTGTCGGCTGCCCGCGCAACGAATGCGTCGACGAGCACGCTCCGGCCGCTATCCTCATCGCCTTGTACGGCGACAAGTTGAACGGATCCGCGTCGTGCACGATCGAGGTACACGCCGAGCGCGTCGAGTTCGCGCTCGTGGTGCAGGTTGTCGGGCCGCGGTACCACCCCACCCTCGTCAAATTTGCTGCAAGGCATAATGAAGCGAAACCCCCGCCGATGTACTGTTTCCAGGTAGCTTGGTTTGCGCGCATCATCGCCCAGCGCCTGCCGGAGCTCGCGAATGCAGGAACTGAGGGCAGCGTCGGTGACCGAGCGGCCCGACCAGGCCGTGTCGAACAGTTCCTTCTTGGTTACGATTTCTCCGGATCGTCGCACCAGCATATAGAGGACAGCCAGCGATTTAGGGGTCACGTGAATTTCCCTATCGCCGTGAGTCAGCCCCTGAACCGGGTGCAAACGGTACGGACCGAACTTTAGTGAATTGTCGTCCGTGGGCACGATCCACCTCCGACTGTGGGGACCGGGGAGCTCCTCTGAGCATCCCACAATAATCCCAGAGTTTTCCTGATTCTAACCCAAGACTCGCGGCGGGCGGCCGGTCTATGCTGATTTCAGCCGTGACAACCAGCATCGGAGGCTTCCATGAATAACAAACAAACCAAGTCATTTCGCCTGATCGCAGCCACGATCAGTGTTTTTCTCGTCTGTGGCAACGCGTATGCCGGGGGTCACAGTACACAGGCCAGTATCACCAAGGGCGAAGCTGTAACGGGCGCCAATCGCCTGTTGGGGCAGCCCTTGTATACCTATGATTTTGTGCCAGTCCCGACCTTCGGGTTCAGTACGGTCGACGAATACAATCCTGTCGGCCCGCTGCCGATGCCATTGACGCCAACCAGCGACCCGGATGCGATTCTGGCAACCACGTTTCCGAACCTGGCGGCGGTGCCCCCGGAAGTTCTGCCCAACATCAATGTTCCGCTCCGTGAAGTGGCCACATTCGTCAACGGGTTGCTCGAGCGTAGCGCGATCCCGTTCCACCTGGATCCGGCGGCGCCCGTGATTGGGCCGACGCAAGCGGAACCAGGGCGGCCGGAACCGATCAGACTTCGCGATTGGTTGAGAGGTCAAGGCATGGCCTTCACTCGATGCGGACCGAATGGCAACTACATCAACCTCTCGGTAAAGGAACTCATCCCGAATCGCATGTACTCCGCGTTAGCGCTGTGGCTGCGGACCGATGGATCCTTACGGCCGGTGCCTCTCGGCGGTGTGCCGAATGTCATCATTACAGACGAGCGCGGAACAGGGCACCTGTCGAGAAAACTCAACTTCTGTCCCGACGACGCCGCACAAGACGGGATCGGCGATGACCGGCTCATCAGTATCGCCGTGATACATCACTCGGGTCACGTGGCCTGGGGCGCAATACCCACACCGTCCGCACCGGGGTTCTTGCTGCCACCCGGGTCAATAGTGCATGCGCATGTCTGGTTCGACTTCGGAGCAGGACATCGCATTGCCGAGTAGCCAGGCAAACACCTTGATGGGGACAGTTTACTTTTTTGTGCACTCAAGCGTTGCGCCGGGCGCATGAACTGACCCCGAGCTCATCGAGTAATCTGTCTCCAGAGGAATCCATAAGACGGGGTCAGAGCCGCGGCTCTGACCCTTTCTTTATTGAGAATTGGTGGCCAAGGGCAGAATCGAACCGCCGACACGCGGATTTGCAGTCCGCTGGCTCGAGCAATTCAGACGTCGAATGAGCGTATGCTCAACCGCCCCCCCGATTTCCACTGTCAGTCTGTCAGCCCAACCGTAAGTCAGCACATGGAAGTAATAACGCAGTGAATGCGCAAGAACGGTTTTCGGGAACCCGAATCGACAAGATAACACTCTGAATGCTGGGTATTTGCGCTTACCCAGCGCTTACGCCCCCTGCCACACGTGGCGGCAGAAATCGTAAGTAATTGAAAAGGTTGGCGCGCCCGACAGGATGGATTCGCCGGCTACGCCGGCTCACCCCTTCGGGGCGCGCTGCGCGCGTCCAAAACGCTGCGCGTTTTGTCGAACGAGGCTCGATCCTGATGCGCCACACCGGTAAACAAAAATGGGCCCGCAAGGGGCCCATTTTGGTTTACTGGCGCGCCCGACAGGATTCGAACCTGTGACCCCTGCCTTCGGAGGGCAGTACTCTATCCAGCTGAGCTACGGGCGCTTGAACTGGCCGCGTATTCTAACGCGAGACCTCCGAGTATGCGATGGGCCCGATGGTGCAAGACTCACTTTACCGCCAACGCTTCCTCTCGCTGATAGCGCAACTCGCCGCCGATAAAGGTCATTTCGATCTTCGTGTCCAGTATGCGTTCCTCGTCGACGGTCAACAGGTTTTGCGACAACACAACGAAATCCGCATATTTGCCGGGTACCAGTGAACCTTTCAGATCTTCCTCGAAGGCCGCGTAGGCATTGTTGATCGTGTAGGTCATCAGCGCTTCCTCGCGGGTCATGACGTGTTCCGGGTAAAAGCGCTCGCCATTCACCATCATCCGAGATACGGATGAATAAAAGGACGCGACTGGGTCAATGCGCTCCACGGGAACGTCGGTGCCGTTCGTCACGACCGCGCCGGTGCTGAACAGTTCGCGCCAGGGTTGCGATGTCACCTCTGCCCGCTCCTCGCCGAGCCGGGTCGGGATCCACGGCCCATCAGAGGTGCCGTGCACGGCCTGGATCGATGCGATCACGCCGAGTTCGCCGAAGCGCGGTACGTCCTCGGGCTGGATGTGCTGCGCATGCTCAATGCGCCAGCGCAGCTTGCTGCCGTCGACTTCCATCCGTTCCCAGACGCGCTCGTAGAGATCCAGCACCTCACGCACGGCGCGGTCGCCGATCGCGTGCGTATTGAGCTGGTAGCCGTGTCGAACCGCGAGTTCCGCGGTCGCCTCGATGTCCTCGACCGTCTCGAGCACCAGACCATCCGAATCCGGCAAATCCTCATATGGCTGGAGCAGCCATGCACCGTGTGCACCGAGCGCGCCGTCGATCTGTTTCTTGATGGACCGCACTGTCAGGAAGTCGTTGCCCTCGGGCAGCATTTTCAGGACCGGCAGGGCGTCGTCGAGGTTTTCGACGGGCACGCCCCGCTCCATCATGTAGAGCCTGACGGGCAGTTCGCCCTCCGCTTCCAACATCTTCAGGAATTCGATGGTGTCGATGAACTTGCGGGTGCGCTCCCCGGCATCCTGGAAGGACGTCACGCCGTGCATCAGCGCACGGTCGCCGGCCAGCCTGACCCGCTCACGATCGAGCGCGCTGCGTTTCTCGGGCGACATGCTCTCTACGTATTGGCGTTCGGCTGCATCGACAAAATCACGCGCCGTCTCGCGCAGCATGCCGGTTGCCTCGCCATCGGTATCCCGGACGATCGTCCCGCCGCGGGGATCCGGCGTATCGGCGTCGATACCTGCAGCCGCGAGTGCTGCGTCGTTCGCAAAATAGGCATGGCCACTGGCGTGCGTCAGCCTGACCGGGTTGTCCGGCGACGCTTCCGATAGCGAGTCGTTCACCGGCACGCCTTCGACTGCATCGTCTGGAACACGTTCCCACTTGTCCTGGTGCCACCCGCGACCGGTGATCCACTCGCCGGGCTGCGCCTTGTCGGCCGCCACCGCGACCATGCGAACGACCTCGTCCCAGTCGCGCACGTCGTTCAGGTCGAGAATGCGCAACGATTCGCCGAGGCTCAGGAAGTGTCCGTGGCCCTCGATGAAGCCGGGCATGACGAAACGCCCTTCAAGATCGATCACCTCGGTCTCCGGCCCGATGTAAGCCGATATCTCCTCGTCGGTGCCGACGGCAGCAATCCTGTAGCCGTCGACCGCCAGTGCCTGGACGTTGCCGATCACGGCATCGACGGTCGCAATTTCTCCGCCGAGCAGCACGAGTTCGGCGGGCGGCAGGTCCGTGATCGCTTCTGTCTGTTCCCTGCCGCAGGCAGCGAGCAGGCAGGCCAGAGCGAAGATCAGGAATTGACGGGGGGCTTGGCGCATACGCGCTCCAATGCGGGACAAAGATAGACGAAGCGTATCCTAGCCCATCAGCCCCCGGACCGTGCAAACCGAACCGTGGACGCGCAGCGGAACGGCGCCCGCTCAGGCGCCAGCGGAGTTGTAGGGATCGAAGCCCTGTTGCTCGTCGTCGTTATCGAGAATCACCGCAAGCATGATGTCGGTCTCGGCGAGCTGGTCGCGGACCTCGTTGCGGTAGCAGGCATAATCCACGGGTGCGCCGTCCTCTCGCTCCCCGGCGGCCGGGCCGAATGCAAATGTCGTGTTCTTCATTGTCAGCTCCCCTCCGACTTGCCCGTGCAGGCGCTCGAGCAGGGCGCCTGTCACGGTATTGCAGTCTCAAGGGTAGTGCCTGGCGGTGGCCCTGCCGCCGCCAGAAAAGCCAATAAAACACTCGACTTAGGTCCAGTTCCGGGCGTTTTGTGACGCAATTCACGCTTTCCGTTCGACATAACGTGGGCAATCGATGCCGGGAGCACGATTGGACAAGCAGGGATCGAAAAACGATACTCCGCCGCCCCCTCGTCAATGAAGAGCAACGATGTTCCGCAACGTCCGTTTCTATCGCCTCGACGGTAAATGGCCCGACTCTGAAAAGGCCGTCTCCGAAAAGCTCTTGCAGTCTGCTTTCGAGCCCTGCGGCCCGCTGACCGAACGGCGGTCGGGCTGGGTGCCGATCGACGCGGAGAGCAGCGACAGTCTCGCGCGCCGGGTGAATGGCGCGGACCTCATGAAGCTGCGCAGCCAGTCACGGGTGCTGCCTGCTGCCGCGATCAACGAAGAGCTGGAAAAACGTATCGACGAATACCAGGCGCGCATGAAAGAGAAACCCGGGGCGCGGGAAAAGCGGCGGCTGAAAGCGGAGACGCGCGACGAGCTGCTGCCGAAGGCGATGCTCAAGTCGGACCGCATTCACGGCTATGTGGACCTGAAGCAAAACGTACTCGGCATCGACGCCGCACAGAATGCCGCTGCGGACCGGTTCCTGCTGCATTTGCGGGCACCGTTCGACGACGTCACGATCACGCCCCTCAAGTTCGAGCGGCCGGTCGGAGAATTGCTCAACAAGGTCTTCTTCGGCAGCGCACCGCGTCAGTTCGCACTCGGCCGCGAGTGCCGGATGCAGGACCCGGCGGAGCCCCGTTCCGTCGTCCGCTGGGTGGACTTCGACCTCAACGACAAGACGATAAAAGACCACGTTGCGAACGGGATGCGGCTGACGCATCTCGCAATCGTCTACGACAACCTGCTGAGCTGCGTGCTGGACGAGGAAGGGGTAATTCGAAAAATGCGTTTTCTCGGCGCCGACGACGACGGCGATGACGACGCGGACCCGTTGACCCGCCTGGATGCCGAATTCGTCCTCATGACGGGCACCTTGCGGCACATGCTCGCCGACATGCGGAAACTGCTGGGCGGCAAAGCAGCAGGTTAGCGATTGCGCTCTCCGGGCCTGTAGCGTTCCCCGGCACGGCGCTCGACGTCTTCCCGGTAGTACGCCACTTCCTTGAACTCGTGATCCACGTAGAGCGGCGCCTGGTCGTCGAAGTGCGGTGACGCCGGGTCGTTGTTCTGCCCGCCGACCAGGATCGACTTCGCTCGCACCGTGTCGCCGAATTCCACGACGGCGACAAAGCTGTTGCCGTTATCGCCGTAGAGGCGCTTCGTGCCGTTGCGACGTTCCGCGCCGAAGTCAGCAAGCGCGCCCCAGCGGCTGTTGGCCATGCCGACCGCGAGACTCGGTTTCGCGTCGTCGTAGTCGAGGTCGATCGCCCCGGACAGCCGCTGGAAGCG